>JBKPFG010000105.1:0-21742 GCA_046728735.1 Actinomycetota bacterium
AGAAGCACGGCGATCTTGCCGGCCTCGTGGGGATACGCCTTCGCCCCCGCGACGAGGACCGAGAGGGCGATGATCGTGCCGTAGATGAAGCCGCCGAGCCGTTCGCCCATGGCTTCACGACCGAGACGGATCGCTGGCGAAGAATGCGAGTTTTTGGCCACGTGCAAGATTGGCGAAAATCCTGCTAAGAAGCTAATGCCGGGGGTGAGAGTCGAACTCACACGCCCTTGCGGGCAGAGGATTTTAAGTCCCCCGCGTCTACCGTTCCGCCACCCCGGCTCGAGGTGGGTAGGGGAAGCTTATTGGCCGCCCGGCTGTAAGGCCTCGAGCGGGAACTTCTCCGGCGCGTCGCCGGTTGGGCCGCGGTAGTCGTCGCGGAAGTGGTTGAAGGCCGACTCGTCGAACGTCGAGCAGGTCGCCAGATGCGTCCAGGCCGTCAGGAAGATCTTGTTGTCCACGTCCGCGGGCGGCTTGGCCTGGATCTCAGAGACCGGCGGCAGAGGGGCCACGACCAGGCCGAGGGGGCTCGCGTTGTACCACTGAGCGATCTGCGCCACGGTCGACTGCGGCACCTTCGAGCCGTACTGAACGACTACCCCTCCGTGCTCGAGGTTGTGAACGACCGCGACCTCGTCGAGGGGCGTGTCGTAGCTGCCCCAGACGACCGGAGCCTTGGGGCCCGGCGGGTAGTGGGGCCCGCTCGTCGGCGGGAACGAGTTGTAGACGAAGTCCTTGCTCAGCTTGTCGATGTGCGTCCGGCCCTGCGGGGAGAACGTCTGGCGCACGCACGGCCCGTCGACCCCGTTCTGCGCAGCCTCGCTTCCGCCCCCGCGGAAGGCCATGGCGACGCCCACGCCCACGGCGACGACGAGGATGGCCGCGCCCAGGAGGAGAAACCACAGCCGCGATCGACTCGATTCCCTGTGCTCGACGCGCCGCTGAGGCGCCTGCACACGTCGTTCGCGAGCCTGGGCCGGTCTGGGCGGGGCCGGGACCCGGCTCTTCTTCTTCTTGGCCACGCGCCGAAAAAGGTATCAAGCAGTCGCGCGCGCACCGTGACCGAAGAAGTCGGCCACGGCCTCTCGCGCGAGCACAAGCCGCGCGGGCGGAAGCGCCTCGAGAAAACGTCTCCCATAGGCGCGCGTATGCAGCCGGGAGTCCAGCACGGCGACGACCCCTTCGTCCGCGTGGCCGCGGATGAGCCGGCCGAATCCCTGTCTGAGCTGCAGGACCGCGGCCGGGAGGGCGTAGTCGGAGAACCAGTCTCCGCCCTGTCTGACGATCCGCTCGCAGCGCGCCTCGACGAGCGGGTCGCCGGGAGAGGAGAAGGGCAGCTTGTCGACGACGAGGAGGGAGAGGGACTCCCCCGCCACATCCACCCCCTGCCAGAACGTCGCGGTGGCGAACAGGACCGAGTCGACGTCGTCCCGAAAGCGCTCCAGCAGCCGTTCCCGCGGCGCCTCTCCCTGCACGAGCAGGGGATAGTGGAGCCTCGGGCGCGCCCGTTCGACGAGGTCGTGGAGGGCGCGGTACGAGCAGGTGAGGACGAGCGCCCGGCCGCGCGAGAGGTTGCAGAGGGCGACGATCTCGTCCGCGAGACGCGCGTCGTACCCGGGCGACCGCGGCTCAGGAAAGCGCGGTGGCACATAGAGGAGGGCCTGCTCGCGATAGTCGAACGGCGAGGGCAGGACGAGCTGCCGCGCCTCGTCGAGCCCGAGCCGCGCGCGCAGGAAGTCGGGCTCCAGGGTCGCGGAAACGAGCACGGAAGTCGGCCCGCTCCCCCAGAGCTCCTCCCGCAGGATCTCGGAGACGTCGACGGGCGCCCACGCGAGGGCGCCCGCTTCCGCCCACACCACGCGGTCGGGGTCGTCGTGAGCCATGCAGGCTTCGACATCCTCCTGCAGAGCGAGAGCGCGGCGCGCCAGCGCGTCGGCCTCCTCGCCGCTGCCGGCAAGATCGTCCGCGAGCTGGCGCAGGCTCCGGGAAAGATCGCCTCCGAGGTACCCGAGCTCCTCCTCGTCGGCCGCGGTCAGGCGCCGCCGTCCCGAGCCGGGATCGAAGGTGTTCACGAGCGCGGCGCCGGCCCGGTCGACGTCGGCGAGAGCCCTCGCGGGAGGCGTCGACTCGGTCTCGCGAGCATGGCGCTCGACGTCACGCGCGAGCTGCCGGATGCGCGCGAGCGAGACCCGGCCGCCGAACCAGGAGGAGGCGGCCTCCTCGAGTCGATGGGCCTCGTCGAAGACGACGGCATCGTGCTCCGGCAAGACTCCGCTCCCATCCGTCCGCGAGCGCAGGGCGACGTCGGCGAAGTAGAGCGCGTGGTTGGCGATCACGAGCTCGGCCTCCGCGGCCCGCGCCCGGGCGGCCTCGGCGTAGCAGGAGGCGATGAAGGGGCAGCGCCGGCCGGCGCAGCGGTCGGCGCCGACGCTGACCTCGGACCAGAGCGCGTGGCTCGGCTCGAAGGGAAGCTCTGCCCGGTCACCCGTTTCGGTGGTCTCCATCCACTCGGCGAGGCGCTCGTAGTCGGCCGCGTCCTCGGAGCTCGTGAAGAGGCCCCCGAGCTGGTCGACGCCGGCGACGCTCTTACGGCAGAGGTAGTTCTGCCTGCCCTTGAGGACGACCACGCGCACCGTGCGACCGAGCGCCGCGGCCGCGGCTGGCACGTCCTTCGTGAGGAGTTGCTCCTGAAGCGCCTTGGTCGCGGTCGCCACGACGACGCGCTGCCCGGAGACGAGGGCTGGGATCAGGTAGGCCAGGCTCTTGCCGGTGCCCGTCCCGGCCTCGGCTAGCAGATGCTCGTCGTCCTCGAGGGAGTCGAGGACGGCCTGGGCGAGCGCAGCCTGGCCGGCCCGCGGCTCGAAGCCCGGAAGCGCCGCCTCGAGGCGGCCCGAGGGACCGAAATACTCCTCCACGAGGGACCGCGAGCCTAGAAGAGGCTCCGGCCATCATAGAACATATGTTCGCCTCTACTCGGAGAAAGGAAGTTGCGTCGCGCCGGTCGCTACCTCCCACAGGTAGCCCTCGGGGTCGGCGAAGTAGCCGCCGTAGCCGCCCCAAGAGGTCCGCTGAGCCGTCTTGACAACCTTCCCGCCGGCTCTCTCAACCTCGGCGAGCACCTCCTCGACACGCTTCCTCTGACCGGACGTTGTGCGCCAGCGTGACACCGCGAAAGCCAGTGCCGTGAGCGGGCACCTCCGCGTCCTCCGCGAGCTCATCCCAGGGGTAGAGCGCCAGGGCCGTGGAACCTTCGCCGAGGAGGAAGCAGACCCAGTTGTCGTCCTCCTGCTGGATCGCCCAGCCGAGGCCCTCGCTGTAGAACCTTCGGGCGCGCTCGAAGTCCTTTACGCCGAGCGTGATCACGGCGACGTGGGGCTTCATCGTTGGCCTTGACGGCGCCGCCCTCGGAACCAGGGAGAGCGCTTTTCCAGGAAGGCCGCTAGTCCTTCGCGGGCGTCCGCGGTCTCGAACAAGCGCGCGCAGAGCTCGAGCTCACGGTCGAGCGCGTCCTCGAGCGCCTGGCGCGACCCTTCGTCGAGGAGCCGTTTCGAGCCGGCCACGGCCTCGGGCGCGAGCGCTGCGATCCTCTCCACGAGCCGCCGGGCTTCGGCCTCGGCGTCGTCGACGAGGAGATCCACGAGCCCGAGCCGGAGAGCCTCGGCGCCGTCGATCAGCTCTCCCGTCAGGACCAGCCGCCTGGCGGCGCGCGGCGCGAGCAGCGAGAACCCGTTGGAGATCGAGAGCCCGATCGCGACCTCCGGGCACCCGAACCTCGAGCGCGGCGTCGCGACGCGGACGTCGCAGGCGTAAGCGAACTCGAAGCTTCCCCCCACGCAGACGCCGTCGATCGCAGCGAGCACAGGCTGCGGGGCAACAACGACCTCCCGAGTCAGCCGGTTGAAGGCCTCGAGCGTGCGCCGCCACTCCACCGAGCCCATCGCTGCCGTCACCGCGAGGTCGTCTCCGGAAGAGAAGGCGCCGCCCTCACCGAAGCAGACGATCGCCCGCGCGTCGCTCTGCGAAGCCTCTGCCAGCAAGTCCCCCAAGGCCTGAAGCGACGCCGGGTCGAAGGCGTTCAGCCGCTCCGGCTTCGCCCAGCGGATCCAGGCTCCGGCCCCCTCCCGCTCGAGCCTCACGCGGGCGCCTCCTCGCCTTCGTAGATCCGGTACAGCCGCTTCGACTTGGCCTCCGAGCGAGGAAGAACAACGGCCGCGATCTCGCACGTGAAGTCGAGCCGCGCCCGCACCGCTTGCGCGAGCTCCTTCTCTCTTCCATCGACGCCTTCGACGAGGATCTTGACCGGCGGCTCGACGGGAAAGCGCTCGAGGATGATTGCGAAGCGGTCGACGCCCTGCTCGCGCATGAGCTCCTCGACCGCGCTCGGGAAGACGTTGACCCCGCGCACGCGGAACATGTCGTCGCTGCGCCCGACGACGCGGAAGCGAAACCCCGTGCGGCCGCAGGGACACTCGGCCCCGAGGATCTCGGCGACGTCGCGCGTGCGGAAGCGGATGAGCGGCGCGGCTTCGCGCTGGAGATGGGTGAAGACGAGCTCGCCGCGGACGCCTTCTTCGAGAGGAAGCGGGGCACCGGTCTCCGGCTCGACGAGCTCGGCGAGCGTGGCGCCCTGGCCGCAGAAGTGGAGCCCCTCGCGCTCCTCGCATTCCCCCGCGAGCGTCCCCCAGACGTCCGAGAGGCCGTAGGTGTCCCCCAGCTCGGCGCCCCAGAGCTCCTGGAGTCGGCGACGGGTGGCCGCGATCTGGCCCCCCGGCTCTCCGGTGACGACGAGCTTGGAGAGACCGAGTGAGCGCGGATCGATGTTGCGCTCCCGGGCCGTCTCGGCGAGATGCACCGGGTACGTGATCGTGGAGAAGAGCGCGGTCGGTCGCAGATCGCTCCAGAGGTCGAGCAGGCGCCCGCTCTGGCCGAGCCCCACGGGCACCATGGCCGCGCCGGTCGCCTCGAGCGCCGCGTGATCGGAAAGCCCGCCCGTGTAGAAGCTGTAGGAGAGGCAGTGGAGGACGGTGTCGTCGGGCCGGACACCGGCCGCCCAGAACGCGCGGGCGCCGATCTCCGCCGACGTGGCCACATCCCGTTCGGTGTAGGCGAGCAGCACAGGTTTCCCCGTCGTGCCCGAGCTCAAGTGCACACGTACGACGTCCAGCTCGTCCGCGCAGAGGAAGTCGCCGTAGGGCGGGCTCTCGGCCTGCGAGGCCCGGAGGTCCTCCTTGGTCGTAAAGGGGAGCCGGGCCAGATCCTCGAGGTGCTCGATGTCCTGGGGGCGCACCTGGGCCTCCTCGAGCTTCTGGCGGTAGAAAGGGGCCCGCTCGAAACAGCGCGTGAGCTGATCGGCCAGGAGCTCCTCCTCGAGCCGGCGCGTCCAGGCGGGCGGCATCGTCTCGATGCGCTCGTCGAAGTAGCGCGCCCAGGTCGTCACGCGCGCCTAGCGTAACGCGTCGCAGGAGGCTACTTCCGGAGGGGCGTCGCGCAGAAAAGGCCGCACTTTGCGAACTTTCGCTCCATCGCATCCTTGAGCGTCCTTGACGGCCCCCTGTGCCCCGAATAGGCTGGCGCGTGCCAGATCCGGTAAGCTTTCGGGCTCGCCGGATTTGGCGTTTTAATGCCATAGTTCGGTCGTCCCGACGAGGATCAGGAGGGCCACGAGATGGGCTGGCTCGACAAGCTGATGGGCCGCGGTAAGAAGGCGGCCGGAGACACGATGGACGACCCGGCGATGCGCGAGGAGGGCCGTCACCAGGAGGCCGCCGGAGCCGCTGAGGACCGGGCCTCTATGCATGAGGATCTGGCGCAGGAAGAGCGCCAGCGCGAAGCAACGGAGCGCGCCGAGTCCGACAACACGTAGCGGGGCGGGCGGCTTCGGCCGCCCCCACGCTCCTCCAGGAGAGCCTTTCCGTCCGACCCGACGTCTAGCGTCTGTCGGTCCATGATCGACATCGCTCTCCTCATCGTCCTCGTCGCCGCAGCCGCGGGCTTCGTCTGGCTCGCGCGGGTCGCCCGCACGATCCTCGAGCAGCGCCTCGGAGGCATGGAGGACAAGCTCGACCGCCGGCTCGGTGACGTCGAGACGAAGGTCGACCGCCGGCTCGAAGGCCTCGACGGGCGCCTCCTGATGCAGCAGCAGAGCGCCGGCCAGACCGCCACGCAGATCGCGGAGAAGCTCGAGCGCGTTCAGGGCGCTACCGCTCAGGTGCTCGCGCGGGCGAACGACCTCGCGCGCCTGGAGCAGGCGCTCCGACCACCGAAGGCGCGCGGAGGGTTCGGCGAGCTGCTCCTCGGCAATCTCCTGCGCGACATGCTCCCGGCCGACGCGTACTCGCTCCAGTACGGCTTCAAGAGCGGCGAGCGCGTCGACGCGGTGATCAAGATCGACCGCCTCGTCCCCGTCGATGCCAAGTTCCCGCTCGACAACTTCAGCCGCCTCGTAGAGACCGAAGACGAGGCCGAGAGCGCGCTTCACGCCAAGGCCTTCGAGCGCGACGTCAAGATCCATGTCGACGCGATCGCGGCGAAGTACGTCCGGCCGGCCGAGGGCACCTACGACTTCGCGCTCATGTACCTGCCCTCGGAGTCGGTCTACTACGAGGTCGTCTGCTCGAAGAGCGAGACCCTCTACCACTATGCCCTGGGAAAGCGCGTCTTCCCGGTCTCGCCGACGACCTTCCACGCCTACCTGCACGTGATCGCTCTCGGGCTCAAGGGGCTGCAGATCGAGCAGCACGCGCAGGACGTGATGGCCTACTGCAGCGGCCTGGCCAAGGACTTCGATCGCTTCCGCGCCGAGTTCGACACGCTCGGCAAGCACCTCGGCAACGCGCAGACGAAATACAGCGAGGCCGACCGAAGGCTCGGCGGGCTCGCACGCGACCTCGAGCGGGCAACCGATTGGGAGCGGGTCGTCGAGCCCGGGGAAGCCGTGACGCTGCAGGAACTGCCGCGAGCGGCCGACGCGGCCTAGCTGAGCGACAGCAGCGATCTCGCATAGGCGACGTCGACGTCGTCCTCGGAGACGAGAACCGTGGTCCCGAGTCGCACGTAGGGCGTCGGGTCCGCGTCCAGACCGGTCCTGTTCCGCTCGATCGCCTCATGGACGGGGCGCGGATGGGACGCCAGGTAGAAGGGCTGAGAAGTGGCGCCACTCCGGGTCGAGGTCGAACTGCGCCCTGACGCCGGCCCACGAGCCCGTCGCCAATAGCGGGCTGCGCGGTCCTGCTGCGAGGCGCCACCGGAATCGCAGCCCGCAACCGCGCCGCCCCGTCGCGCGGTGCCGAGGATGATCCCCCTCGGGCTCGGTCAGGCGGGCGCGGGCTGCTGCTCGCGCAGGTAGCGGATCAGCCCGCCTGCGACGGCGATCTCACGCTCGCGCGGCAAGAGATCGTGCGTGACCGTGAAGGAGGGCCCATCCTGGATCTCCACGGAAAGCTCGTCGTTTCCTTCGGAGATCGAGTGCAGCTCGGAGATCCTCCAGGTCTGGCCGAGCTCGGCCTTGTCGTAGTCGGCGGGATCGCGGAAAAGGAGCGGCAGGATTCCTTGGGCGATCAAGTTGCGCCTGTGGATCCGGGCGAAGCTCTTGGCGATGACCGCCCGCACCCCGAGCTGCGCGGGCGCCAGCGCGGCGTGCTCGCGGCTCGACCCCTGTCCGTAGTTGTCGCCGGCGACGATGAAGCCCCCGCCCCACTCCTTCGCCCGCCGCGGGAACTCCTTGTCGCGGTGCTGGAACGTGAACTCCGCGATCGCGGGCACGTTGGAGCGGTAGGCCATCACGGTCGCGCCGTCGGGTGAGAGGTCGCCCGTCGAGATGTCGTCGGGAGCGACGATCAGGACGCGCATCTCGAGCTCCTCCGGGAGCGGCTTCTGTTCCGGTGGAGGCTTGATGTTCGGGCCCCTGGGAATCTCGATGCCCGAGGCCTCCTCCGCGGGGGCGGGCTCGAGGATGTGCTTCTGCACGACCTCCGGGCGAGCCCCGGGCCGCTGCGGCAGCTCCGCGGCCGAGAGCCCACGGGGATCGGAGATGACGCCGGTGAGCATGGAGGCGGCCGCCACCGCCGGAGAGCAGAGGTAGACCTGGTCGTCGGCGGTCCCGCTTCGGCCGGGGAAGTTGCGGTTGAAGGTGCGAAGCGAGGCCGAGCCAGAAGGCGGCGCCTGTCCCATGCCCACGCATGGGCCGCAGGCGGGCTCGAGCATCCGCACCCCGGCCGCGAGGAGATCGACATACGTGCCGCTGCTTGTGATCTGGTCGAGGATCTGGCGCGAGCCGGGCGTGGCCGTCGCCGAGATGAGCCGCTCCGAGATGCGCGAGCCGCGCAGCACCGCGCCCGCCAGTGCGAGGTCCTCGTAGGACGAGTTGACCGACGAGCCGATGCAGACCTGCGCCAGCTCGGTGCCGACCACCTCCTCGACGGGCACGACGTTCCCCGGGCTCGAAGGCTTGGCGACGAGCGGGACCAGAGCCGCGAGGTCGATCTGTTCCTCCTCGTCGAAGTCCCCTTGCTCCCCGGTCGGGAGCTCGACGTAGTCCTCCGAGCGCCCTTGCTCTTCGAGCCAGGCGAGCGTCTGCGCGTCCGAGGGGAAGACCGCCCCGGTCGCGCCCAGCTCCGCGATCATGTTCGCGATCGTGCCGCGCTCCGTGTAGGAAAGGGATGCGACGCCGGGCCCGTAGAACTCGAAGATGTAGCCACGGCCGCCGCGTACGCCTCGCCGCCGCAAGAGCTCGAGGATGACGTCCTTCGCCTGGATCCAGGGCCGCTGCAGGTCGTTCTCGAGGTGGACGCCGACGATCTTCGGGCAGGGGAGCTCGAAGGGATGGCCGGCCATACAGACGGCGACGTCGAGCCCGCCCGCTCCGATCGCGATCATCGCGCACGATCCGGACTGGGTCGTGTGACTGTCGGCCCCGACGAGCGTCTTGCCCGGCGTCGCGAAGCGTTCGCAGTGGATGTAGTGACAGATGCCGTTGCCGGGCCGGGAGAACCAGGCTCCGTACTTCGCCGTCATCGCCTGCAGGAAGCGGTGATCGTCCGGATTCTTGAAGTCGATCTGGAGGATGTTGTGGTCGACGTAGACCACCGCGGTCTCGACCTGGGCTCGCTCGACCCCGAAGCTCTCGAACTGCATCATCGCCATCGTCCCGGTGGCGTCCTGCGCCAGAGTCTGGTCGACCCGGAGGCCGATCTCGCTCCCGGGCACGAGCTCCCCCCGGACGAGATGCTCCTCGAGGATGCTGCGGGCGAGCGAGGCCATCGCCCTCAGTATCGCAAGAGTGCGCCGATGCCCTCGACGGGCTCGAGGTCACGGTGGTGCTGAACTGCCCACACCGTGCCGCCGTGGCGGAGCGTCGCGTGGACGGCCAGGTCGAGCCCCTCCTCGGAATGCTCCATGCTCGTTCCGTCCACCGGACACTTGCCGTCCAGGACCGCGACCCGCCCGCAGCGCGGGCAGCTGGCGGCCTCGTGATCCGCTCCCTCCTGGAAGAGGAGCAGCTCGACGCGGCCATCCGAAGCCGCCTCGAGCGTCGGCCCCCAGCCGGCGGCGGCCTTCCCGCTTCGCCCGGATTCCTCGCGCCAGCGCTCGAGGGCCTCGGTCTCCCGCTCCGCGCGCCAGCGCTCGAGCACCGGGGTGGCGAGCTCGAGCAGCTCGGGCGGGTGTGCGTGGGCCTCGGCGTGCGTCCAGCCGATGATCGCGCTCTGCGCTTCCTTCGAGAGCAGGTCGTCGAACTCCGCGCGGGTCTCCTCGCTCGACACGACGACCACCTGCGGCCTGTGTAGCGTCCGCACCAGCCGCTCGAGCTCCTCGGCCACCTCCCGCAGATGCTCGTGAACGAGGTTCTCGATATGGCGCTGATACCGCGCCTGCGACCAGCCGCCCTGATCGTGCTGGCCCGGCTGCTCCTCAGAGTGGTCGGCGATCTCTTCCAGCCGCCCTCCGTGCAACCGGTAGAACTGCCCGCGCTCCCGACTTACGACGACCACCAGCGCGCCTTCGCCGCGGCCGAGCAGCGGCACCAGCGGCGCGAGATAGAGCTTGCGGCCGACCTTGGCGTCGTCTCGCACCGGCTCCGTCAGCGGCAACGGACGCCAGACGTTGTCGAGCCCCGCGGCGAACATCGCGAGCCCGCGGGCGCCCGGGCGCGCGAACTCCCGCGCGTAGAACTCGCGGATGCGGTCGAGATCCGCCTTGAGGCCAAGCCTCTGGTCATGCGTGAGCTCGCGCCGGTTCGCACCGTTGCCGCGGCCCGCCTCGTCGAGGAGCGAGTGGAGGCGCGTCGCCGCGTCGCCCGGCGTCGGAGTCACGCTCGGGTCGAGATCGAGATAGACGCTGACGGCACAGCCCTTCTCGGCTTCGAAGGCCGCCAGATCGCGGAGCTCTTCCCAGGTAATGGTTCGCGCCAAGGGCTCCTCAGATCCTTTTCCAGACCTTCAGCAACCTACACAATCGGAACAACCGGCCGACGTATGCCGTTTACTACTAGTGAGGAACCGGAAACCGGAGGAATAGGTGAGCCCGAACGACGTGCGAGAGATCATTGTCATCGGCGGCGGCCCTGCCGCGTACACGGCAGCGCTCTACAGCGCCCGTGCCAATCTGAACCCACTCGTGATCGAAGGCTTCGCCTGGGGCGGTCAGCTGATGATCACGAGCGATGTCGAGAACTACCCGGGGTACCCCGACGGAGTCCTGGGGCCGGAGATGATGCAAGACCTGCGCCGGCAGGCGGAGCGCTTTGGCACGGAATTCCTGACCGACGACGTCACGAAGGTCGATTTTTCCGAGCGTCCGTTCAGGGTCGGGGTCGGAGAGGATGAGTATCGGGCGGAGACCGTCGTCATCGCGACGGGCGCCAACGCGCGCCAGCTGGGGCTCGACTCAGAGAGGAAGCTGCAGGGACGCGGCGTCTCCTACTGCGCCGTCTGCGACGCCGCGTTCTTCAAGGATCGGGAGATCGTCGTCGTCGGCGGCGGTGACTCGGCGATGGAGGAGGCGACGTTTCTCGCGAAGTTCGCCTCCAAGGTCACCGTCGTGCACCGGCGCGACAGCTTCCGCGCGTCGCCGATCATGGTCGACCGCGCGCGCTCGAACGAGACGATCGAGTTCCTGCTCGATTCGGTTGTCGAAGAGGTGCTGGGCGAGGACACGGTCACGGGCGTCCTCGTCAGGAACGTGAAGACCGACGAGACGGTCGAGATCCCGGCCGACGGGTTCTTCGTCGCCATCGGCCATGATCCCAATACGGCGCTCTTCCGCGGTCAGCTGGACATGGACGAGGGCGGCTACATCGAGACCAAGGGCAAGACGACGGAGACGAGCGTCGTGGGCGTTTTCGCGGCAGGTGACGTGCAGGATCACGTCTACCGCCAGGCGGTCACGGCCGCGGGGTCGGGCTGCATGGCGGCCCTCGACGCAGAGCGTTTCCTCGCCGCGCGAGAAGGCCGCGCCGAAGCGGCGCTCGCAGCTCCTCGTAGCTGATAGACGTTTAAGTGCTCCTCCCGCACATGCCCTCCGGCCTTCCGAAGGCTGCAAAGCATCGTCGGGCGGCGTCCTCAGTCGCGCCCATATCTGGCTTCGAGATGAACGCTCCCTGCGTCCTTGCCCAACACGCTTTTCGCCATCAGAAGCGGCGGCCGCACCTACGGGAGGAGCACTAGCCGTGCCCTACTTCATCTGCCCGAACTGCCGGCAGCGGTCGATCGACCACGACCGGCTCGAGAATCTGACCAACGAAGCGGTCGGCTGCGCCCATTGCGGCTTCGGCTTCCTCTTCGAGCTGCTGGACGACTACTACCCGGCTCCCGGGACCGGTTTCGTCGTCTGCGACCAGGGGCGGCGCATCCTCGCCCTGGGGCAGGGCGTGTTCGAGCTCACGGGGTTCCGCGAGACCGATGTCCTCGGGCGGGACGTCGTCGAGGCCTTCGGGCTCGACGCCGACGGCGACGCCAATCCGGCGGAGGTCACGCTCGAGTGGGGCGTGCGACAACTGGGAAAGCAGGTCTCGATCCGCACACGGGCCGGGGTCACGAAGACCATCAGGGCGGACTTCTTCCCCGCCTACGACGAGGACGGAGGGCTCCTCGTCGCGCTCATTCCCGGTCAGGCCGCGGAGCGTTCTTCCTGAGCGGCTGCGAGCCGCTCCTCCACCCACGCCTGCAGCTCTTCCAGGGCGTTCATCGAGGTGGAGAGCTCACCGATCTCGGTGCGCAGCTCGCGCCCGTCCTGGCGGTGAAGAATGGCCAGACGCTCGAGGCGGGCGACGGAGCCCTCGTCCAGCGCCCGCCGGGCTTCGCGTTCGATCGCCTCCCGACGCAGCCTTGAGCGGGCTCTTTCGAGCTGCGCCGCCAGCGTGGCGGCACGGGCGGCGAGCTCGTCTGCGTAGAGGGCGAGGTCGACCGATCGCATCGGCTCGACACTAGCGGCGCAAGTCGCCTCAAAAAGACACGAAAGGCGCCGACTCAGACGCGACTCGAGGGGCAGAGATCGCTCAGGGAGCAGAGGTTGCAGCGGGGGCGCCGAGCGTTGCAGATCCGGCGCCCGTGCCAGATGAGGAGGTGCGGGAACCGGGCCCAGTCCGCTCTCGGCACGAGGCGTTGCAGGTCCCGCTCCACCTTTGCGGGATCGTGGTTCCGGGTGAGGCCCAGGCGCTGCGAGAGTCGCCGCACGTGCGTGTCGACCACGATCCCTTGTGTCGCGCCCCGCTCGGCCGCGACGACGTTCGCGGTCTTGCGGCCGACACCGGGGAGCCTGACGAGATCTGTGAGCCGAGTCGGTACTTCGCCGTCGAACTCTTCGATCAGCATCCGCATCGCCCCCCGGAGGTTCCGGGCCTTTTGCCGGAACGTGCCGGTGGGCCGGATGTCCTCCTCGAGCTCGGATTCCGGCACTGCGAGGTAGTCCTCGGGGCGCCGGTACTTGCGAAAGAGCCGCGCGGTCACCCGGTTGACGGTGACGTCGGTCGTCTGTGCGGAGAGCATCACCGAGACGAGCAGCTCGAGGTCGGTCCGGAAGCGCAGGGCGATGGTGGCGTCCGGGTGGGCGGCGGCGAGTCGATCGATGATGGGGCCGATGCGGGCGCGCCGCGGCCCGACGCGACGACGGGCCTCGGAGACGTAGCTGCGCGCCATTGCGGCCTACTTTCTACGGTTTCTCGACACTCCGCGCGCCATGGGTGCGCTTTGTCTCGCTATGCTCGAAGCGGAGGGAGGTTCGCGGCGGCCCCGAGATTGGCTTGCACTCCGCCGGGGGCGGCCTACGCAGCGGCTGCAGGCCGCTCGGCGAGGCCCGGGCCCGCGCAGACGACGTCGAGCGCCGGGCAGCCGGAGCACGCGAGCTCGCTCGGCGTCGGCACGAACCGACCCGCTCGAATAGCTGCGATCGCCTCGGACAGGCCCGCCTCGAGCTCGACGACCTCACCCCGCACGAACGTGCGGCAGACAGGCTCGTCGGGACGCTCGAGGAAGACGTACGCGACCTCCACCTCCTCGGCGCCGGCACGAAAGGCCGCGAGCGCGTACACGAGCCGCTGCAGGGAGTAGTCCTCCTCGAGGGCCTCGTCGGGCGTCAGGTCCTCGAGTCGGTTCGTCTTGTAGTCGACCACGAGCGCACGCCCGCCTTCACTCGCGTAGACGTCGAGGCGTCCGTGCAGCAGGACCCCGTCGTGCTCGAACGCGAACGCGAGCTCCGGCCGAACCTCCGCAACGGCCGCGAGCCTCCGGGCGAGGGGCGAGTCGTGCCAAGCCTGCACGAGCTGGCCGATCCGCTCCAGGTCCTCCTGGGTAGCGGCCGGATACCGCGCGAGCACCGGCTCCCGGACTTCGTCCGCAGACACACCATGCTCGAGGAGGACGTGCACTGCGTCTCCGATCTCGGTCGCCGCGAGGCCGGCCTGGCCCGGGACGGAGCCACGCGCATCGCCCGGGCGCATCCCGACGACCCGCTCGGCGTAATAGCGGTACGAGCAGCGGCCGAAGAGTGCAAGCGCGCTGTAGGAAAGGCTGCGGACGTGATGGAGCGGCGGCTCGAGCACCGGCGCTAGCTCGGGAAGCTTCGGCGCCGGCGGCGGCAGGACCGGAACGTCCTCGCCGCTGAAGAGAGCGAGCTGATCCTCACCGTCCACTGGCGCGGGCTCCATAAGGGCAATGGCCTGCTCGCCCGGATGACGATCGATGCGCACGAGCAGCCGAATCCCCTCGCGTACCAGCTCGACGGTGGACTGCTCCGCCTCGTCGAGCTCCCGCGCCTGCAGGCGGTCGAGGACCCACCCGATCGGCGTCTCCGCATCGGCGCGCCGCTCGGGATCAATCGCGCCCGAGACGATGAGCCGGTCGATGGCCCGAGTCATGGCGACGTAGTAGAGGCGCAGCCGTTCGGCCTTCTCCTCCTCGCGCCCGGCCTCGCGAACAGTGTCGTACTCGAACGCACCCCGGCGCTCGCCGGTCGCGGGATCGGCGACCCTGAAGCCGAAGCGCCCATCCGGCAGGCAGAGGATCTCGTCAGGGGAAGGAGCCGCCCGGTCGCGACCCGCGTCTGCGACAACGACGACCTTGAACTCGAGGCCCTTGGCCGAATGGATGGTCAGAAGGCGAACCGCATCCGCGCCCTCCTCCTCGGCGACCGCCTCGAGCTCCCGGGCGCCGACCGCCTCCTGCTCGCTGACGAAGCGGACGAATCCCTCCACGTCGGGCCCACGGAGCTCCTCGTACGAGCGGGCGAGCCGGGCGAGCTTGCGCATGTTCGCGTAGCGGCGGCGACCGTCCCACTGGGCGAGGGCCGCCAGGTCGTAGTCGTGCTCGGAGACGATGGCTTCGAGCAGCCGTTCGAGCGAGAGCGTCGGCGCCACCCGGGCCAACCGCTCGAAGCGTTGGTGGAACGCTCGGCAGAGTTGCTCGTCCCGAGGCGAGAACCCTGGGGGAAGTCCCTTCTCGAACGGCTGGAAGAGCGGACGCCTGGGAGCCGCCCTCCGCAGGAGGGCGAGGGCGTCGTTCGAAACGCCGACGAGCGGCGAGGCGAGCGCCGTGACGAGCGCCTCGTCGTCGTAGCGGTTGTGCAGGAGACGAAGGTACGCGAGCAGGTCGACCACCTGCTGCTGCCCGAAGTAGCCCCGGCCCGTCGCCCGGTAGGTCGGGATCCCGAGCTGGCGGAGCTCCTCCTCGTACCACTCGGCGTCAGTTCCCGCGGCGAAGAGCAGCACGACGTCGCCCGCTGTCGCGACGCCTTCGTCGAGGAGCTCCTTGACCCGTCGGGCGATGTGGCGAGCCTCGGCGCGCCGCCAGTGAACCTCGCTGCCGGCGTAGCTCGCTTTGTCCGTCACCAGGAGCTCGACGGGGGTCTCGAAGGCGGGGTCGGCGAAGCGGCCGGCCGCCTCGAGGCGCTGGAAGTCGTCTCCGAACTCCGCCGAGAAGAGGTGGTTGATCGCACCGAGCACCTCGGGCCTCGAGCGGTAGTTCTGCGTCAGTGCCAGCACGCCCGTTGCGTGCTCGCGCCGCTCCCGGAAGACGTGCACGTCGGCGTGCCTGAAGCCGTAGATGGACTGGAACTCGTCGCCGACGAAGAAGATCTCCTTGTCGTCTGCACCCTCGGCGAGCAGGTCGACGAGCTCGCATTGGAGACGGTTCGTGTCCTGGAACTCGTCGACCATGATCGAGCGAAAGCGCCAGCTCTCGCGCTCGCAGATGTCGGCGTTCTCGCGCAGCAGATCCCGCGCGAGCAACTGGAGGTCCTCGAAGTCGAGCGCAGATTCCCGCTCCTTGGCCGCCCGATAGGCCCGCTCGAAGGCTCCGAGCAGCTCCTGCAACAGGTCACGGTCGCGAGCGGCGAGCTCGTCGAGAGCCGCCTGCTCAACGCCTCGTCGGGCCTCCTCGTACGAGGCCGCGCGCTCGCCGCGGGCGCGGAGCTCGGAGAGGTCGAACAGCCGCTCGGGCAGCGTCCTCTCCTCCAGGAGCTCGAGGGCGCGTGCAGCGGTGGCCCTCGCAGTCTCCCCCGCTTCGGCTTCCTCGGCGAGGCAGCGGGCCGCCTCCCTCAGCTCGTCGATCCGCTCCGCCAGCCCCGGCCGTTCGCCCAGCTCCAGGATCAGCGGCCGCCCCGCCGCCCGCAACGTCTCGTAGACGCCGGTCAGCATCCGGCGCAGCGCTCGAGCGCCGTAGGTGGCGAGCAGCGACGACCGTTCCTCGTCGCCTTCCTCCAGGAAGTCCGCCAAGGCAGCGGCGAACGCCTCGCTCTGGAGGACACGCGCCTGGCTCTCGTCGAGGACGCGAAAGCGCGGATCGATCCCCGCCGCGAACGGATGCGACTTCAGCAGCCGGTGGCAGAACCCGTGGATGGTCGAGATCCAGGCGCCGTCCAGCTCCCGTGCGAGGTCGTCGCGCCCGAGCTCTTCGAGCCGGGCCCGGATGCGGGTCCGAAGCTCGCCCGCGGCGCGTTCCGTGTAGGTGATGACGAGCAGCGAGTCGACCCCGAGGCCGCGGTCGCAGACCGCCTTGACGAAGCGTTCGACGAGGACGGTCGTCTTGCCCGTCCCCGCTCCGGCCGAGACGAAGACGACGCCGGGCGCATCGATGGCGGCGACCTGCTCCTCGCTGGGAGCTCGTACGTCGACGTTCATCGGCCGGCCCGCGGTCGATGAGCGTGTGGAGGGTATGTGAGGGAACCAGGAGGTTCCCTCACTGCATCAAAGAAGGGGGTCCATGGGGGGACGCGTCCGCGTTCAGACAGACACGAAGCGAGCCGGAGGCGAGCGACGCTCATGCGCGCTTCACCCGGCACATCCCGTAGAGGTCGCACCAGGAGGGGCAGCCTGCGTCCCCGAGCGGGTCGTGCTGGACGTCTCCGCCGCGGATGCGCTCGACGAAACCGCGCGCGTGCTCGACGGCGCCCTCGACCTGCGACCAGAACTCGTCGTCGTCGCGGTAGTCGGTACGGGTGAAACCGGGGAGAACGTCGTCCTTCGCCGATGCGCGCAGGAGCCCGCGCGCCTGGCGGTCGCCGGCGAGCGCTCGGTAGAGGCCGCCGAGAGGCTCGATGCCGATCAGGTCGCGGAGGACGAGCATGTAGAGCGGGATCTGCAGCTTGAGCTCGGACTCGATCTTTGCCGCTGAGTAGGCGGTCTTTCCCGACTTGTAGTCCTGAACGATCCCCCGCGCCGAGAAGGGGTCGACGTCGATCCGGTCGATCTTCCCGGAGACGGTGAACCCGCCGAGATCGAGCCCGCGCTGGAGCTCCGGGGCGGAGCGCTCCGATCCGAAGGAGACCTCGAACCGCCGGGGGACGAGCGGCAGGTCCGTCTCCGCTTCCGAGCGCACGAAGTTCTCGAGGTCTCGGCGCAGCCCGCCCGCCAATTCTCGCCGCTCGAGGTCGGAGAGCTCCTGGCGAAGCCCCGCCAGTGCCTCGTCGAGGCAGCGATGCAGGAAGCGAACGGACTCCTCGAGCCGCGCCGCCTCCACCCGCTCGGTTCCGATCTCCTTCGGGAGGCCCGCGAAGAACTTGTGCAACGCGGTGTGCGCGATCGAACCGCGCAGCTTCGCGTCCACCTCGGCGTCGATCGAGCGCGGCGAGACGACCCGCTCCAGAAACCAGATCGAGGAGCAAGTCGCGAAGGCCTCGAGCTCGGTGGCGCCGAACGTGCTTCGTCCCGAGAGATCCTGCAAGACCGCCGGGCTCGTCAGGCGCGTGGGCCGCCGGAACGCCGAGCGAGCGCGGTCGAGCCGACGCCCCCACCCGTTCGCGCCCGCCAGGGCCTCTGCCGCCGCCGCGTCCGCGGCGGCCAGGGAGGCGAGCGCTCGGAGACGCTCCCGCTCCGACGGCGCCCCCTCGAGCGGCCAGGTGAGGGCCGAGAGGGGACGCCTTCGAGTCCAGCGCGCGACGTCGTCGGGCGCGAAGAGGCTCCGAGCCTCGTCCCAGAAAGGGCTCGCCTGCCGCGGCGCGCCCTCGTCGCTCGCCGCCTCGCGGACGAGGTAAAGGCGGCGTGTCGCGCGCGTGCATGCGGTGTAGAAGAGGTATCGGGCCCGGCTGACCGGGTCGGGCCGGGCCAGCCGAGCGCCCTTCGACTCGTCCAGTTCCCGACGTTGCTCGTCACCGAGAAACGGGGAGTCGGTCGACCGTCGTGGGAAGGTGCCCTCCTCGAGGCCGAGGACGAAGACGATGTCGTAGCGGCGGGTCCTCGCCCGGAGGAAATCGAGCACGGCCACTCGGCCCGCATCCCCGGCAGAACCGAGGCGGACGGTGACGTCCTCGAGCGCCGCGAGGACGTCATCGGCCGAGAGCTCGCCGCCGAGCGCGGTCCAGCCTTCGAGCTCCGCGACCACCTTGAGCGTCTCCTCGAAGGCTCTCAGATCGGCGCGTGAGCTCTCCCCGACCGGAGGAGCCTCGAGGCCGTAGGCGGCGCGCAGCATAAAGACCGCCAGGCTCCGCACGGCCTCCGTGGGAGAGGAGGCGGAACGAATCTGGGCCAGCGCCGGAAGCGGGCTTCCCCGCAGCTCGACGGTGCGCTCCTCCACGTTCGTGCGCACCCCGAGGCCGCGCAGGCGTCCCTCCAGGTAATCGGCGTGCGCCCGAGCGAGGCCCGAGTAGGGCGAGCGCAGGAAGGAGAAGAGGTGCCTCCGCTCAGGCTCTTTCCAGACAAAGCGAAGCGCCGAGGTGAGCGCGTGGCCGAAGGCGGTCTGGCCAAGCCGGAGGCGGCCCTCGTCGGAGTAGGGAATGTCGAGGGTGGCAAAAGCCGTTTGCAGCGGCGCTCGCCTGCGGTCGAGGGCGGGCACGACGACCGCGATCCGCGCCGCCGGAGCTCCCTCTCGAAGGAGAGTGAGGATCTCGTCTCCGACCAGCTCGAGACAGCCGCGCGCGCCTGCTCCCTCGAGAAAGCGAAGGGCCCCTTCCAACGGCGGTGCGGCCGGCGCCTGCCCGGTGGTGAAGAGACGGCGCTCGAGATGGATGAGGGCCGGATGAGCCCCTGCCGTCGTCGCGGGAAGCTCCTCGATGGCCCCGTCCGCGAGGCTCGCAAGGTCGTCCATCGTCCGCGCGAGAGAGGCGAAGGCGGCACGACCGGGCTCATATGGGAGCGAGACCGCGACGTCCGCCCGCCCGGCGAGCGCGCGGAGAAGCGCCCACTGGGCGCCGGTCAGGTCCTCGAAGCCGTAGGCGAACACCGGCCGCCCGTCCCAGGCTTCGAGGCTGCTCTCGATCCGCTCGACGGCGTGGCGACGCTCCTGATCCCGGTCCCAGAGCGAGAGGCGCTCGAGCTCCGCCGCATAGGCGGCGTACAGCCGTGCGAGGTCGCCCGGCACGTCGTCGGGCCCGAGGAGACCGGACTCGAGCTCGGAGATGACGGCGAGCAGACCGGCGGAAAAGCCGCCGTAACGGGCCGAGTTGGAGAAGCCGTTCAGCGAGGTCGCTGCCAGAGCCCGCCTCGCGACGAGGATTCGCTGGCTCTCCGTGGCGACGGGCCGATGCGCCTCGCCTCCGCGCGCGATCTTGGCGAAGAGGTCGTCGAACGTCGCGATCGTCCCCCCGAGGAGCGTCGGCGACCGGAGGAGAAGGTCCCGCTCCACGCGATCGCGGTCGAACCGGTTCGGCACGACGAGAACGGGCTCCTGGCCGAGGTTTTCCAGGTAGCGATCGAGCAGGCGCGCGACCTTGCCCGCATTCGCCGGGCCCACGAGCAGAGCCAGCGGCATCGATCCATTCTATGTCTCGGCCCGGCGGACTCTTCCGCGGGTCGAAAGTCGTCTGGGGCCCCGAAAAAGGGACCCCGAACTAGGAGGGTTTGGCGCTCGTCGCTCGTCGCCGGGACGAAACGATCGTTCTGAGGCACGGACGCAGGGAGCCCTCGTATCGACTCTAAATACGGGGGCGACTCGTCTAACTGAACGCGAATGCGTTGGGGCGAGCCGCGCGCCTCCGGCGGCTCAGCCGATGTTTTCTCAAGCCCTCCTAGGCGGCTGCGGCCTTCGGTCGACGGCCCCTGCGGGCGGCCGCACGGCCGGGCATCTTGCCCGCGCAGTTGTCGCAGAGATCGGCCGCCTTGGCGCCGCGGCGAGCGTCCATGTAGGTCACTCGCATCGACGCGCCTTTTCCTTCGTCCACTTCTTTACCGCAGTTGTCACAAACGAGCACGGTCTTGCGAGCCAATGTTTCCTCCCGGTCAAAGGGATTGAGCGGTCGATCCTAGCGAAAATCTGGATGGATTATCCAGCGGTAATTCGTGCGCCGAGGAAAGCCCTCGGTGCGCGCGCGTTGCGCGAAAGCTCGTTGTCCTCGACCTCGGCTTTTGCCCCGGAATGCGCGACGAGCGCGAATCCGAGGCGCGTCAGGTCCCCCGAGGCCGTGTCGGGACGCGTTCCGCCCACGACATTGTCGGAGATCATGCACTCGGAGTAATCGCCGCAGTAAATGCCCACGCCCAGCGAGTCCTGGACGTCATTTCCCTCCACCATGACCATCGACATCTCCGTCAGGCCGAGAGCGCGAAGGGTCGTCTGGCTGACGTGATTCGAGCGGATGTGGACGTTCGAGAAGTGGGTGACGATTCCCTCGCGACCGCCCACGATCGTGCAACCCTCGATGAGGCTCGGAGGCAGATCGAAGCCGAACGAGATGTCGATTCCCTGGGCGTAGTCACCGACCGGCGAGTGGATGAGGCAGTCGCGGATGGTGACGCTCGCCCGCCGCGCTTGAATTGCGTCGAGGCTCGTTCCTGACACACGGACGTGCTCGATCCTGACGTCCTCCGCGCCGTCGATCTCGATGCCGATCTCGCCTCCGGTCACCGCGACGTTCTCGACCGTGACGTCGTCGGAGGTGATCACGATGCCGCCGCGAACGATCGCGCCCGCCTCGCCGACGAGCTTCTGCGAATGATCGAGGACGAGCGGCCCCTGATGGATGCCGGCCGAGAGGTGGACGGTCGGGGGAACGGTCGCCCACGCGACCCCGCCGGCCGACGCGAAAACGGCCGCCGCGACTGCGGCCGTGACAGGGCCCGCCTTGCCGAGCTCGCCGCCATCCTCTCCGTAGGAGAGCCGGACGAGCGGGAAACATGCGTGGACGAGCACCTGCCCGAGGAGCCACGTGCCGCCGAAGAAGAGCAACGCGAAACCGAGTGGAGCGTCGATCCGCGCCCCGCGAACGACCGCCATGACGAGACCGAGCTCGAGCAGCCCGAGCGGCACCGCCAGCCAGCCGGACTGATACGGGAACAGCCGGTGGTAGACGACGAGGTCGAGGGCGACCCCGACGCCGATCATGATCGCTGCCAGCTCGACCGGCCACCATTCGGCGAGGACGAGGGCGACCACGCAGGACGCGAGGAGCGGCACCACGGAGACCGCCAGGCGCGTCTCCAGCCTCCCTCTCAGCGTGTACGACATGCCTTGACCCGACGAAGGAAGCGGCGCGCCGCGTACTTGGCCCCGGCGAGGGTGTCCGCGGCCGGAAATGCCCACTGGCCCGGGACGCCGGCCAGCGAGAGCGTCCGCTCGCCGTCAGTCAGCGCCGGAACCGTCGAGTCCGGGGCGAGCAAGATCCAGCCCTCGACCGTGTCGAGCTCGTGCTCGTCCACGAGGCGCGCGAGGAGGGCGTCAGCTTGGAAGCCGCGCCGAAAGCCGGTCGCCGCGACGATCTGATCCGCCCCGTCGAGCTCCGGCGCGACCCTGAAGCGGCCTTGCTTCCGGGCCTCTTCGAGCGGTTCGTCCCATTCCCGTCCAGCCGGATACGAGGGCGCCGACCAACCCCGGAGCAGGCGGGCGCGCTC
>JBKPFG010000018.1:0-14933 GCA_046728735.1 Actinomycetota bacterium
TCTCCCAGTCGCCGAAGAGCGCGACGCCGACGTTGTCCTCCTCGAGGTTGAGCGCGATGCCGGTGACGCCGTGCTCGAGCTCGAGGCGCTCGGCGGCGAGGCAATTCTCGAGGCCGTAGACGCGCGCGATCCCGTCTCCGATCTGGAGGACGGTGCCGACCTCCGCCAGGTCGGTCTCGACGTCGTACTCCTCGATGCGCTGCTTGAGGATCGACGTGATCTCTTCAGGGCGTAGCTTCAAAACGTCTCCTTACGTCGTTGCCATCAGTTCTTCGCGCAGCTGCTCCAGGCGGCCGCGCACACTGGCATCCAGGCGCAGCGATCCCGCCTGGACGACCAAACCTCCGATCAGATCAGGGTCGACGGTCCGCGAGGCCACCACCTTGCGGCCGGACGCCTCCTCGATCTCCGAGATCACCTTGGCGGCTTCCTCGTCCGAGAGCTCGACAGCGGTCTGCAGCTCGAGCTCGAGGATCCGCTCTTGCCGCGCAAGCAGACGCGTCCACTCCTCGTGCACGTCCGCGACCTCGGCGATGCGGTCCTTCTCCAGCAGGAGGCGGATGAAGTTGAGGAAGAGGTCGTCCGACCCCTCGAGGAGCTCATCGAGAGCGGCTCGCTTCGTCCGCGCCTCCACCTGCGGGTTCTCGAGGAAGCGACGGAGGTCGTCGGACTCCGCAACAGCCGCGGCGAAGTCGTCGAACTCCTCACGGACCTGGTCGAGGCTCTTCTTGTCCTGCGCAGCATCGAGCAGGGCCTCCGCGTACACGCGCTGGGCGACGGCCACTAGTTCTCGCTCACGAGGCGCTTGACGTCGAGCTCGTCGATCGTCTCGTCGATGAGGCGCCTCTGGTCGTCGGCGTCGAGCGCCTTGCCCGTCACCTTCTCGGCAGCGAGCAGGGTCAACTCGACGACGTCGCGGCGGATCTGCTCCTGGATGCGTCGGTTCTCGGCCTCGAGCTCCTCCTGGTTCTTGGCCAGGCGCTCGCGCAGGTCTTCGTCGGCGTTCTGGCGCGCCTGCTGGAAGAGCGCCTGCGCCTGGCGGCGCGACTCCTCGAGGATCTGCTCGCGGTCCGACTTGGCCTGCTCGCGCTCCTTTGCGGTCAGCTCGCGGAGCTCGCGGGCCTCGGCCCGCGCCTTGTCGGCCTCGTCGAGCGCCTCGCGGATGCGGTCGCGGCGCTGGTCGATGATCCGCTGGACGGGGCCGAAAGCGAGCTTGTAGAGCGCGAAGAACGTGATCCCGAACGTGATGACCGTCCAGATCATCAGGCCTGGAACGACGTCGATGAGGCTTGCGTAGGTCACTAGACGAGCACGTAGGCGAGCAGGCCGCCGAGCAGCGCGTAGAAGACGACCGCCTCGGTCAGCGCGAACCCGAGCCACTGGATGCCCGTGAGCTCGCCCCGGAGCTCAGGCTGCCTGGCCACGGCCTGGATCATCGACCCGAAGATGTTGCCGATGCCGATTCCGGCGCCGACCGCGCCGAGGCCGACGCCGACGCCGAACGCGATCGCCTTGCCGAGATCGCCGACGTCGCCGTTCAGTGCTGCGAGAACTGTGGTCACTGCATTCCTCCTAATGCTGGGGTTCGATGGCGCCGCCGATGTAGATGGCGGAGAGCAGGGCGAAGACGAAGGCCTGGATCGTCACCACGATCGCGACCTCGAAGGCGTAGATCACCGCTCCGAAGAGCAACGACAAGGGCAGGACCCACGGCGAGATGATGAAGATGAGGCCGATCAGCACGAGGATCAGCATGTGACCCGCGAGCATGTTGGCGAAGAGTCGCACCGAGAGCGAGATCAGCCGCATGACCTGCGAGACGATCTCGAGAAAGACGATCGGCCCGAGCAGGAACTTCGGGACCCCGGCCGGGATCCAGCTCTTGAAGTACCTCCGAACGCCGTTGTGCCGTACGCCTTCCTCGTGGGTCGCGAGGAAGGTGATGAGGGCGAGGGCCAGTGTCACCGACAGGTTAGCCGTGGCGGCATAGATGCCCCACGTCGGGAGCTCGAGGCCCGCGACGTGGAAGTGCTCGTCGGAGATCGGCAACGGAACGAAGCCGACCAGGTTCAGAACCCAGATGAAGAGGAAGAGGGAGGCCACGTAGGGAAACCAGGTGCTGATCCCCTTCGCGGGCAGGCTGCCCTCGGCGATCTGACCCTGGATGGCTTCGTAGATGCCCTCTCCCGTCGTCTGGCGCCGGCCCGGTCGCAGCGACAGGCCGAAGCGCATGACCCAGATTCCGAGCAGGATCGTCAGCGCCGCGCCGACCCAGAGGTAGACGACCGCCTTGTTGATCGACATGTCGAGCGGCCCGATGTGAATCGGCACCCAGGCCGGAAGCTCGAACTCCTCTTGCGGCTCGAAATCGCCCGTGGCGGCAAGCAGGAGGGCGTTCATTGGACGGGCCGCCCGCCGAAGTAGAGGAGGAGCGAGAGCGCGAGCTCGACCGAGTAGGCGAAGGCATAGAGAAGCGCGCCGGCGATCGCCAGGTCGGGATCGCTCACCGCAACCGCGATGGCGACGAGCATCAGCAGGATCCCCCGGGTCATCATCCCGAAGGCGACGACCCCGGAGCCGCGGAGCGTCGGCTCGTGGATCCCGATCCGGTCGAAGAGGAGGCCGAGCGCCTGGCTCGCCAGCCAAAGGACGGCGCCGAGCGCCCAGCCGCGAAGGCTCCATCCCGCGAGCACGAAGACGGGGAGGGAGAAAGCGATCACGAAGGCCCCGGCCGCGACGGGAAAGCGCCGGGCCGGCAGCGGCCGCGGGTTGAGCATGGTGGCCACTAGCAGGTCCCTCCGTAGCGGCGGTACACCGAAAAGATGGCCGCCGGGATTCCGATCACTGCGCCGATTGCCACTCCTACCCCGACCGAGCCTGCGAGTGAGCCGATGAGCGCGCCGGCTCCGACGCAGGCGAAGAGAACTCCGGCGAGCAGCGCTCCTGCGCCCAGTGGATCGAGGTTCGAACGCTCGTCCGCCACGCCGCCGTGCATCTTACGTCGCCTCGATCGTACCAGTCCTGGGCGACTTTGTGACTGACAAATGCCCCTTTTAGAAAGGCGTGAAGTCGACTTTGTGCGAGTGGGATTTCGAAGGAGAAGTCGGGCTCAGCGGCCCGATTGCGAGCCGGTCAGTGCCCGCTCCACCGCCTGTTCCGGCTCGATCGCCGGCTCCGCCCGCCGGAGCCCGAGCGCGCGCAAGTGGCGTGATTTGACGATCTCGAGCGTGTAGACCATCCAGACCGACGCGGCGGCGACGAGGAGCCCGACAAGCCCGCAGATGATCGCGTTCTCGAGGTCCCAGTGCCCAGTCGGCCGGGGCGGGACGAAGCGGAGGAGGATCGCCCAGCCGGCCAGCAGCGCTCCCCAGGCGTGGAGATACGCAGCAGTGCGCCGCTGCGAGAAGCCGATCCGCATGAAGCGGTGGTAGAAGTGGTTCTGATCCGCGCCGAACGGATTGCGCTTGTACTTGAGGCGCTTCAGTACGACGAACGAGGTGTCCAGAATCGGTACGGCGAGCACGAGCAGTGGCGCGACGAGCGCGATCGTCGCAGCTGTCTTCAGTACGCCTTCGACGGCGACCGTCGCGAGGAGGAAGCCGAGCGCGAGGGCGCCCGAATCGCCCATGAAGACCCTGGCAGGCGGGTAGTTGTACCGCAGGAACGCGAGGGTGGCTCCGCAGATCGCTGCGGCGAGAATCGTCGCCGACGAACGGCCGAACGAGGCGGCGAGGAGCGCAAACGAGAACGCCGCGATGGAAACAATCCCGGCAGCCAGCCCGTCCATCCCGTCGATCAGGTTTACAAGGTTCGCGAGGGCCGTGATCCAGAGAATCGTGATCGGGTAGGCCGCCCAGCCCAAGTCGTGGCTTCCGAGGAACGGGAGCGAGAAACCGTCCACCTTGATGCCGAATCCCACGACCGGGACAAGAGCGACGACGCAGACCAACAGGAGCTTCGTCAGCGGTCGCATTCCCCTGATGTCGTCCCAGAGGCCGACGAGCGCGACGAGAAACGTGCCGATCAAGATGCCGAGATAGGGGCCGGTGGGCTGGGCGAAGAGGCCCGACGGAATGAGGATGGCGGCGACGATCGCAACCCCTCCGATGCGAGGAACCGGCGAGGTGTGAACGCGGGGTCTGTCTCCGCCGGCGTCGATACCGCCGATCCTCGGCGCCGCCCGGATGATGAACGGAATCAGCGCGAGAACGATGCCGACGGCGCAGAGAAAGGCCCAGACCGCGTCGCCGTCCCCGACTAGGGCGCGCAACGCCTCGGGAAAGGACATGCGGCGGTTATAGCAGAGCGCCCGGAGGCGGAAACGCGCTCGAGGCTGATGATGAGGACCGATTCCGCCGATACCATCGTCGCAATGGAGGAGCTAGTTTCCCCAGGCACGTCGGCGTTCGCAGACCGGATCCGCACGCGAGAGGCTCGGATCGGGATCGTCGGGCTCGGCTACGCGGGCCTGCCGCTCGCGATGGCCTTCGGCGAGGTGGGATTCGACGTCACGGGGATCGATCTGAACGAGGAGCGCGTCCGCATGGTTCGCGAGCGACGTTCCTACCTGGTCGACGTGACGGCCGACCGCTACGAGGGCCTCGACGACCGCCTTCGTGCAACGACCGACTACGCCGCGGTCACCGAGCTGGATGCGCTCACGATCTGCGTGCCAACGCCCCTCTCGAAGACGCGGACGCCGGACGTCTCGTTCGTCGTCTCGGCGGCCGAGTCGGTTGCGGACAACCTCAAGCCGGGCCAGCTCGTCGTCCTCCAGTCGACGACGTACCCCGGTACGACCGAGGAGATCGTCAAGCCGATTCTCGAGCGCTCGGGCGCCGTCGTCGGAAGGGACGTCTACCTGGGCTATGCGCCTGAGCGCGTCGACCCAGGGAACAAGGAGTGGTCGATTGCGACGACTCCCAAGCTCGTCGCCGGCGTCACCGACGAATGCCGTCGGCGGACCGAGATCCTCTACCGGGAGGTGGTCGAGACAGTCATCCCGGTGTCGAGTCCCATGGTCGCCGAGACGGCCAAGCTCCATGAGAACACGTTCCGCGCGGTAAACATCGCCCTCGCGAATGAGCTCGCGCTCATGTGTGACAAGCTCGGTATCTCTGTCTGGCAAGTCATCGAGGCGGCCTCGTCCAAGCCGTTCGCGTTTCTGCCGCATTATCCTGGGCCGGGCCTCGGCGGGGACTGCATCCCGGTCGTGCCGCATTTTCTCGCCGCACGGCTCCGCGAGTACGGGTACTCCCCCCAGCTGATCGAGGCGGCCCATGAAATCAACACGCGAATGCCGGGGCACGTCGTCCAGAAGGTCGCCGACGCGCTGAACGAGGTTGGGCGGCCGATCAAGGGCTCCCGGATCCTCCTGCTCGGCGTCGCGTATAAGGCGGACGTGAACGATACTCGCGAGTCGCCGAGCTTCGAGGTGATGCGACAGCTCCTCGCGCGCGGCGGCGCCGTCGTGTACTGCGACCCCTGGGTGTCCGCCTTCGAGCTCGACGGAGCCCGGCACGAAACCGTCGAGTGGTCGGTCAGCGAGCTCGAGCGCGCCGACTGTGCCGTCCTCCTTACGCAGCATCGCCAGTTCCGCGAGCAGCCCCTGTGGGAGCATGCTCGGCTCGTCGTCGACACTCGCAACGTTTTTCCGGACGGGCCCGGCGTCCACCGGATCTAGCCGTCGGTGAAGCTCCTCGTGCTAGGCGCGGGGTATATCGGTGCCCGCCTCGCAGACCTCGCGCTCGAGCGGGGCGACGAGGTCGTGCTCGCGGATAACTGGTATGCGACCGAGCGCACCCAGCTCGAAGGTCTCGCGGAGCACGGCGGCCGGGTCGAGACAGCGGATATCCGCGTGAGGGAGGACGTCGACCGCTTGCTGGACGGTCCGGCGGACCGCCTCCTGCTCCTTGCGGCGCAGGCGAGCCGGATCGTTGCCGACCGCGAGCCCGGGTACACGGAGTCCACAAACGCGACCGGCGTACGCCTCGTCGCAGAGGCGCTCGCAGCCCGCGGAGGACCTCCAACCGTCTTCGGAAGCTCGCTGCATGTCTACGGTGCGGCGCTCGAAGGCGACGTGGGAGCAGACCGTCCGTACGGAGCCCAGGGCGATCTCGCGCACTTGACGAAGGTCTACGGCGAGCTCGTGCTCGGGATGCACGCATCGCGCGGCGGGTTCGACCTCGCCGTCGCGCGCCTCGGAATCGTCTACGGGCAGAGCCCGGTGGAGCACGACCGGCCCGAGTCCGTCACAGTCGTCGACAAGTTCCGCCGCGCGGTCGCCGAGGGCCAAGACCTCACGCTCGACGACGGCGGCCGGGCGACAATCGGGGTCGTGCACGTGGACGACGCCGCCCGCTCGCTCCTGGAGGCTCAAACCGGAGCGTCCAACGTCGTTGCGGAGACGATAACCGTCGCCGACATCGCCCGGCTTGCTCGGGGTGAAGAGCGCCGTGACGAGCCCGCCTTCACGGTCACTTCCCCCTACGCGTACCGGCACCGGGTGGCCGAATACCTTTCGGGATGAGATTCGTCGTCACCGGATCGTCGGGCTTCCTCGGGTCACGCACAGGTCAGCTGCTCGAGGCGGAAGGGCACGCCGTCGTGAGGATCGCGCGCCCAGGGGGAGCGATGCGCGCGACGGCGCCCGAGGCGATTCGCATAGATGTGGGTGACCCGGCGGTGCGAGCTCTGCTGCGGGGAGCAGATGCCGTCTTCCATTTTGCGGGCGTCCCGAATCCTGCCCGCGCAGCCGCCGATCCGGCGCGTGCCGTCCGTGAGAACGCCGGCACGACGCTCAATCTCCTCGAAGGCTGCCGGCAACACGGCTGCGGGCTCGTGTACCCATCGACGGTGAGGGCAGCAGCCGAGCCGCCCCCCGATCCCTACGCGCTCTCGAAGCGGCTTGGCGAAGAGATCTGCCGCCTCCACGGCGCTGCGGCGACGGTCGTCCGCCTCACCTCGGTGTTCGGCCCGGGGCAGGTCGCGTGGGAGGGCGCGACCGGCGCGATCGCCTCGTTTGCCGCACGCTCGCTCGAGGGGACGCCAATCGTGATCCCGGGCGACCCGGAGCGGACGCGTGATTTCGTCTATGTCGACGACCTCGTACCCGCGCTCGTCGCCATCGTCGCCGGAGGTCGCTGGAACGAGATACTCACCCTTGCTAGCGGCGTCTCAACGCCGCTAGCACGCGCGGCCGAGCTGGTTCGCGAGATCGCCGGTTCGGACTCGCCGATCGAGACGCCTGGAGGGACGGTCGGGCCGGGGCAGAACGAAAGCTACAACGCAGACGGAAGCACCCGGCTAGCCTTTGCCGTCCGTCCGTTCGAAGACGCTGTAGCCCTCTATGTCGACTGGCTCCGCAGCCATCCCACAGCTCAAAGCCGCACCGCTCCCTGAGCAGATCGCCGAGCGCCTAACGGGCGGCCGGTGGGCCGGCCTCGAGCTGGCGCTCATGCCAAGCGACCTGGCCGACGACTCGGCGCTTCGCCGGGCAGTAGAGACCACGCTCGAGCGAACCGCCGGCCGCGGGCTCGCTCTCACGGCAGAAGCCCCCGTCTCCTGGCCAAGCGGCGCGCCGGTCCGTGTCGATCGCCTGACCGAGGAGGCGCGTACCTCGATTGAGCGAAGCGCGGAATTCGCCGCGGCGATCGGCTCGCCGGTGCTCACGATTCACCTCTACGCGCCGCTCCCGCCGGACGAGTTTCGCGCCCGACCCGCGCTCGATTGGCACCGGATCGAGGAATTCCTCCGTTTCTACGCAGACGCGTGCATGACGCGCGATCTCCGTCCACTGGTCGAGAACGTCCCGCCTGTCCTCCGCATGCGCGTGGGCGGTCTCTTCCTGTCGGAGATCGGCGGCCACTGGCGCGACCTCCTGCGCGCCCGCGAGCTCGTCCCCGAACTCGGCTTCACGCTCGACACGTCGCATGCAGGCTTGTTCCGGAACTTCGTCGCCGCGTATCCGAGTCTTTTCGGCCTCACCTCGGCGGAGGAGCTCGACCTCATGCGCTACGTGCGGGAGCTCGAAGGCGAGATCGAGGTCGGGCACATCTCCGACGCTCACGGCCTTCTCGGGGAAGGGCTTCCCTACGGCGGGGGCGAGCTCGAGCTGGATCCCGTCGTCAGCCTACTCGCGCGCTCGGCCCGATTTCTGGTCGCAGAGGTGAACGAGCCCGACCCCGGCCGCTCGCCGGCCATGAAAGCCGCGTACCGGGCGATCAGGCGGGCGGCCGCGAGCCCGGTCGCCGAGCCGAAGCCGGCTCGACATTCGCTTCGGCTTGACACCTTCGACTGGCAGGAGGTCGTCGGGCGGCGGGACCCCGTGCCGTCCCTCCTCGAACTGCAAGAGCGCTACGGCGGTCGGCGCGTGCTCGTCACCGGAGGCGCCGGCTCGATCGGGAGCGCGCTTATTACCTTTTTGACGGGCTTTCGACCGGAGATGATCACCATCGTCGACTCGCACGAAGCCGCGCTTACCGCCGACCGACGTCTGCGCGGGCCAAGTGTCCGTCATGTGCTTTGCGACCTTCGCGACGCCGGTCGACTCGAGACGGAGCTGGGGCAAGCCCGTCCTGACGTCGTCTTCCACCTCGCCGCGTACAAGCATGTCGACCTGGCCGAGCTCTATCCGGAGGAGTTCGTCGACACGAACCTCCACGGGAGCTGGACGGTTTTACGCGCGGCCGAGCGGATGGAGGTCGGCACGGTCGTCGTGGCGTCGACGGACAAGGCGGCTCTCGCAGCGAGCTTCTACGGCCGCACCAAGCGCCTCATGGAGCAGCTGACGGCGTTCTCCAGCCGTCGCGTGGGCGGACGGCGCATCGCGGTCAGGTTCGTGAACGTCCTCGGCACAGCAGGAAGCGCCTCCGAGCTCTTCCTTCGCCAGGCGCGCGGCGGCGTCCCGCTGACGGTCACCGACGCCGGAATGATCCGCTACTGGGTCACGATGGCTCACGCAGCCGTTGCAGCGGCGCAGGCACCTTTGCTCGCCGACGAGGGCATCGGGCTGGCGACCTGCGGCGACGCGGTGACGTTCACGGTGGGCGAGCTGGCCTCCCGGATTTGGCGCGCGGCCGGACTGGAGGGAGCGCCTGAAGTGGACGTCGTCGGGATTCGTCCTGGCGAGACGCTGTCGGAGGTGCTGATCGCCCCCGGGGAGGAGCTCGGGCAGACGCGACTCCAGGGGATCGTCCCGATTCTCGGCGAAATTCCGACGGCGGGGCCGGCATGGGTAGTAGAGCGGCTTCCCGAACGCGGAGCCCGCGAGGAGGCGCGGTCTGTCTGGCTCGAGGTCATGCGCAGGCCTGGGCTCCTGACCAAGACGGCTACACGGCATTAGCCGAAGCGCTGGGCGCTACTTCGTTCCGAAGAGCCGGTCGCCCGCGTCACCGAGGCCCGGGACGATGTAGCCCTTCTCGTTCAGCTCGCGGTCAATCGCTGCGACGACGATAGTCACGTCGGGATGCTCCGTCTGCAACCGCTCCACGCCTTCAGGCGCCGCGATGATGGCGATCAACCGGATGGACTCGGCGCCCGCCTGCTTGACGGAGGCGACGGCTGCGGCCGTCGAGTTCCCGGTCGCGAGCATCGGGTCGAGCAGGATGACGTCCCGCTCTGCGATGTCCTGCGGAAGCTTGACGTAGTACTCGACCGGCTCGAGCGTCTCCTCGTTGCGGTAGAGGCCGATAAACCCCACCCGCGCCCCGGAGATGAGGGAGAGGACGCCGTCGAGCATGCCGACTCCGGCGCGCAGGATCGGGCAGACGGCCACCTTCTTCCCCGAGATGCGCTGGACGGTCGTGCGCTCGAGCGGGGTCTCGATCTGCACCTCCTCGGTCGCCATGTCCTTCGTGGCCTCGTAGGTGAGCAAAAGGGTGACCTCGTCGACGAGTTGGCGGAAGACCTGGGTCGGGGTCGTCTGGTCGCGCAGCAGCCCCAGCTTGTGCTGGACCAGCGGGTGATCGACGACGACGACTTTCTCGGTGGCGACGCTCATGTCGTGAGGTACGACGTATATCCGCGGAATCCCGGGTAGAGCGGCCGGCGCTCGCAGAGCGCCTCGCTCCGGGAGGCGAGCTCCGCGATGTCGGCTCCCTCCCCGAGCGCCCCGGAGATGATCGCGCCGACCTCGCGCAGGTCTTCCTCGTCGAAGCCGCGCATGGTGACGGCCGGGGTGCCCAGCCGAACGCCCGAGGCCTCCATCGGCGGGCGCTCGTCGAAGGGAACGGTGTTGCGGTTCGCCGTGATCTTGACCTCGTGCAGGCGCTCCTCCGCGGCCTTGCCCGTCCATTCGCTCTTGCGCAGGTCGATCTGCATCAGATGGGTATCCGTACCGCCCGTCAGCAGGTCGAGGCCGCCGTCCACGAGCGCGCCGGCGAGGCTGTCGGCGTTCGCGCGCACCTGAGTCTGGTAGGTCCGGAACGGCTCCGAGGCGGCGATCTTGAAGCAGGTGGCCTTGGCGGCGATCACGTGCAGGAGAGGGCCGCCCTGCATCCCCGGGAAGACGGCTTTGTCGAGCGCCTGGGCGTGCTCCTCCTTGCAGAGGATGAAGCCGGCGCGCGGCCCGGCCAGCGTCTTGTGGGTCGTCGAGGTGACGAAGTCGCAGTGCGGCGTGGGATTCGGGTGCAGCTCCGCGGCCACGAGCCCCGCGAAATGCGCCATGTCGCAGAGGAGCAGCGCGCCGACCTCGTCGGCGATCTCCCGGAAGCGCTCGGCCTCGATCCTCCGCGGATACGCAGAGCCGCCGCAGACGATCAGCTTGGGGCGGCTCTCCTTCGCCAGGCGGAGAACCTCGTCGAAGTCGATCAGGAACGAGTCGCGCTCGACTCCGTAGCCGACGATGTTGTAGAGCTTCCCGGAGAAGTTGACCTTGAGCCCGTGGGTGAGGTGACCCCCGTGGTCGAGGCGCATGGCGAGGATCGTGTCGCCGGGGTCGAGGCAGCTGAAGTAGACGCCCATGTTCGTTTGGGCGCCCGCGTGCGGCTGGACGTTCGCGTGCTCGGCCCCGAAGAGCTCCTTGGCGCGGTCGATCGCGAGTTGCTCGATCTCGTCCACGATCTCGCAGCCGCCGTAATAGCGCCGGCCCGGATAGCCCTCGGCGTACTTGTTCGTCGGCACGCTCCCCACGGCTTCGAGGATGCTCGGCCAGGTGAAGTTCTCGGAGGCGATCAGCTCGATCTGGCCGCGCTGTCGCTCGAGCTCCTGCCCGATCAGCTCGGCGGTCTCGGGATCGACATCCGCAAGGGCAGCCTGGCGAAGCTCCTCCAGGCTGCTGACCTGCGCCACGGCCATCGCGCGAACTCTACTGGCTGGTCAGGTCTCGATCGCTTCTGTCTCGGGCAGAGGCCTGGGGCCGTTCGCCTGGATGTACTTGATGACGTCGGCGAGGATGACGTCGAGGTCGAGGTTCGGCCCCCAGCCGATCGCCCCGCGGACCTTGTCGATCGACGGGATGCGGTGCTCCATGTCCTCGATCCCCTGGCCGTAGACCTTGTCGTACGGGATGTAGGCGAGCTCGGAGCTCGAGCCCGTCATTTCGAGGACGCGCCGCGCGAGATCGAGGATCCGGATCTGCCTCGTCGAGCCGACGTTGAAGATCTCGCCCGAGCAGCTCGGCGCGTCCATCAGGCCGGTCATCGCGCGAACGGCGTCGGACACATGGCAGAAGCAGCGCGTCTGGGTCCCGTCGCCGTGCACTTCGAGCGGCTCTCCCGCGAGGGCGCGCTCGACGAAGCGCGGAATGACCATTCCGTATTGACCGCTCTGGCGCGGGCCGACGGTGTTGAAGAGCCGCACGATGACGCAATCCAGGTCGCGCTCTTGGTTGTAGGCGAGCGCGAGCAGCTCGTCCATCGCCTTGGCGTCGGCGTAAGCCCAGCGGCGGACCGTCGTCGGCCCGTAGATCCGCCGGGAATCCTCCGCGAGCGGGGTCTCCTGGCGGTGGTCTCCGTACACCTCGCTCGTCGAAGCGATCAGCACGCGCTTGTCGAAGCGGTTGCAGTACTCGAGCACGAGCTCGGTGCCGCGGACGTTCGTGACGAGCGTGTGCACCGGCTGCTCGACGATGAGACGGACTCCGACGGCGGCCGCCATGTGGAAGACGACGTCGCACTTGTGCACCAGCTCGTTGACGACGGCGGGCTGGAGCACGGAGTCGACGACGAGATGGAAGTCCCAGCGCTCCTGCAAGTGTGCGACGTTCGCCCCCGTCGAGGTGGAGAGATCGTCGAGGGCGAAGACCTCCCAGCCGGAAGCGAGCAGGGCTTCGCAGAGATGCGACCCGATGAAGCCCGCTCCGCCGGTGACCAGCGCCTTGGGCTTACCGCTTTGGTTCACGCTCATGGCTGGGCCGATAGTAGCCTGCCCGCCTGAAGGAGCCTCGCCCGTAACGGTTGAGACTTGTGCTCCGTTGTGGGATCGTGGAGGTCATGGGAGTGGGAGTGACGGCAATGTTGGCTGCGGTCGTCCTCGTTCCGCTGGGACGCGAATACGCCGATCTCCGGCGCACCTTCGGGCTCGGCAGGATCGGGGCCTTCGCGACGACCGCGCTCGTCTTGCCCTCCTTCGCGGTCGCCACCATGCTTGCACTGCCGCTCGACGCCCATCCGGTCGCCCAGTGGGTGGCGATCGTGGTGACGACGTTCGCGGTCTACTCGCTCGCGACCCGTGCGATCGTCGCGAGCGCCTCCTCGGCCGAGACGGCCCCCTCCCGCAGCACGCGCGGCTGAGTATCCGTCAGGTCGAGGACCGTCGAGGGCGTCCCCGGAAGCTCGCCTCCGTCGACGAGGACTCCGGCGCCTTTCCAGATGTCGTCGGGGATCTCGCTCGGGCTCGCTGGATCGCGGCCGCCGTGGACGTTCGCGCTCGTCGCGGCGACGGCGCCCACGCGGTCGAGAACGGCGCGCGAGGCGGCCGGCAGGTCCGGCACGCGGATGCCGATCTTGGTCGGGTCGGGGCCGGTGAGCCAGCGAAATCGCCGCGCGGGGTTCGGCAAGATCAGCGTCAGCGGCGCAGGGAGAAGGGCTCGGGCGAGCACGGCCGCGCGCCCGCGCAACTCGGGCACGGCGTCGAGGACGACCTCGAGATCGGAGGCGAGGAGCGCGATCGGCTGCGCTGCCGGCGTGCCCTTCAGCCGCCTGAGCCGCTCCACCGGGGCCTCGCGGTAGCACGACGCACAGAGACCGTAGACGGTGTCCGTCGGGAGGATCACCGGCAGGCCGTCGCGGACGGCCTCGATGGCCTCCTTCACGCCCATCGGCCCTCCGCGACTCGGTCCCGTCCGGCGAAATCCGGCGTCTGGACGACGTCCGTGTAGCCGAACGCTTCGAGCTCGGAGGCGAGATGCGCGGCCTGGCCGTCGCCGCACTCGAGGACGAGCCAGCCGCCTGGCACGAGGACGCTCCGCGCCTCCCGGGCGATCTCGGCTCCGACCTCGACGCCGATGACCGCCTTGCGCGGCTCGTAGAGGCGGATCTCCGGCTGCAGGGTCTCGTACTCCTCGGGTGAGACGTACGGCGGGTTCGAGACGACGAGATCGAACTGGCCGGTGACGTCGTCGAGGAGGTCGCTCTTCTGGAGCCGCACGCGGCCGTCGACCGCCGTGCGCGCGCGGTTTTCTTCGGCGAGGGAGAGCGCACTCGAGCAGTAGTCGACGCCGACGACCTTGGCGCCCGGATGCTCGTCCGCGATCGAGAGTGCGATCGCGCCGGAACCGACGCCCACGTCCAGGACCCGCGGCTCCGAGATGTCGCGCAGGTGCAGAAGGCAGCGCTCGACGACGCCCTCCGTCTCGGGGCGCGGAATCAGCGCGCGCGGGTCGACCTTGAGGTTGAGCCGACGGAAGCCCCACTCGCCGAGGATGTACGCGAGCGGCTCCCGGTTGCGCCGGCGGCCGACAAGCGGCTCCAGGAGCGCGAAGGCGTCCCCGGGAACCTGGGGATCGGTGTAGAGCTCGCTGCGGCGCAGGCCGAGCACCTCGGCGACGAGGATCTCCGCGTCGACGCGTGGGGACGGCACGCCGCTCTCCTCGAGCTCGGCGGCCACCCGGCGGACTGCCTCGAGGGCAGTCACGCGGCGGCTGCGTCATCGAGGCCCCGGCGCCGCTCCTCCGCGGCGAGAGCCTCGGTGAACTCGTCGAGATCGCCCTCCACGATCCGGTCGAGCCGTTTGATGGTCAGGTTGACGCGGTGATCGCTCACCCGGTTGTCCGGGTAGTTGTAGGTGCGGATCTTCTCTGCCCGCTCCCCGCGCCCGATCTGGGAGCGTCGCGTCTCCGAGAGCTCCTGCTCCTGGCGCTGGCGCTCGAGCTCGAGCAGCCGCGCGCGCAGCACCCGCATCGCTTTCTGCTTGTTCTGGAGCTGCGACTTCTCGTCCTGCATCGAGACGACGAGCCCGGTCGGACGGTGCGTGATGCGAACGGCCGAATCGGTCGTGTTGACGCTCTGCCCGCCCGGGCCCGTCGAGCGATACGTGTCGATCTCGAGGTCGTTGGAATCGATTTCGACCTCGACCTCCTCGGCCTCCGGCATGACCGCGACGGTGGCCGTGGACGTGTGGATGCGCCCCTGGGACTCGGTGGCGGGCACACGCTGCACCCGGTGCGTCCCGCCCTCCCACTTGAAGACGGAGTAGGCGCCGTCGCCGCGGACCGAGAACGTGACCTCGTTGAAGCCGCCCGCCTCGCTCGGGTTCGAACCGAGCACCTCCCACTTGAAGCCCCGGCGCTCCGCGTAGCGGGTCAGCATGCGGAAGAGGTCGCCGGCCCAGATGGCGCCTTCGTCCCCGCCTGCGCCCTTGCGGATCTCGACGATGACGTCCCTCGCGTCGTTCGGGTCGCGCTCGACGAGCGAGAGCTTCAGATCCTCCTCGAGCTGGGCCAGACGCTCCTCCAGCTCGGGGACGAGATCATGCAACTCGGCATCGTCGCGTGC
>JBKPFG010000236.1:0-2486 GCA_046728735.1 Actinomycetota bacterium
CTCGGGCCGCTTCTGATCGTGCTCTACGCCGCCTGGATCGGTCAGTTCGTCGGAAACGAGCTCTTCGGTGGATACGTGAGCGCTCTCATCGGAGCGCTCGTCATGACGCCGGTCGCGACGCTCGTTGCGCGCCTGCCCTCGGCGATGCCCGCGTATGCCTCGTTCCTCCCCGGCTTCTGGCTTCTGGTTCCGGGGGCGCTCAGCCTGATCGGCCTAACCGAGCTCGCCGGCGATGCGAGCGCTGCGGGAAGCGACGACTTCCTCGCCGCCATCGGTTCCATCTTCGCGGTCGCGCTCGGCGTCCTCTGCGGCACCCAGCTCGAGGAGTGGTACGGGGCGACGACTCGGCGACTCGCCGGCGAGCGGGGAGCGGGCTGACGCGCGCCCCGCGCGCGAGCGGTTACTGGACGATCCGGAGCTCGTGCGACGTGTTGTTGAACCGCTGTCCGCCGTCCTCTTTCACCGTAACGATGTCCTCGATGCGAACGCCGAAGCGGCCGGGCAGGTAGACGCCCGGCTCGATCGAGAAGCACATTCCGGGCTCTAGCGGGCGAGACTCGCCTTCGATCATGTACGGCGGCTCGTGGGTGGTCAGGCCGATGCCGTGCCCGGTGCGGTGGATGAAGTACTCGCCGTACCCTGCGTCGTCGATCACTTTCCGCGCCGCGCGGTCCACGTCTTGGCAAGCGATCCCCGGTCGCACCGTCTCGAACCCGGCCTGCTGTGCTCCGCGCACGGTCTCGTAGACCTCGCGCTCCTCGTCCGTCGGCTCGCCGACATGAACGGTGCGAGTCGTGTCCGAGCCGTACCCGTCCTTTATCCCGCCAAAGTCGAGGACGACCATGTCGCCCTCCTCGATCGTACGCTCGCTCATCTCGTGGTGGGGGTTTGCTCCGTTGGGCCCGGAGCCAACGACGGTGAAGTCGACCTTCGAGTGTCCGTTCTCCCGGAGGAACCCGGCGAGGTCGGCGGCGATCTCACTCTCGCGACGACCGGCGAAGCGGACGCTGGCGATCTGCTCCAAAGTCGTGTCTGCGGCCGCTCCAGCGGCAGCAAGGCGCTCGAGTTCTTCATCGTCCTTGACCGCGCGAAGCATCGGGAGCGTGCTCGTCATCGAGACGTAGCTTGAGGCGGGCAAGGCCTCCTGAAGGGCGAGCACGTGCATCGCCCAGGCCGAATCGGAGATCGCATAGCTGCCCTCGGGATCGAGCAGCTTCCCAGTCGCTGCGTAGGGATCCGTCCCGTCCGTCCAGTCGAAGACCTCGAGCGCGCCTGCGCCGGGCGCGGACTCGGCATCGGGCCGCTCGAGAATCGGAACGATCAACGCTGGATCGCGTGAGGCCTGGAGCGCCAGCAGGGTGATTCGCTCCGTGATCGCTATTGGCTGGTAGCCCGTGAAGTAGAGGAGGTCCGGCCCGGGCGTTACGAGCAGGCCTGTGAGTCCTGCGGCCGAGGCTTGCGCGATAGCGCGCTCCATTCTGCGCGCGAAATCATCGGTGGTGAACTCTCGCATGCCGAGGTCTGTCCGAAACGGGAGGGAACCGGGTCGCCCACGCGGCCGGTGGCCGCCTATGAGAATGTCACACAGCGGCCTGCCCCGTGTCTACAGTGCGTGCGGACGACAAGGAGGACGGAGCCACGGGCATCGGAGTAAGCATCTTCCTCATCGCGGTCGGCGCCATTCTGGCGTTCGCGGTCACCGCCGAGTTCAGCGGTATCGACATCGAGATCGTCGGATGGATACTTATGGCCGCGGGCGGACTCGGCCTCCTGCTTTCCCTGATCTTTTGGAGCAGCTGGGGCGGGTGGAGGCGCCGCGACCCCTACGACGGCCCTCCGCCGCCGTACTAATCAGAAGCACCATCGATCGATATCACGCTGTCCGAGTGCAACGAGCCAGGGAGGATCGAGATGATGTCGAGCCACGTCGACTACGTCGACTACGTTGAGGGTGTGCACCTGCACCATCCGCACGGCGACCATTGTGATCACCACGGGGATGGCCCCCGGTAACGTCGATGGACGAAACCCACCAGGGCGCTGAGGTCGAGCCCGAGTCGGCACCGAAGAAGATGACTGTCCTCGGCGCTGCCTTCCTCGGCGTCGGGGCGATGGTTGGGGCCGGAATCTTTGCGCTCCTCGGTCAGGCAGGGGCCGTGGCCGGGGCGGCGACCTGGCTCTCGTTCCTACTCGCAGGAGTGGTGGCTTCTCTCCTCGGCTACACGGTCGTCAAGCTCGGCGTGCGCTATCCGTCGAGGGGTGGGTTCGTCACCTACTTCGTCGAGGCATTCGGCAACGGGCGCATCGTCGGAATCACCTCGTGGCTTCTCTACTTCGTCCTCATCATCGTCACGGCGATGGTCGCCGTCTCATTCGGTGCGTACGGGAGCTCGCTCTTCTTCGGCGACGACGCAGCGAGCTACTGGGACAACATCCTCGCTTCGATCGCCCTGGTCGGCATGGCGATCATCAACCTGCTCGGGGCC
>JBKPFG010000196.1:0-4685 GCA_046728735.1 Actinomycetota bacterium
CAAGACCGATCGGCGTGATGCCGAGCGGCTGGCTCGGCTGTTGCGGCTGGCGAGCTGACGTCGGTGCGCGAGCGAGCTTGAGGAAGCGGCACGGGGATCTGGTCCGGGCGCGGGAGGATGCGCGCGCTGAGCTGATGTGGGCGCGGCACCGGCTCTCGAAGCTGCTCCTGCGGCACGGACTGCTCTGGCCGCGGTCGGCGTGGACGCGCGAGCATGACCGCTGGTTGCGCGGCCTGCGCTCGAACGGCTGCTTGCGGTCTGCTTCGACGAGCTACGGCGGCGTGCTCGAGGCGAAGGCGCGCCGCGACAGGCTCGACCATACGATCGCCGAGGTCGCCGCGGCGCCGCCGTACCGTGAGATCGTCGCGCGTCTATCCTGCCTACGCGGTGTCTCGACACTGACGGCGCTCGCGCTCACCGTCGAGCTCGGCGGTTGGCAGCGGCTCGATCCAGCCCGGCTCGGCGCGATCCTCGGGCTGGTGCCGAGCGAGCAGTCGAGCGGCGAGCAGCGGCGCCAGGGCCGATCAACAAGACCGGCAACGGCCACGCCCGCCCGCTGCTCGTCGAAGCCGCCTGGCACCAACGGCGGCGCCGCGGCCGAGCCTCGCCCTCGTCGGCCGCCGCGGCGGCCAGTCCGCACCGGTGCGCGCCGAGGCCGAAGCGATCGCGCGCAGGCTGCACCGCCGCTGGTGGGATCTCGGGCGGCGCGGCAAGCGCCGCACGATCGTCGTGGTCGGCGTCGCGTGCGAGCTCGCCCGGCCATCGCTGGAAGCTGGTCGGCACGTTGTTCAGCCGTGAACTCGGAGGCTGATGGCCGAGGCTGCCGTGTGGTCGCCTGTAGTTGTAGTGGTTGAGCCAGAGCGGTAGCGCCTGAGCCCGCTCCTCGCTGTTCGCGTAAAGGCGGGTGTAGGCCCATTCGGTGAGCACGGTCTTGATGAAGCGCTCGACTTTCCCATTCGTGCGCGGACGGCGAGGCCGAGTGCGGCTGTGCCGGAGCCCGAGCGCTCGGCAGGCACGGCCATAGCGGCGGGCGACGAAGGCGGAGCCGTTGCCGGTCAGCAGGCTCAGCGTTGACGCCGCGGGCGGCGAAGGAAGCGACTGCCCTGCGCAATAACGCGATCGCGCTCTCCGCCCGCTCGTCGGGCAGCAGCTCGACATAGGCGAGGCGGCGACGGTCCATTTGGGTTCCACTACGTCCGTTTGCGCTGGTGCGGCCCGGCCACCTGCCCACCGACTTCTTCGATGCGAGCGGGACGCTCGTCCAGTCGATCAGCCGACCGCAAAGACCGCGACGGCTGGGTTCGAGAAGACGCGCCTTCCCAAGGATGCAACGCGCGCTGGTTCACCGCCGTGCACGCGGTCGACGACCAGATAACGGACACCATGGTCGCGGACGATCGTCCTGAGCGCTTTCCGGTCGCCGCGCTGGAAGACCGCGTCGTTCAGGCGCAGCCTCCGTGGGAACGGGCAATTACTGCGTTGAAGGCGGTAGCCGGGGCCGCGCTTCAACGTCTTCATCGTGTACGCCCATCCCTCAAGGAACGTGCGCCGTTCCGCAAAGGCCGAGTAGTAGACGTCGTCGAACTCGGGATTGTCACCGTCGACGCTGTAGTTGCTGACGGCGAGGACGGCCCGCGACGAGGTGTTCGCTCGAATCCACCTGAGCCCGTGGTAGAGGTCGGTCGTGAGGCCGGTCCCGCCGTGGACGTAGAGCGTTCCCTTTCGCGATTCGTGGATCAGGTGCGGGAAGACGTCGAGCGGTGCATCCAGCGCCGAGACGCCCAGCACCGTGATGAGCAACAGGCGTACCCACGTCCTCCGGTGTCCTCCTTGCGCTCGCAGCGCCGCGGCGGCAAAGAAGAGCACCGTGGCCACGAGGAAGCCGGCCCAGACGAGAGTGGTGTGCCTACCCGAGAAGCTCAGGACGGTCAAGAGACCTACTCCCAACAGAAGGACAAGCGGCCACGCGACGCCGAAGCCCAACTCGAGCGAGCGATGCGTTCGGTCCGTGTGGCTGCCACCCCGCCAGAGCCAGTAGATCCCGGTCGCCGAGACGATGGCGGCGACGACGTAGCCGTACTCCATGAAGAAGAGCTGGCTCACACCGGGCTCGGCGATGAAGAAATAGGGGACGAGTGCCACCGCGAACACACAGAGCAGTAGCCCGTACGAGCGCGGAGTTGTTCTCCGGCCCGCAAACCAAACCAGTCCGAACAACGACGCTCCGAAGAGGCCGACAACGCCGACTCCGACCCCGGTCGCCTTCGCGAGGTCGATCGGGACGAGCGGCTCGAGCCAGGCGATGACGCGTTGCGACGCGGATCCATATGCTGCCGCGGATGCTCTGAAACGCATTCCGGCGTTTCCGCCTTGGTACATCGTCGCGAGGAAACCGACGAAAATCGCGCTCGACAGCAGCAATGCCGTTACGGTGCGCCGGTCGAAGCGGCGCTGCACTACGAGGAAGAGCGCGAGACCGCCGATGATGACTGGTGGAATCGCGGCCTTGGCCCCACACCCCGCCGCGAACAGAATCCCGAACAGCACCCACGTTCGCAAGTCTCCCGAGCTTTCGTCGTCCGTCAGAAGCTCGCTCAGCACGACGACAAGCGGGACGAAGAAGAGAAGTCCCAGGAGAAACGTCGGGCTATACCAGAGGTGAACGAAAAACGTTCCGAGGAAGGGCGATGAAATAGGCCCCCGGTTCGGGTCGAGATCGAGCTCGCCGCTGAAGAGCACCAGGAGCGCAGCGACGAGCCCGACCGTCCGATACCCGGCGAGGCGTGCGCCCGCGAACGCGACCTGAACGGCGAAGAGCGCGACCATGACCATAGGCAGAAGTCGGAGGACGACGGTCGGTAGGCCAATCCCGGTGGTCTGAGTCGCGGACGCCATGAGCATGTGCGCGAAGGTGTGGTAGGGGAAGGGCTCTCCGCTGACGGTCGGATCGGTGATTGGCCAGTGGTGGAGGGCGTCAGCCGCGAGCGAGATCTGAAAGACGTTGTCGAGGAAGTAGGTGACTCGATGGACGCTTCCCGGGAGCGGATTCGTCGGGAAGAGCGCAGCGGCGACCATGCCGGTCGCTGCTGCTGCAATCGCGGCTACGGCCCAGTTCCAGCGTCCGTCCGGACCGGGATGAGGACGTGGCTGCCGGTCGGCCCTGATCAGGCGCCACAGGCCGACGGCCGCAAACGGCACCGGGTAGAGGAAAAGTAGGCCGCGAACGCCAGCAAACGCCGTGACGGCAAAGGCACCGATCTCCAGCGCATAGCCAAGCGCACATCCGAACGTGAACCGCTCGAGCGAAGGGGCGCCGGGCCGCAACACGCCGTAGCACACCCAGCCGGGCATGGCGACGAATAGGAGTTCATAGACGGTGAAGAGAATGGCGTCCGAGCCGCGGACTCCTCCGAGCAGCCACAGCAGAACGACCCAGACGAAGACGAACGCCACAGGGGCCCACGCCCCGTGAGCGTGTTCCCGAAGTGGCCAGACTGCCCAACGGTCCTGCTGTAGGCCCGGCGGTCTCAGCCCCTGAGAATTCAGTGTCACATGGAGAGGGTGTCGATGAGGCCGCCGCCGCGCTCCACCGCATCGTAGTCGAGCCGGGCGGGCAATCAAGCTCGGAGCGCCTGAGACCGCTCGCACGGCGCGCCCCGGTGGCTGCGCTCGGCGGGGCTGTGACCGCCCTGCTCGACTATGAGGGCGGCGACAGGACTTCGGCGACCGCCGCTGCGACCCGGTCCACGGCCTCCGGAGGCATTTGGTACCAGAGCGGCAGCCGCACGAGCTGATCCGCCACCGCATCCGTCTCGGTGAGCTCTCCGTGGGCGCGTCCCAGTTTGCGGCCGGCGGGCGCGGAGTGCAGAGGCACGTAGTGGAAAATCGCGTGGACGCCGCTCCGGCCCAGCTCCTCGATCACGCGGTTCCGTTCCGCAAGGTCGCGCACGAGCACGTAGTAGAGGTGGGCGTTGTGCTCGACCTCTTCCGGGATTACCGGGCGCCGCAGCCGCCCAATATCGTCGAGCGGCGCGAAGCGCTCGTGGTAGGCGTTCCAGACCGCTCGCCGGTCCGCCAGCACCTGTTGGGAGCACTCGAGCTGGGCCCAGAGGAAGGCCGCGCCGAGCTCCCCCAGCCCGTAGGAGGAGCCAAGATCCACCCACGAGTACTTGTCGACCTCGCCGCGGAGGAAAAGGCCGCGATCGGTGCCCTTGTCCCGCAGCACTAGCGACCGCTCGAGCCATTCTGGCCGGCTCACGAGGAGCGCCCCGCCTTCACCACAGTGGAGGTTCTTTGTTTCGTGGAAGCTGATTGCTGCAGCAGCGCCGAGCCCGCCGGCCGGGCGGCCCTTGTAGGTCGACATCAGCGCCTGCGCCGCGTCCTCGACCACCAGCAGCCCGTGTCGGTTGGCGACGTCGTTCAGGACGTCCATCTCGCACGGGACGCCCGCGTAGTGCACGGCGACGATCGCCTTCGTGCGGCTCGTCACCGCGTCCTCGACCAGGCTTTCGTCGATGTTGAGCGTGTCGGGGCGGATGTCGACGAAGACGGGGACGGCTCCGCGCAACGCGACAGCATTCGCAGTGGACACGAACGTGAAGGAGGGCATGATCACCTCGTCGCCCGGACCGAGATCGAGCAGGATCGCCATCATCTCGAGCGCGGCAGTGGCCGAGTGGACGATG
>JBKPFG010000002.1:0-3967 GCA_046728735.1 Actinomycetota bacterium
GTGTGGGACGAGTCACCGCTCCGCAAATGGGACTTCACCGGCACCGACGCGCTCGCAGCCGCCGACCGGATCTTCACCAATGACATGGCCGGGCTCGACGTCGGGCAGGTGCGCTACGCGCCCTTCTGCGACGAGAACGGAAAGATGGTCGGCGACGGCACCGTCTTCAAATTCACGGATACGAGCTGCTGGGTGATCACCGCGCTCGACTCCGACCTCGATCATTTCAACGACGTCGTCTCGGGCATGGCCGTCGAGATCGAGCCGATCACTGAGAAGCTCCCCCACGTCCAGCTGCAGGGCCCGCGCTCCCGGGAGCTGCTCGCCGATCTCGTCGACGAGGAGGTCGAGAAGCTCGGCTACTTCCGCTTCCTGCCGCATCAGGTACATGTCGGCCGCGTGCCGGCGTGGGTTTCGCACACCGGCTACTCGGGCGAGCTCGGCTACGAGATCTTCTGCGACCCCGACTACGCAGAGGAGCTCTGGGACACGCTTACGGGCGCGGGTGCGAGGCCCTACGGCCTCGCCGCCGTCGAGACGCTGCGGATCGAGTCCGGGCTGATCTTCATCGGCTACGACTACTTCCAGCACGAGACGGATCCCTTCGACATGTCGCTCGACACGGTCATCCGGCTCGACAAGGGCGACTTCTACGGCAAGCAGGCGCTCGCGCGGACGGCCAAGGACCCCCCGCGCCGGCTGGTGACGCTGATCCTGGAAGCGAGCGAGGTGCCCGAGTATGGCGCTGCCGTGACCAAAGACGGTGGAGCCGCCGGGACGCTCACGAGCCCCTGCGAGAGCCCGACGCTCGGGCAGGTGATCGGCATGGCGGTGCTCGAGTCCCGCTTCGCCGAGAAGGGCACCGAGGTCGAGGTGGCGGTCGGCGACGGGATTGCAACGGCGACGGTCGCCGACTTCCCGATCTACGACCCCGAGAAGACCAGACCGCGCAGCTAAGAGGCCAACCAGACGAGGCAGGCAGCCCGATCGCGGATCGCCTTGGCCGCCTTCCGGTAGAGCCGGCCTTTGAGCCTGTCGCGATCGGGCCCGAAGACGAGCAGGCCCGGCCTCCGCTCGGCGGCGAGCTCGAGCACCGCTTCGACGGGCCGGAGGCTCCGCACGCGCAGGCGCTCGACCTCGACGCCCAGCGAGTGAGCCAACGCCGCGGGCGCCCGGAACGCGGCCTCGTCCTCGGGGCTGTCCGGTAACTGGTCGTAACCGAGCTGAACGGACATCGAGAGCGGTGGAAGCTGGACGACGTTGGCGACGATGAGCGCCTGACCTGCCTCGACTGCCGAGTCGACCGCGAAGGCCGAGGCCTCGGGATCGAAGGGCACGCCGAGCGTCGCGAGAAGGACGGGGCGACGGACGCCGGCGCGCGCACCGGTCGCTACTCGGGATGCAGCTTCCATTTCGGCAGGTCCCGCATCCGGCTCCGCAGCTTCCGGCGCCACCACGGCATGTACCAGATGAACCAGATGGGCAGCACCACGGGCAGGAGGAGGAACAGCCCGGGCGAAACCAGGAGGCCCAGAAGCCCGAAGACGAGCGCGAAGAGAACCGCGACGCCTATCACCGACAGGCGCATGCGGCGCATGTCGCGCATGATCCCCCAGTACTCCTCGGACGGAATCTGGGCCGTGTTCCAGCGCCGCCCACAAACCTCGCAATTCCACGTCTCCCCGTAGGGCACCTGTTTCAGCTCGCCGCAATCGCAGGCGACGGTGATGGGCGGGCCGCGCACATCGTCGATTGTATGCCGCCGATTGAAGTTGTCCGTGCTCGGTGGTACGTTGCCGCCGCCGTCGTGTGAGCTTGAATCGCACGCTCAGAAGGAGGGTTTCGTGGCTGAAGCAGTAGTCGAAGAACGGCAACTCCTCAAGGCAATGCGCTGGTACGACGGGTTCGTCGTCGCGCTCGCCAACCCGGGCTTCCTCATCGGCTCGCTGGGCTATTCGATCGGGGCCCTTGGCGGATGGGGGGCCGTGACGCTCTGGACGATCTCGATGACGATCGGGCTCCTCTCGAACTGGATCTACGCGGAGACCGCCGCCATGTTTCCCGACAAGCCCGGTGGGATCGCGCTCTACGCGCACGAGGGCTGGCGCAAGTACTTCTCGCTGGTCGGGCCGGTGGCGACCTTCGGCTACTGGTTCGCCTGGTCGACGGTGCTCTCGATCTTCGGCATCGTCGTCGGCTCGCTCATCGTGGGCCAGTGGTTCCCCGGCGAGGACTGGACCTTCAGCACCGGGACGGCCGACGGCATCGGGTTGCCCCACATCATCGGGGCCGGCGTGATCGTGCTCGTCTGGATCTTCAACATCTTCGGGATCAGGCCCGCGGTGTGGGTCGCGTACATCACGGGCGCGCTCCTCATGATCCCGCTGGCCGTCTTCATCGTCCTCCCGTACATCACGGGCGACTGGCACAGCTCGAACATGACGTGGTCGCTCAACGATCCTGGCCAGGCCTGGGGTGGCTGGAAGCTCGCGATCGTCTACCTCTACATCATGGGCTGGTCCTCTTACGGGGTAGAGACGTGCGCAGCCTTCGCGCCCGAATACAAAGACACGGTCCGTGACACCACCCTGGCGCTGCGCAGCTCGGCAGTGTTCTCGCTGGGCGTCTACGCGCTCCTGCCGCTCGGGATCGGCGGCGTGCTCTCACAGAGTGAGGTCGCGGCCAACCCGGTCGCCTTCTACGTCCCCGCCTTCGACAAGATCGTCGGCGGGGCCTCTGACGTCATGGTCGTGCTCCTGATCGCGAGCCTCATCCTCTCGATGAACACCGCGACGGCCGACGGGTCGCGAGCTCTCTACGGCATAGCCCGGGACGACATGACGATCAAACAGCTTTTCCACCTGAACCGCTTCCACGTCCCTGCGCGAGCGATGACCATCGACATGGTCATGAACATCCTGTTGCTCTTCTTCGTGGGGAACACGCTCGCCATCCTGTTCACGGGCAACCTGGGCTACATCTCTGCCCATTTCTTCGCCCTGACCGGCTTCATCCTCCTGAGGCGGGATCGACCGAGATGGCCACGTCCGATCAAGGTGAGTGCGATCTGGGTGCCGATCGCGGCGGTGCTCGCCGGACTGAACGCTCTCTTCATCATCGTGGGCGCGTCCAACGGCAGCCTGACCGGCTACGGATCGACGAAGGAGCTCTGGATCGGCATCGGGGTCTTGCTCTTCTCCATCGTGCTCTTCCTCTTCCGCCGGGTCGTCCAGGACAAGGCGCCTGTGCATCTGCGCGAAGAAGTCCCCGCGGAGCCTCCGATGGCCACGCCTGCCGGGGGCATGCCCGTAGGCTGAGCCCGAGTCTCACAACGAAGGGGCGGCTCCGGCCGCCCCTTCGTTGTGCCTGCTGCTTGCAGAATCGGCTCCGCGGTTGGAGAATCGCGGTCTCCCCGCCCGTCCTAAAGGAGGCTGCGACGAATGGCGCGTGACCCCAAGTACGACATCCTCTTCGAGCCCATCCAGCTCGGGCCGAAGACGATGAAGAACCGCTTCTACCAGATCCCCCACTGCAACGGATTCGGCTCGGAGAAGCCGATGAGCCAGGCGCTCTTCCGCGCCATGAAGGCCGAGGGCGGTTACGGCGCCTGTTGCACCGAGTACTGCTCCATCCATCCCGAGTCCGACGACACGCATCGCGTATCCGCGCGCCTCTGGGACGACGACGACATCAAGAACCTCAGCGTCATGTGCGACATGCTCCACGAGCACGGAGCGCTCGCCGCCGCCGAGCTCTGGTACGGCGGCCCGCACGCTCCCTGCATGGAGTCGCGCTGCGTCCCGCGCGCGCCCTCGCAGATTCCGAGCGATTTCGAGCACCTCACGTACCCGAAGGAGATGGATAAGGACGACATCCGCGAGGTGCAGGGCTTCTACGTCGAGGCCGCCAAGCGCGCGCGCGAAGCCGGCTTCGACATCGTCTACGTCTACGGCTCGCACTCCTACCT
>JBKPFG010000261.1:0-8158 GCA_046728735.1 Actinomycetota bacterium
CAACCTGCGATGGTCGCGGAGAGGCCGGAGGAAGTCAGCAGGCGGGAGCCGCAGCCCGCCGCTTCTCTCCCGCCTCCGGCCTCGTTTCCTTACCTACCCACGTCGGCCTGGGCATCACTTGGCCGCCGAGTCGGACGAAGGGCGGCTCAGGCCGCCGCTCTAGCTGAGTGAGGAGGGACCGGCGTCCCCTGCACCTGAGCCGCCACCTCGGAATGTAGGCCTCACCGTGGCCGAGTTCACCAGCCCAAAGTCGAGGCTTTCGGATGGAGCTCGTCGGCCGGAAGAGACTCGAGCGATGCGCCGAGTCGCTCGCTCGCTGGGCGCGTCCCGCCTGACCGTTTCGCGAGGCGCTTGTTGCCTGGTCGCTCCGCGAGTGAAGATCCATGTCATCGACCGCAACAAAATCGCTCATCGCAGGAGAAGGCTGTATTTCGCTCAAGACGGACGCTGCCAGGGCTGAGCTCTACCTTCGGGAGTCACAGCGCTTTCCTATCTGGAGCGGCGTGCTGCGGCGTATTCCTCAACCACTTTCCTCGGCACGCAAAACGCCCAGGCGTCTTCGACGAGATCGCGCATCTCCTCCTCGTCGATGGCCTCGAGACGAACGTGAACCCAGTGGTAGCGGAGATCGAATTCGCTCGGAAGCGAGAACTTCTCGGGCTCTGATTCGACCAGCGCGTCCCGCCACTCCTTGGGGAAGGCGAAGCCCATCGTCGAGCCGTCGCGTGAGAAGGACAGGTAGACGATTCGGCCGATCCGGAACTTCACGCGTCCCCGTACAAGGGCTTCGCTGCTGCGAGGAAGCGTGCTCGCGAACTCACGAATTTCGTCGATGCTCACCATGGTCAGCTCTCAGGATAGGAGCTCCGATCTGAGGTCTTCGGCCCCAAGACAGTCAGCACCTGACGGGTCGCGCCGGCGGTTGCTACGCTGCGGGTGAAATCTAGAGCGAGTCCGGTCTGCGTTCGTGCGCCTTCCTTACTTGTTCGTGAGTTTTGTAAGGAGGTGTTTTTATGGCAACCGGAACCGTGAAGTGGTTCAACGACAGCAAGGGGTACGGCTTCATCACCCCCGACGAAGGCACGAAGGATCTCTTCGTGCACCACAGCAACATCGCCGGCGAGGGGTTCAAGAGCCTCATCGAGGGTGCGCGCGTCGAGTTCGAGGAGCGCGAGGGCCAGAAAGGCCCCGAGGCGACCAACGTCGCCCAGGTCGCTTCCTAGGAAGCAAATGCGAAGGGGCCGCTCCGGCGGCCCTTTCACCCAACAACGGAAGGAGCCGGTCATCGCCGGCAAGGAGAAGGAAGAGAAGCTCGAGCTCGAGGGAGAGGTCGTCGAGGCCCTGCGCAACCGGATGTTCCGCATCCAGCTCGACAACGGGCACGAAACGCTCGGCTACACGGCCGGGAAGATGCGGCGCTACCGGATCCGGATCTTTCTGGGCGACCGGGTCAAGGTGGAGCTTTCGCCTTACGACCTCACACGAGGTCGCATCGTCTACCGCTATCGCTAGCCACTAGCCGGCCGACGCCCCGGCGTTCGCCTGGGCGAGGTTGCGCCGCGTGGTCGCGCTCGCGCGCGCGAAGCTCCGCGTCGCACGCTCGTCGACCGCGAGGGCGACAGGGCCATGGACGATCAGCCCGTTCGAGGCCCGCTGTTTCAACAGGTCGGTGAAGAAGCTCTCCGCGAGCCATTCGCGACCCGGAGTCACGGTCGTGTGCACCCGGATACGGCTGAGGACCGGCGACAGCTCCTCGACGTGAGAGATCCACGGGCGCCTGATGAACGTCGTCGGGCCCTCGGGGAGGATGCGGGCGACGTCTTCGACGAGCCGCTCTCCGGTCTCGCCCTTGCTGACGAAAATCTCGATCGCGAGCTCCTTGACGCCGCGGGGGAGCACACGCGCGGCCGTGATCTGGCCGTTGTGGACCTGGATCACCTCCCCATTCAGCGAGCGGAGCTTCGTCCGCCGGATGGAGACGTCCTCGACGACGCCTTGCAGCTCGACCGACGCGATGAGCACCACGGTGTCTCCGACCGAGTACCACCGCTCGACGAACATCGTGAAGCCGGCCAGGATGTCGATCAGGATCCGCTGGGCGGCGAAGCCGGCGACGATCAAGAGGAACGACGCTCCCGCGAGCGCGGTCAGCTTGTCCACGCCGCCGGTCAACTGGGCGACCGAGAGGACGATCGCAGCGGCGAACGCCGCGTACGCGATGCCCGTGCGGATGACGCTGACGAGCGTCTCGCGCCGCTTCAGGTCCGCGATCTTGCCGGTCGCCTCCAGGTCGGTGTCGCTGTTGCGCCGGTCGTGCCACGCGAGCACGTGGCGCGCCGCGAACGCGCTGAAGCGCGAGATCAGGAGAGCGAGCGCAAAGAGAGCGAAGATGACGACGACCCTGCCCCAGAACGAGGGCAGCGACGTGTTCGAGGTCAGGAGGTCGATGAGCGGTTCGAGCATGGCTGTGTCACAAAGTTGGTCGCAAATCAAGGTATCGGCCGCCGACTCGGCGTCACAAGGTCTGCGCCGGGGTGTCTAACACAGGCTTAACCTCGAGTCGGTTCGAGGCTGACAGGAATCCCCGTCCGTATTAGCTTCTGTACGCCGTGAGGAAGGTCCTGATCGCTCTCTTTGTCGTGCTTGCGCTCCTGGCGGGCGCCTCGGTCGCCGCCGCCTGGCGGTACGACGCCGGCCGCGACGATCGTCTTGCCGAGGGAATCTCGATCGGCGGCATCGACGTCGGCGGGCTGCGCGTCGACGAGGCCCGTGCCAGATTGAGCGCGCACGTCGAGGCGCCGCTCACGAAGCCGATCGTCGTCCGCTATCGCAGCGGGCAGTTCGTGTTCCAGCCGGAGACCGCCGACGTGCAGACGAATCTCGAGCCACTCGTCGACCGCGCGCTTGTCGAGAGTCGCAGCGGCAACTTCCTCACGCGCGCGTTCCGCGATGTCACCGGAGGGAAGCTCGCGCGGAGCGACGACGTGGAGATCACGTTCTCACGGGAAGCCGTCGAGCGTTTCGCGCGGGGAATCGCCCGCCAGGTCGACACCAAGTCACGCGAGGGGAAGAGCAAGGCGTCGTTCGCGGGCGTGCGCATCAGGCCGTCCAAGAACGGCGTGGAGGTGATGATGGGCGCCCTCATCCTCTCGATCGACCACGGCCTCGTCGACGCCACCGAGCCGCGCAACTTCAAGCTCCCGACGCGCGTCCTCCACCCGAAGGTGACGACCCGCGAGCTCGAGAAGCGCTACCGCGTCTTCCTCGCGGTCAGCAGGAGCAAGAAGGAGCTTCGCTACTTCGTGAAGGAGAAGCTCGTCAAGACGTACCGCGTTGCCATCGGCCGGATCGGCTTCGAGACTCCGGCGGGCCTCTACGAGATCAGGTCGAAGGCCGTGAATCCCGCCTGGTACGTCCCCAAGGAGGCCTGGGCCGGCGACCTGGCCGGCAAAGTCATCCCGCCGGGAGATCCCGAGAACCCGCTCAAGGCGCGCTGGATGGGCTTCTGGGACGGCGCGGGGATCCACGGGACGGCCGAGTCGTCGTCGATCGGGAGCGCGGCGTCGCACGGCTGCATCCGCATGACGGTGCCGGACGTGGTCGACCTCTACGCGCGCGTCCCGCTCCACACGCCGCTCTACATCTCTTAGCCAACACGAAGGGCGGCCTAAGCCGCCCTTCGCTCGACCCCGTGCGGGTAGAAACCGGTGCTAGTGCGCGAAGCGGCGGTTGCGGATGATCAAGACCGCGCCCAGCCCGAGCAGCGCGGCTCCGCCGATCCCGCCGAGGAGCGGCCAGACCGGGAACGAGCCTTTGCTGGAGGTCGACGCAGGCCTCGGCGTGGCGTCCAGCGTCGCCTTCGGCGCGAGGACTGTCGTTGCGGGATACTCGTACAGGCGGTCAGTCACCCCGTCATAGGCCGCGTAGTCCCACTGGCCGGGGGTGGGGAAGACCACCCGCACGGTGTAGACCCCCGCATCCTTCGTCGGCGTCGCCTCGTAGTCGATCGTCTGGCCCGTGTCGAGGCTGGTGACCCTGATGCCGGGCTCTGCGTTGGCTGGGAGCCGTCCCTGGTTGTCGATCAGGGTGAGGGTCGGCGTCCACGGATCGCCGGGCCCGATCCCCCCCGGGGCCGAGCTCAGTTCGACGCCTCCTTCCTTCGCGAGAGCGGCTGCCGCGAAGCTGGCTGTGGCGATCAGCGTGAGAGCTAGAACCAGAAAGAAGCGTCGCATCGAAATCCTCCTTCGTTTTGACCTGGTACACCGGGCAGGCGCCGGAGGTTCCCGCCTAGCCGCAGGTCGCTGCCCGAGGGCACGTCTCGAGGACGTTGACAAGGGTTTTCCCGTTGGAGCCGCGCTCCAGGTCGAGTAGCACGGAGGCGGCGTTGTTGCCATAGCTCTCCTCGCGGATGTCGCGGTCGGCGTTGACGCGATGGACGAGGACGTAGCGCCCGGGGGGCAGGCCGGTCACGTCGATGTACTGGCCTTCGAGCAGCGGAACGTAGTCGTCTCCGAAGCCGGGCGAAAGGCCTTCGAGGATTCGGAGCCGGCCGGTCTGGCCGCGGCCGCACTCCTGCGTCCAGACGGCGCGTGGCGGCTCCCCCGGCAGCCGTGTGCTCACGTGCGCGTTGTAGCGGTCTCCCAGGCAGAAGCCTGTCTTGTGGTCGAGCCCGAGAGCGCGGCCGGCTTCGCTCCGGAGCTCGTAGCTCTCGAAGCCGAGCAGGTGCCAGTGGCGATGCGTCTCCGAGACGATGAAGCGAAGCCGTGACTGGAGCGGGAATCCCTCCCTTGACCCGTCCGAACGCCGGACGAGCTGTGTCGCCCTCATCTCGGGCTCGCTCACGCTCTTCCTTCGCCCGCTGACGAGCAGCGGGCCGGCGCCGACGTTCTCGACCGACGAGAGGAAGACCAGCCGCTGCCGCCCGTCCTGCTCGACGACTGAGATGGCCGCGGGGGCGACCTGGTCGAGGTCGGGCAAGAGCTCGCGCGCATGCTCGCCGGCGTCGTTCGCGCATGCGGCGAGCGTGAGCAGAGCGAGGCTCGCGAGTGCCTTCCGGAGCGCCATCGGCCCTACTACAACCGCCGGGGCACAGAGGTTCTCGTCGTCTAGTGCTTGCCCTTGCCGCCGCCGTTGCCCTGGCCGTGCCCGCCGGCGTTGTGGCCGTGCGTCTTCGCCTTCTGGTGGCCCTTCCCGTGCTTCGGGTGGCCCTTGCCCGTCGCCTTCCCGGGCTTGGACAGAGGCTTCGCTGCTCGCGCGGGGACCGCCGACAAGGAGCGACTTTGCGAACCGGCACGGGTTGCCCCTCCGGGCACCGGGATCGTCGGGCCGGCGAGGACGACGAGCTCCTCCACGGGCGCTCTCGCAGATGCGGCGGCGACGGGGCGGGACGGGGGTACAGGCGCGACCTGCGCCTGCACCGTCTCGTGTCCGAAGGCCGGCGGGGCCGTCAGGCGCCCGAGCGTATAGCTCGTGGTGTCTGTGCCCACCACGCGCATCCAGAGCAGGACCGCGGCGGCGGTCCCGGCGGCGAGGACGCCGAGGGTCGCGGCTGTGCTGCCGAGCAGACGCGAGAGCGTCGCAGTGGCAGCGGCGGCCGTTGCAGGCACCGCGGCCGCCGCGGCAACGGGGGCGGCGAGAGCGATGAGCGGCACCGCGGCGATCCGGCTTCCCGGCCCAGCCAGCGCACGCGCCGTCCTGGCGCAGTCGATCCGGTCGAAGCCGCCGCCGAGCTCGGGGACGACCACCTGGAACCCGAGCGGGTCGAAGCTGCGCCCACAGACCTGGCAGTTCTGCATTCGACTGCTTATAACAGGCCTGCCGGGCGACGCCCGTTGCCCAACCTGCTAATCCGCGCGAATTACGCGGTTTTTTCCTTCCTTCTTCGCCCTGTAGAGGGCCCTGTCGGCCGTGAGTATCAGCTGCTCGGCCGAGCGCGCAGCGGGAAACGCGGCCACGCCGAAACTCGACGTGACGGCGAAGGTCTCGCCGCCGGGGGTGCCGAATCGAGCGCCGCGAAGAGAATCGGCGAGCCGCTCGGCGAGCCGCACGCCACCTTCGAGATCCGTTTCGGGGAGCAAGATCGCGAACTCCTCGCCCCCGTGCCGAACGGCGAGGTCGAACTCCCTGACGCTCTCGCGCATGAGCTCTGCGAAGCGGCGCAGCACGTCGTCTCCGACCTGGTGGCCGTAGAGGTCGTTTACCCGCTTGAAGTCGTCCAGGTCGGCCAGCACGAGCGCCAGTGAGCCTCCGAAGCGCTCGGCGCGGCTCACCTCCAGGCTCAGCGACTCCCCGAAGCGGCGCCGGTTGGCCAGGCCCGTGAGGTCGTCGGTGATCGCCTGCTGCTCGACCGCGCGGTGCAGCCGCGCGTTCTCGAGCGCGATGGAGGCCTGGGCGGCCAGCCAGTGGGCCAGCCTCCCTTCGTCCTCGTTGAACGGGCGGTTGAGGTGCGGGTAGATGAGCAGGCTGCCGACGTGGTCTGCTCCGGTGCCCAGGGAGACCGAGAGGGGAGGCCCTCCGCCCTCGGGATCACCGGCGCGCACACGCTCGATTCCTCCGCTGACGAGCCGGGCTCCGACGGCGCCGGTCGCTCCGACGGCGCTCTCGACGATGACCGGGAGCAAGGCGTCGGGATCGTGCGTCGCCGCGAGTGCTTCGCCCACGAGCGCGACCGCCTCCCTGGCGCGGCGACTCGGGGACGCCGAGTCGAGATCGTCCGAGCTTCTTCGTCCCGCGGCTGTCTCGAGCGGCCGCGCTTTCGACAGGCGCGCGACGCTCCACCACGCGAGCGCGACGAGACCGAGTGTGAGGAGGGCGGCGAAGAAGACCCGCCGGCGCGTGTCCGCGGCGGCATCCGCGATCGGATCTTCCGGGGCGAAGGCGACGAGCTCGAGATCCGTTCCGGAAGCAAGCTGGGTCGACATGGAGCGGTAGTCGCCTTCGGGCGCGTCCGTGACGAAGCGGCCGCTGCGGGAGATCGCCAACGCGTCCCCGTCGGGTAGCCCGGCCGCGGATCCGAGCCGATGGACGAGCGCCGCGTCTACAGGAACGCCGACGAGGACGGTGCCGATTTTCCCCCCGCGCGGGCCCGTGACCTCGACGGCGCGACGGAGCCTGACGCTCGGCGCACCCTCCCGCGCGCCGTTCCGGAGCACGAACGTGACGTGGTCGTGCTTGCCGGCCAGCTGTGAGAGAGTCGCTCGATCGCCGCGTTGCAGGGCACGCTGGACGGCTGGGGTCGCCGCGAGAACACGCGCCTCGGCAGCTGCGTCGCCGAGCTCGGTCCGCATCTCGGCGGTCGCTCCGCGAAGCGACGACGCCAGTCGCGCGTCGGCGGCGTCGGTCTCGCTCCGCTCGCGGAGCCGTCCTGCCGCCCACGCCGCCACGATCGCCAGGAGGAGGGCCAAGGCCGCGGTCGCGAGCGCGAGCCCGAGCTGTCCGCGGACCGCACGCGGTGCCTCTCTTGCCATGCTCGCCGTCTTCTTGCTCCCCTTTTGCGCGAGTGTAGAGCGTCAGAACGTGGCGTCGCGGGAGCCAGTGGCGATGATCAGGACGATGATCCCCGCGAGGACGAGCCGGTAGATCACGAAGATTCCGTATCCGTGGCGGCGCACGTAGCCGAGCAGCAGGTCGATGGCTACGAGCCCGACACCTGCAGCCCCGAGCGTCCCCACGATGAAGGGGCCGTTCGACCCCGGCGGGAGGGGCTCGAGCAAGACGTGTTTGACGCCCTTGTAAATCACGGCGCCGAACACGATGGGGATCAGCAGCAGGAACGCGAAACGCGCCGCGGCGTCCCGGTCCAGGCCCACCGCGCGGCCGGTCGTGATCGTGATCCCGGACCGGGAGACGCCCGGCATGAGAGCGAGGATCTGGGAGATTCCGACCGCAAAGGCGGGGCCGAAGCGCAGGCCCGGAATTGAGATCCGCTCCGGCAGCCGATCGGCAAGCCAGAGAAGGAGTGCGAAGACCGCCAGGAAGATCGCGATCTGCCACGGCTGCCCGAGCTTCCCCTCGATGAAGTCCTCGCCCAGGGCGCCGGCGAGCGCGGCCGGAATCGTCGCCGCGAAGACGTACCACGCGATGCGCTCGTCGGGCCCGGAGATCGAGCGATTGCCGATCGAGCGCAGCCAGGCCGTCGTGTAGCGAACGACGTCAGCCC
>JBKPFG010000060.1:0-2641 GCA_046728735.1 Actinomycetota bacterium
ACCAGGCTGACGACCAGGACCCAGCCCACGAAGACGAGGATCGGCACGAAGAAGATCGCGAAGAGCATCGCTATCGCGACGATGAGGCCCACCCACCCGAGCCAGGCCGGGAGGACACCGGTGCGGAGCGCGGCTGTGGACGCTGAGAGCACCATGATCGCGGCGACAATCACGCCGGCAACGAGCAGGAGGTAGCCCGCGTCGCTGAACATCTCGGCCGTGTTCGGGTCGAGTTTGTACTTCGACTCGCCCGCGAGGGCCGCCGGCGCGGTGAACATCGAGATTCCCGCGACGTAGAGGCCGGTGAAAACGAGGCCCGGCCCGAAGACGAGCGACGAGAGCGTTCCTGGCCCGCCTTCCGCCCGAACGAGCATGTCCCGGAGCGTCCCGAGGAACGAGAGGAACGCGAGCGCCGCCGCGATGAAGAGGAACCACGCGACGAACTGCTGAGTGCGGTTCCCGCTGTCGGCCAGCGAGTTCGCGAGCTCGGTCGGGTTGTCGTCCGAGTTCGCAGAAAGAGCGAACGCGACCGCGAAGAGCGCAACGAAGAGAACGCCAGCCAGTGCCGACCAGCGTTCCCACCGGAAGCCGTACACCCATTACCCCCTTGGTTGAACTGGGGGAATCATCAGGTGTCTGGCGGACGGAGCTAGCAGCAGCCGCAGTCGCAGCCTTCTTCGCAGCCCTCGGGGCAATCGCAGTCACAAGCGGCCATCTCATCCCTCCTCTCCGGCTCGTTTTGTCGAGAGTAGCTGATATATTGATAGACGTCAATGAAGACGATCGCAACGATCCCCTCCTCCTCGTGCTGTGCTCCTGGTGCTCCTCCGCTCCCCGAAGCAGCGCGCGCCGACCTGGCGCTCCGATTCAAGGCGCTCGGCGATCCCACGCGCATCGCGATCGTCAACCGGCTCGCAGGGGCGGGTGAGGTGTGCGTCTGCGCGTTCGAGGACCTCGGCCTCTCGCAGCCGACGATCTCGCATCACCTGCGGATCCTGCGAGAGGCCGGGCTCGTCGACGTCAGCCGGCGCGGGACCTGGGCGTTCTACCGGCTCGTGCCGGAGAACGTCGAGAGCTTGGGCCGCGCCCTCGCCGCCTAGCTACCACGGGATCGGCTCGCGGTTGCGGAAGAAGCCGCCGCGAGGCCCGTCGTCGGGGAGAGTCGCGAGCCAGTACGGCGTGTCGCCCCCTTCCTCGACCGAACGCGTGGCGTTGAGCCCGCCCATGTCTGTCTGCACCCAGCCCGGGCAGCACGAGTTGACGAGGATGTTCTCGCCCTCGAGCTCAGCGGTCAGCATCCGCGTGAGCGCGTTCAGCCCTGTCTTCGAGAGTCGGTAGGCCGGCGCGTGACCGCCCATGTCGGAGAGCTGGCCCATGCCGCTCGAGAGATTGACGATGCGCCCATAGCCGTTGCGGCGCATGAGAGGGAGAGCCGCCTGGGTCAGCTTCCAGGCGCCGAAGAGATTCGTCTCGAGCGTGTCCCGCACCTCGTCCAGGTCCACGTCGGTGGCGTTCGTCCTCCAGCCGCCTCCCTTGACCCCGGCATTGTTGACGAGGACGTCGAGCCGGCCGTGTCGCTCCTCAATGTCGGCCATGCAGCTCCCGATCGACTCGGGATCGGTGACGTCGAGGCGGCACGCGCCGGCGCGTTCCCCAAGCGTCTCGGCGGCCTCCTGGCCCTTGGCCAGGTCCCGCGACCCCACGACGACCGTGTATCCGTCCTTGCTCAGGCGCCGGGCGACCTCCAATCCGAGGCCGCGGTTGCCGCCGCTCACGAGGGCGACCCGCTCCACGGCGAAGAAACTAGCTATTCGGTAGGCCGCGTCGCGGCGACCGCGTCGAGCTGGTTCGCGTGGTAGAGGACGGCGGCTTCGGCCGTGCGCGCGGCCCGTGGGTCGTGGTGGACGGCGACGCAGTGGAGGAGCTCCGCGCGCACCCCGCCGGAGACGCTCGAGGCGCGCTCCTCGATGAGTCGCAGTCCGAGGTGCACGTGGCCCAGGAGCTTTCCCTCCTCGGTGGGGAGGAACAGCGGCCCCTGGTCGAGCTCCTCGACCCGGCCGACGTCGTGCAGAAGCGCGGCCGAGAGCAACAGGTCTGAGCGAAGGCGTGGATGCAGCTGTGCGACGTCCCGGCACGTCGTCGCAACGGCGACCGTGTGCTCGAGCAGCCCGCCGGAGTAGGAGTGGTGGGCGTCCGGAGTGGCGGGCAGGACACGGAGCCTGGCCCTGAAGCCCGCCTCGGCGACGAAGACCCCGACGAGGCTTCGCAGCTCCGAGTGGGCGATCTCGGCGGCGAGGAACTCGAAGAACCCGTCGAGCTCCTCCAGGTCGCGGCGTGCCTCCGGAACGAGCGTCGCGGGATCCGCCTCCGCGGGCTCGAGCATCCGCACTTCGAGCTGAAGCCGGTCGCGGAAGCGCTCCACCCGCCCGAGCACTCGGACCGCGTCTCCTTCTCGGAAACGCTTGTCCAGCAGGTCGACGTCGCTCCACACGCGGGCGTCGATCCGGCCGCTCGGGTCCACGAGCTCGAGCGCCAGGTAAGGGCTGCCGCTGCGGGTGCGAAGGCGCTGCTTGCGGGCGACCGCGTACGTGCCCTCGACGACCCGGTCCTCTGCCAGCTCCGCGATCGTCACGGGGCGATT
>JBKPFG010000090.1:0-17257 GCA_046728735.1 Actinomycetota bacterium
GCGCCGTACATGGCGCCGTAGTCGTGCCCGACGAAGCCCATGGGAACGTCACCGGCCTCCTTCTGCAGGAGATCGAGACCGCGGCGCAGCTGGACGATCTGCTCGATTGCGAGCTGGTGGTCCACGGAGGCGTCCTCGCTCACCTGCTCCTGCCAGGGGAAGAGCCCCTGGGGCAAGAGCGACACGACTCCGTCCTTCGCGAGCGCGACCGCGTCGGGGAGAAACTCCGTCCGGTTCGTGTTCGCCTCCTCGCCGAACCAGTGCGCCCAGAGGACGGCCGCCGTCGGCTTCTCTTTCGGCCGCACGAGGTAGGCGGAGACCTTGCGATCGCCGGCGACGAAGACCACGTCGACCACCTCGGCTCCCCCCTGGCTCTTTGCCTTCTTCTCGACGAGCCCGAGTGGCGCCGACTCGTCGTAAGCGAGAAGCTGTGCACGCTCCTCGAGCGAAGGAATTGTCGAGGTGGTCGTCGTCGCGGCGGAGGAGGTTTGCGTTGGGGAAGCGCCGGACTGGGTCGATCCTCCGCCGCACGCTGCGAGGAGAACGGCCAGTCCGACGAGTTCCGTCAGCTTCAACATGGACTTTTGCTACTGACGGTATCCTTGGAAAAAAGTTAGATGGCGATTCCCGGCGAAACCGATGCTCTAGGCCTGGCCGTCGGCCTGGTCAACACCTGGGACGAGCTCGAGGATCCGCCGGAGATCATCCGGGACGTCCCGCAGATCGGCCGCTGGCTTCGCCTCCATGTCGAGCCCGGGCTCGACGAGATCGCTGAGCGCCTCACCTCCGCCGACCTGGAGCGGTTGAAGACCATCCGGGGGCACCTGCGCCGAGCCTTCGAGGCCGAGAGCGAGGCGGAAGCGGTGGACATCCTGAACGGGCTCGTGCGGCAGACGAAAGCGGTGCCGCAGCTCTCGGCCGAGGCAGGGCGATGGGAGTACGCCGTGCCTTCCTCACGCGCGTCGGACGCGATCGCCGCGCTCTCGGCGATGGGCGTCCTGGATGCGATTCGCAGCGGAAGCTGGCCGCGGTTCGGCGTCTGTCGCGGCGATCCCTGTCGCTGCGTGTACGTCGACCGCTCGAAGAACCGGAGCCGGGCGTACTGCTCACAGGCTTGCGCCGACCGCCTGAACGCGTCCGCCTATCGGCGGCGCAAAGCCGCGCGCCGCTAGACGCCTAGCGGCGCGTCCTAGACGCGACGGGGAACGCGGCTTCGAAGCGGCGCCGGGCGCTGCACCGGCCCTGTCGGGAGGGTCCACCGTCGGGTGACGTCGAACCCGAAGACGTGCGCGGGGTCGGGTCGCTTTTCCTGCTCGGCGTGGTCGTACGTCCAGACGGTCTCCCGCCGTCCACGATCGTCCTTGATCACCTGGAGCCCGCCCACCGCGCCCGTGCGGCGAGGATCTCGCCGGCCCAGGTAGTCGAACGCGAAATCGACTGCCTGCGCGTAATCGGTGCAGCGATAGAGGATGCCCATGTCGACCCACGCATCCCCGTCGAGGATCTCTCGGACTTCGTATGTCGCTTGCCCGGCCGCATGGCGAAGGTCTTCAGCCATGCACGACTCCTTTCGTACCGAAGCGTAGGAGGTGGCGGAGGCCGGTATATCCCCCGGTTAGGTAGGTTCGGGGGCCGTCTCCGCGCGCCTGGCCAGGAACTCGCGCCCGATCGCCTGGACCATGCCCGCCACCGGGATGGCAGCGAGAGCCCCGAGGATCCCGGCGAGCTCGGCACCGATCAGGACGGAGATGAGCACGACGAGCGGAGAGAGCTGCACCGTGCGCCCGTAGATCACGGGCTGGAGGACGTGGTTCTCGAGCTGCTGGTAGACGATGAAGAAGCCGACGATGATCAAGCCCTTGACCCAGCCGAGCTCCACGAACACGACGGTGGAGACGAGAATCGCGGCGAGCGTGGCGCCCGCGAGCGGAATCAGGTCGAGGACCCCGACGACGACGGCCAGCGCGATCGCGTAGTCGCTGCCGAGGACGAAGAGCGCGATCGCACTGGCCGTCCCCGCGATCACGCTGATCGCGACGTTGCCCGTCACGTATCCGCCGACCGTGCGGTAGATCTCCGTCCCGATCCGCTGCCACCGCGGCCGGCTTTGGGCGGGAAGGAAGTTGTAGAACCGCTCGATCAGCCGGCGCCCGTCGAGGAGCATGAAGAACGTCAGGAAGCCGATGGCGACGGCTCCCGCCACCGCGGTGACCACTCCGCGCGCCACCGCGAGACCGGCGCCGGTCACGCCCAGCACGCCGCCGGCGCCCTGCTTCTGGATCGTCTCCTGCACCCGGTCGACGATGTGGTACCTCGTCTGCAGAAAGCCGAACGGACCGCGGCCGGCTGTGAGGTCGTCGACAACCTGGGGGACGTAGTCGATGAAGCTCCGAACCTGGTCGACGAGTGGCGGGATGAGCAGGAACCCGAGCCCGACGATGACCGCAAGCGCAAGGACGACGACGAGCCCGGTGGAGTAGCCGCGCCGGAGCCCGCGGCGCTCGAAGAACTCCACGGCCGGGTTCAGCGCCAGGGCGAGGAAGATGGCGATGAGGATCCACGTGATGACGTGCCAGGCCAGGTAGATGAACACCAGGATCCCGAGCGTCGCAAGGAGGATCCCGAGGACGACGAGGATCGTCCGCGGGCGGATGTAGACGACCCGCTCCTGGGCGGCTGCCATCACTCATAGCCTGATCGAGCCACCGGACGAGAAGCCGCGCTCGAGGGGTCCGCAAGCCGTAAGCGGGCGAAGGGAATCGAACCCTCACCACCAGCTTGGAAGGCTGGGGCTCTACCGTTGAGCTACGCCCGCGTGCCGCCCACGATAGCGCAATGATCCGGGGGCCTTCGAACGGGTGACTGTCCTGCAGATGCGGCGCTTTTCCTCCGATCTTCTTCCTGCGGGTCTTTTGCTTTCGCTGAGGAAGGGGAAGGAGTAGCGGCCACATGTCTGGGTGCGCCGTGACCGACTAGGAGTCCGGTGAACCGGCAACGACCGGCTCGACCGCCGAGACGGCCAGGTCGATGCCGTGAGGTGCGGCCCGGGCTCGCGGGACCGCGTCTCCGGCTGCGACGTCGTCCGCTTCGGCTTAGGAATGCAGCAGCTGACTCTCGGGAGCCCCCCATTCGCGGGGGCTCCCGTCTTCTTGAAGCACCCCTCCCTGCAGTGGTTAGCTACTCACCGCGATGCGCCAACTGGCCATGTCGACAACCGAGCAGGGCCCCGGCGTGGCCGTGATCGCTCTCGGGGGCGAGCTCGACCTGTACACGTGCCCAGAGTTCAAGGCCGAGCTCCTGCAGGTGATCGAAGACGGCGCGAGGCTGATCGTCGTCGACCTGACGGAGACGACGTTCATCGATTCGACCGCCCTCGGCGTCCTCATTCGGGGTGTCGAGCGGCTGAAGACCCAGGGCGGCCGCCTGGTCGTCGCCTGCAGCGATCCGAACATCGTCAAGATCTTCGAGGTGACAGGCCTCGATCGCATCTTCTCGGTGCATGGCTCGCGCGACGAAGCGCTCGCGCACGCGCCTTCATAGCCCGGTGCTCGCCGCCGCGCCCGCACCGGGGAGCTGGCACGCGGCCTGGGAGGAAGTCGCCGTCCTCGCCGTGGTCGCGATCGCCTACGGCCGAGCCGTACGCAAGTACCGCCCCACGGTCTGGCGGCGGCGCGCCTTCGACGGCGCGCTGCTCATCGCGCTCCTGGCGGTCGTCAGCCCTCTCGCGACACTCGCCCTCTACTACTTCCTCTGGGCCCACCTGCTGCAGAACGTCGCCCTGGCGGAGTGGGCGCCGGCGCTCGCGGTAGCGGCCCTCTCGCCTCAGGTCGCCGCCGCCTTGGCCAGGCGCCCGCTCGTTCGCGCTCTCGTGCATCCACTCGTCGCGCTCCCGCTCTGGCTCGGCGCCTACGCGCTCTGGCATGCGCCGCTCCTCTACGACGCTGCCCTCCGTCACCGCGGTCTCCTCGACATCGAGCACCTCTCCTACCTCGCGGCAGGCTGCCTGCTCTGGTGGCCGGTCTTCCAGAACGTCCCCCGGCGGTTGAGCGCAGGGGCGCGGGCCGCGTACCTCTTCGGCGCCTTCGTCCTCGCGAGCCCCCTCGGGCTCGTGCTCGCCCTCTTCCCCAGCCCGGTTTACGACTTCTACGAGGACGCGCCGCGGCTCTGGGGCATCGGCCCGCTGACCGACCAGCAGATCGGCGGCGTCGTCATGGCCGTCTCGGAAGGTGTCCTCTTCTTCGTTCTCTTCGCGGTCTTCTTCGTCCGCTTCATGGCGGAGGAGGAGGCGGGATACAGTCAGACCGATGCCTGACCCGCGCCTGCCAGCGCTGGCCGACGCCCTCATTCCCGCCGCCGGAGAGATGCCGTCCGCGAGCGAGGCTGATCCTTCTGGAAAGTGGATCGAGCGGGCGTTGGCGGCGCGAACCGACCTGGCTCCCCAATTCGAGCGCGCTCTCGGGACCCGCGACGTCGAAACGCTGCAGGAGGAGGATCCCGAGGCTTTCGCGGCGCTGGCGGAGCTCGTCAGCGGCGCGTACTACATGAACCTCAAGATCAGGAAGCGCATCGGCTATCCGGGGCAGAAGTCGACGCCTCCCTATCCCGACGAGGCCGAGTACTACCTCGAAGGGCTGCTCCCGGAGCAGGCCCGGCCGCTCCCCGAGCGCCGTCCGGTCGAAACCCGAGCTCGGTCGGAAACACGGGCGAACGTGCTCGTGATCGGCGCCGGGGCCTCCGGCGCGGTCGCCGCCAAGGAGCTCGCCGAGGCGGGGTTCTCGGTCACCTGCCTCGAGCAGGGCGGCTGGCACAGCGCGGGCGAGTACCCGGGCGACAAGCTCGAGTTCGAGCTTCTCGTCGGCAAGGACTGGAACGCGAACCCGAACGTGCGCGGCTGGCGCGAGGACTATCCATGCGAGATCTCCGAGTCGGAGGTCGAGCCGGTCATGTTCAACGCGGTCGGCGGGAGCACGATCCATTTCGGCGCCCAGTGGGCGCGCATGCGTCCGTCCGACTTCCGCACGCGCTCGCTCGAGGGGGTCGGAGACGACTGGCCTCTCTCCTACGAAGAGCTCCTCCCGAGCTACGAGGCGATGGACGTGGAGATGAACGTCTCGGGAATCGGCGGGGATCCCGCGTATCCGCCCGGCGCTCCCCCTCCGTTGCCGCCGCTCTCGATCGGCAAGATCGGCCGAAAGGCGGCGGAGGGGATGAACGCGCTCGGCTGGCACTGGTGGCCCGCCGCGCATGCGATCCCCTCCGTCGCCACCGCGACCCAGGCTCCCTGCGCGCGGCGCGGCACGTGCATGTTCGGCTGCCCGGAGGGCGCCAAGGGCTCGACCGACCTGACCATCTGGCCGAAGGCGCTTGCCGCGGGCGCCAAGCTCGTCACCGGCGCCCGTGTGCGCGAGATCGCGACGAACGGCAAGGGCCTGGCCACCGGCGCACTCTGGATCGACCAGGAGGGCAACGAGCAGCGCACCGAGGCTGACGTCGTCGTGCTGGCCGCAAACGGCGTCGGGACGCCGCGGTTGCTGCTGCTCTCGGGACTCGCGAACTCGTCGGGCCTCGTCGGCAAGCGCCTGATGCTGCACCCGTACATGAGCGTCCTCGGCCTCTACGCCGAGGAGCTCGAGAGCTGGCTCGGGCCGTGGGGAACCCCCCTCCTCTCGCTGCAGTTCGCGGACACGGACGAGTCACGCGGATTCGCGCGCGGGGCACAGTGGGACGTCATGCCGATCGGGGGGCCGCTCATGGCCCTTGCGCGCTGGGACGGACTGCCTTTCGACGAACGCTGGGGACCCTCCGTTCACCGGCTCGTGGAGAAGACATTGGGACGCGCGTTCGACTGGGGGATCGGCATCGAAGACCTTCCGTCGGAGGGAAACGACGTTGCACTCGACCCCGAGCTGACGGACGGCGACGGCATCCCGGGGCCGCGAATTCGCTACCGGATCGACGACGATGCGCGGGCCAATCTCGCCTGGCAGCTCGAGCGCGCCAGGGAGGCCCACGAAGCGGCCGGTGCCATCGAGACGGTCGTCACCGACTGGTCGCAGTGGGGCTGGCACCTGTTAGGCACGTGCCGCATGGGCGACGACCCCGCCACGTCGGTCGTCGACCGGTTCGGCCGCGCCCACGACGTCCCCAACCTCTATCTCGTCGACGGCAGCGTCTTCGTGACTTCCGGGCCGCAGCCGCCGACCGCGACGATCGCGGCGAACGCACACCGCTGCGTCGGGCACCTGATCGAAACGGCGAGCCGCCAGGCGGTTCCCGCTTGACCCGCTGCGAGTGGGTTCCCGAGAGCGATCCGCTCTACGTCGCCTACCACGACGAGGAGTGGGGCGTGCCGTCGCACGACGAGCGGCATCTCTTCGAGATGCTCGTGCTCGAAGGGGCGCAGGCCGGCCTCTCCTGGTCGACGATCCTGCACAAGCGGGAGGGGTACCGCGCTGCGTTCGCCGGCTTCGACGTCGAGCAGGTGGCGCGCTTCGCCCAGCGCGAGATCGACTGGCTGATGCTGGACGCCGGCATCGTCAGGAACCGGCTGAAGATCGAGTCGGCGATCGCCAACGCGCGGGCGATACGCGAGCTCGACAGTCTCGACGAGCTCCTCTGGAGCTTCGTCGGCGGGGAGCCCCTGGTCAACTCCTGGAAGACGGTCGAGGAGATCCCGGCCGAAACGGCCGAGTCAAACGCGATGAGCGAGGAGCTGAAGAGCCGCGGCTTCCGCTTCGTCGGCCCGACCGTCTGCTACGCGCTCATGCAGGCCTGCGGGCTCGTCAACGACCACACCGTCGACTGCTTCCGCTACCGCGAGCTGGTCGCCTAGGCGCCGTCGCGACCGGGGAAAGTCGCGGCCGCGCGCTGGATCTCCCCCACGTCGAGCGTCATCTCGAGCAGGCCGACCTGCTCCTCCCAGACCGCTGGATCGACGTCTTCCTTGACGTCCTCCTCGAGGATGTGAACGACGGGGAGTCCCAACTGGACTCCTGCCAATGGACCCACGTAGGCCGGATCGCCGACGGTCACCGTCTCGGCCGCGACTTCGAGCGCTTCGAGGTCGGCCGCACCGAGGACGACGACCAGATCGTCAGCCCCGTGCTCGTCGACGAGGCTCTTGATCCGGTCTTGGTTCTCCGGGTCCATGGCCCCGGCCGCCGTTCAGACGAAGCACTCCGTCTCGACGAAGACCGGCTCGGCGCCCGCCGAGCGGACGCATTCGGCGATCGCGGGGCCCGGGACTCCGTCCCGCTCGCCGAGCGCGATCACTTTCTTGCCGTCGAGCTTCATGCAGCCACACCTCCTTTCAAGGTCGCGAACGCCTGCTCGACCTGCTCCTTCGTCACGTTGCCGGAGAGCCGCTCGAGCTCCTCCCCGTCGCGAATGAGTATGTAGGTCGGGAGGCCGATCACGCGCAGATCGCGGCACACCTGCCGATTCTCGGGCGAGTTCACCTTGACGACCCGGACCGCGCCTCCGGCTTCCTCCTCGAGCTTGGCGATCGTCGGCATCATCGCGAGGCACGGTTGGCAGCGCGGCCCCCAGAAGTCGACGAAGACATTGCCCTCGCTCGTGAGCTCCTTGTAGGTGTCGGGGGTGGCGTCGACCGGCATCTCACTCCTTTCCTGGTTCGAGCAGAGTCGACATCCCGTCGGCCAGCTCGGTCATGCGGCCGAGGAAGAGCGAGCCCTTGGCCACGAGCATGGTGGAGCCGAGCTCGCCGGAACGCAAGGCCTGCAAGCCGTGGGGAAGCCACGGCACCGCCGACGCGACGTGGCCCTGCGTGGGTGAGAACCCGGGAAGACCGTGCTCGCGCTCGAAGCCGTCGAGGCCTGCTCGCGGCAGCTCCCCGCGCTTGATCGCGAGGGCGCCCATGAGCTTGTAGTTGCGCTGCGGGACGTTGCCGGCACCCGCCGGCTCGGTGATCTCCGGGTCGTGCAGCTCGGTGGCGATGCGATCGACATCGGTGATCTTGCGGCCGAGGCGCTCGAGCGGCTCGACGACGAGGTCTTCCAGCACCGCCTGCTGCGCGGATCCCGAACCGACCTTGTGCCTGCCGACGGCGTCGAGGCGCAGTGCCGGCGCTCCTTCACCGGGCGGTCCCACGAGGATGGCCAGTCCGGCGAGCACGTCCTCGAGCACCGGGACGTCGTGTCGGAGCGCACCGGAGAACTTCATTCCGAGCTTCGCCAGCGAGCCTCCGGCGACGACCACAACGTAGTCGTAGACGCCGGCGGAGACCAGCGACCCCGCCATCACCAGTGCGTGCACGGGGCCGGCGCAGAAGGCCTTGACGTCACTCCCGGATGCGTTGCGGCAGCCCGCCTCCTCCGCGATCGCCTTGCCGAGGTTGCCGCCGCCTCGCTGGTAGCGATCGCCGACGGCCTCCTCCCCGCAGCCGATCGCGTACTCGACGTCCTCGGCCGGAAACCCCGTGCGGGCGAGCAGGTGCTCGAGCGCGAGGGCGCCGGTCGCCTTGCAGGCGAGATTCTCGAGGAGGACGGAGGCGGAGAGGCTCTCGTCCAGGTCGTGCGCGCGGAGCATGACGCCTGCTCGATCGCCGTTTCGGTGGATGGGCAGCGACCCGTCCGCGCCCTCGCGCCCGTCGAGCTTGAGGAGCTGGAACTGATCCGCGGCTTCCAGGCGGCGGTAGAGCTCCTCCTCGTCGACGAAGAGGCCGAACGGGCCCTCCGTCTTGGCCGCGGTTGGGTTGCTCCACCAGGGGCGCTCGATCTCCCAGAGCTCTTGAGGGGCGAGATTCCCGAGGAAGACCTGGTGGGGTGGATAGGCGAGCGCCTGGTCGAAGGTGCGGAGCTTGGGCGCGATCTGGTCGGCGGCGTCCTCGCGAGTGGGCTTGGAGCCGTGTCGGACGAGGTCGGGCGCGTGCGCGAGGACGAGCGAGCAGGCGTGGACGGCGGCGCTCACGAGAGCCTGCTCGCTTCGGTGCGCCTTCCGGTTGATCTCGTGTGCCATGCGCGCGGATACGAGCGGTACGATCGAATCGGGTGGTGGTTCGGGGTGGCCCCAATAAGAAGGGTCATGGCTCCACCTCCCAGACGGTGTTGGGCTCGACGTCCACCTCGAGCAGGTCCAGCGCCCGCTCGACGATCCGCCGCCGCTCCTTCGCATCCAGGCCGAACGGATGGGTGATCGCCGGCCCGCGCACGATCCGATTCGCTCCGATCATCGTTGCCACCGTGGGCAACGATGTCACGTACACGGTCGGGATCCCCACACGCTCGATCTCCTTCGCCAGCACTGCCCCGCAGCGCGTGCCCGTCCCTCAAGTGCCCGAGAGGAGAACCGCACCGACGCCCGCCTCGCGCAGCTCCCCCGCGATCTCGCGCCCGAAGCGTGTCGCCGTCACGACAGGGGTCCCGTTGCCGGTCGTCGTGTAGAAGGCCTCGTGCACGCGGCCGATCCGACCCTCGCGCTCGAGCTCCCGCGCGGTGTCGAGCGGGACGAGCCGGTTCGGGTCTTCGTTCGCGAGTGTGACGTCGAAGCCGCCGTGAATCGACTCGTACCTCGCCGCCGCGAGCGTCTCCTCGCCGTTCAGGTCGTACCGGAACCATCCCTGCGCTCGAACGGACGGAAGTCGGTCGGGATTCCCCTGGGGCACGCACCCGGCTTCCGTGACGAGAGCCACGAGCGTCGCCGACAGCTCGGAAACGGCTGCCGGAGGCTCGACCCGCTCGAGGCCGCCGCCCACCTCGGTCCGCGTCTCGCCGGCCAGCTTCCCCAACAAGAGGTCGATGGCGCGGTCGGCGCCGGTCCTGTCGGCGAAGTAGTTCCGTCGCAGTCCCCGCGGCAGATAGCCCTCCTCGTCCGGGCCTCCCAGCTCCCGCCCCTCGGCGAGCGCCATGGCTAGACGAGCCAGGCGCGGAAGAGCGTCTCGCATGCCCGCGACGTTGACCGCCGTCGGGACCACGTACGCCTTGCCCGCCGCGTCGACGCCCGGGTTCTCCGGATGCATGGCCGCCACGGCCGGGATGCCGCGCTCGGCGGCTGCAGCCGCGAGGGTGCCGCAGGCGTAGCCGTAGCGGCCGGAGCCGAACGCCGGCCCGGCAACGAACACGTCAGGCGCAAGCTCCTCCAGGTGGCGGAGCAGCTCCGCGAGCGCGTCCGCCTCATGCTCGGCGAAGTAGTCGTCCCCGCAGGTGAGCGTTGCCACGATCTCGACCCCTTCGGCGACAAGGCCTCGTCCCGGTCCGACGGCGCCGTCCAGCCGCGTCGGGGGCGTCTCCGCCTTGTCCTCCCCGCCCAGGCCGGCGAAGAACTGGTTGACGTAGTGGACGGCTCTCATCCCGAGCGCGCCCCCAGGCTCAATTGCCCCATCTGGTTCGCGGCGCCGAGGTAGTTGCGGACGGGGATAGGGCCCGCAGCTGCGGCGGGCGTCCCGTTAAGCAGCGTGTCGCCGCCCAGAACCCGCTCGGGAGTCCACTCCTCGACGAGCTCCTCCACGTTCCCGGTCGAGACGATCGAGTCCGCCTCGGGCAACCAGTCCGTCAGGATCGGACGCGTCGACTCGGGGTCGGTCTCCTCGGCGAGCACGACCGTCGTCCGGATCCCGGCCTGCTCGCACGCCCGGCAGGTGAGCATGACGTCCGTGTGCGAGTTTCCGCCCGCATCTGTCGTGATGACCACGCCCTCGGCGCCGAGCTCCTCCGCTTGCGCCGCAGCAGCCTCGGCCGCTCGTTGTTTGGCGTCCGCGGACTGTTCGTAGCCTCGCATGAGGACGACGCCGACGAAGTCGAGCCGCCGCCCGTGCTCGCGGTAGAGCGCACGCACGAGCTCGTTGCGCTGGAAGAAAACGGTCGGGTTGCGCATCGCGGCCCAGTGGTATTCGCCGCACGTGAGCGCACCGTCGAGGAGCTCGGCCGGATCGATGGCCCGTGGAAGACCCACCTGCCCGGCGGGCTTGCCGTACACGTACTGGTAGTAGAGCGGCCCAAGGTCAGAGAGCTGGATCAGGGCGGCGACGCGCGGCAGGCCGTCCTCGACCGGACCGAGCTCGAAGGCCTCGACCTGAGAGGGCTCGGCTTCGAGTGTCGGACGCGCCAGGTCCTGGGCCGTCCGAAGGGTCGCAGCCCGCGCCCTCGCCTCGGTCTCCTGGTTGCCCTCGGAGCCCGGCCGAAAGGTCAGGACGACGCAGGTCTCCTTCGAGAACGGGCCGTAGGCGGCGCCGGGGCCGGCCAGATCGACAATCGACTCCTGCTCGTGCAAGGGCCGTTCCTCGGCCGCGAAATCGAGGCAGGAGAGGACGACGACGCCATCCAGGCGGTTCGTCCGCCCCTCCCCCGCGGTCCCCTCAGTGGGAAAAGCAGTGCGGCCGTCCGGGCGCACCCTGGGCTCGACTGCGTCGAGGACGTGCGTCACGCGGACGGGCTCGCCCGGCCGAACGAGCTCGACCTCGGCGCCCTCCACCGCGATGTCGTCGGGCAAGAGATCGGCCGAAAACGATGCGAGCTCCCAGGCCATCCGGTAGAAACCTACGCCACGTGAGCACCCAGATCGAAGAGATCCTCGAGCTCGTTCCCGAGCTCGAGGGCGCCGAGTCCGTCTCCGAGCTCGCGGGCGGGCTGACGAACACGAACTACAAGGTCGAGTCCGACGGGCGGGCCTACGTCGTCCGCGTTTCCGCCAAGGACGCGGGCCTCCTCGCAATCGACCGCGAGAACGAGTACCAGAACAGTGTTGCCGCAGCCGAGGCCGGTGTCGGCGCGGCCGTGATCGCCTATCTGCCGGAGCTCGGCGTCCTCGTCCTCGAGTTCATCGAAGGCCGCACGCAGAGCCCCGAGGACCTCCGCCGCGGCGACAAGCTCGACTGGATCGCGGCCGCGTGTCGAAGGCTCCACGGCGCGCGGCGCTTCCGGGACGACTTCAACATGTTCCGGATCCAGCAGCGGTATCTCCGTCTCGTGCAGGAGCGGGGCTTCAGGCTTCCCGAGCGCTACCTGGAGTTCGAGCCGCAGGTGCGCGGGATCGAAGAGGCTATGGCCGTCCGGGGCGAAGGAACGGTGCCGTGCAACAACGATCTCCTCGCCGAGAACTTCATCGACGTGGGCGACGGCTTCAGGCTCATCGACTACGAGTACTCGGGGAACAACGACGCCTGCTTCGAGCTCGGGAACGTCTGGAGCGAGTCCAACCTCTCGCTCGAGCAGCTGGACGAGCTCGTCGCGCACTACTACGGAGCGCCGCTCGCGAACAAGGTCGCGCGAGCGCGCCTCTGGGGGCTCATGTCGAAGTACGGCTGGACGCTCTGGGCGTCCATCCAGGACAGCGTCTCGGACCTCGACTTCGACTTCTGGAGCTGGGGGATGGAGAAGTACGAGCGCGCGGTAGCCGAGTTCGACGGGCCCGACTTCGAGCGGCTCCTCGAGGACGTTCGCCGCGAAGATTGAGCAGGGCGAGCCCGAGTGCCCGCCCTGCCCGTCGCTGGGTTTACTCGACCGGGATCTCCGAATGCACCCTGCTCATGTCGATGCCCTGGTTGCGTCGGTAGAACCAGGAGACCACGTAGATCGCCAGCGCGATCCCGTAGAGGGCGCCTACGTAGTAGAAGCCGTGCCGCGCGGTCGTCCAGTCGATGCCGTACACCGCGTTCGTCACCCATTCGTAGACGGCGAAGCCGAGGATCAGGAGGAAGCCCGCCGCCGCGACCGTGATCAGCGGTATGCCGGCGATCCGGTATCTGGCGATCGGCGAGGCGTTGTAGATCTCCGGCTTGCGCCACGGGAAGATGAGCGCGGCGATGGCCGAGCCCGCGAACGTGATGGCGATCACCTCGGTCGCCGCGAGCGTCCAGCTGTAGAACTCGGAGTTGTAGGCGTAGAAGTAGCTGATCGGGATCGCCGGGATCAGCATCAGCGCGATCGCCACGATCGGCACGCCGTTCCGTGTCACCTTGGCCGCCGCCTCCGGGAGGACGCGGTCGAACGCCGTCGCGAAGACGACCCGGGTCGAAGAGAGGAACACAGTCCCCACCCAGCCGAAGAACCAGAGGGACATCAGGGAGACGAGGAGGAACTGCCAGAACGCCCCACCCATGAGGAACGAGGTGAACAGGCCCGGGTACGGGAACGCGGTCACCGGCGGGTTCTGCACGTAGTCGTACAGCGCCGGCTGGCCCCAGTACGCGTTGTTGGCCGCGTTGTAGAACTCCCAGCCCATCGTCTTGGCGATGAGCAGGAAGGTGACGACAGCGAGGCCGGTCGTCGCGAGGAGCGCTCCGCCCATCGAGTAGATGTTCTTGCGGAAGTCAGAGGCTCCCCGGACCTCCCCGTAGAGAGTCGCGCCCCAGTTCGACCAGAGGTTGAAGAAGAGCATGAACGGGATCAGCAGGAAGACGCCCTTGGCGGCGCCGAAGGTCCCGACACTGGAGCCGGCGTCCGTGCCGACCGACCCTGCCTTGATCGTCGCGTCGTAGGCGTTGCCGCTCGTCCCGAGCACCTCGCTCGCCTGCGAGTTGAAGGCGGAGATGAAGTCGGCTTTCGAGTTGATCAGAAGGAGGACGAACATGAACGCGAGGCCGATGAGCCCTCCGTAGAAGCAGAACTTCTGGACACGGGCATATACGCGCATGCCGAGCGAGATCACGAGCGAGGCGAGCAGCGCGGTGATGATCGAGGCTGTGAAGAGGCCCTTCGGCTCCGAGAAGAACGAGACCCAGCCGTCCGCTCCCACGATCGCGCCCAGTGGGATGAACACCTCGACGTTGAGGATGTTCGCGTAGATCGGGACCCAGTGCCAGAGGATGAACCACCAGCCGCAGGCGGCGAGGACGAAGCCGATCCCGCCGCCGAGCACCCGGCTTATCCAGATGTAGTCACCCCCCGCACGCGGCATCGCGGCTATGAGCGACGAATACGTGATGGCCTGGAGGACGAGGTACGCCCCCGAGAGAATGACGGCCCACATGAGGCTCCCGTCCGGGATGAAGACGGCGTACGAGAAGATGAACATCCCGAGCGTCACGAGGTTGATCGAGAAGAAGGCGTAGATGAAGCCGTCCCTAACGGACCAGCCTCGTACAAGCCCGGTCGCCTTCCGCGCGAAGAGCGTCCGCTCGCCGCTCGGGTAGGAAACGTCACCGACAGTACTCGCCATTCCTCCTCCTATCCGCTAGTCAGGACGAAGTTCTTGACCTTCTTGCCGCCGTCGAGGTCGACGAGGGCGCCGAGCAGCTCGCCCTGCTCGTACGAGCTTCCCGGGTTGATGCAGAGGGTCTTGCCGATGCGGGTATTGCCGCGCGCCTCGTGGATGTGCCCGTGGAGCGAGAGGACCGGCTGGTAGCGCTCGATCGCCTCGCGGACGGCTGTCGAACCGCATGGCACGGGCGCGTGACCGGCGTGCTTGAGACGCATGTCCTCCGTGAGCTCGGGAGCGTCGTCCAGCCCCGATCCGTACGGAGGACAATGGAGGCTGAAGATCATCCGCTCGGGGGGCGCGGTCACCTGGGCCGCGACGCGCTCGATCCTCGACCCGAGGTCGGGCTCGTCCTCCTCCCGGTACGTCTTCCAGGGCGTCCTGTTGGCCCAGCCCGTCGAGGCCAGCTGGAAGCCGTCGATGTCGACGACGCGGCCCTCGGCCAGATGGACGTGACTCGCGCCGTCGATGACCTCGTCGATGTCGAATTGGTCGTCGTTCCCCGGGCAGACGTAGGCCTCCATCCCTGCTTCGCCCAGGCGCTCGTCGGCGAAGTCCATCCAGCGCTGCACGGTCGCGAGCATCTGCTCGTGGAAGAATCGGTCGGCCCGCTCCGGATCCTTCTCGTACTCCGCGAGCTCGTCCGGGTCGGTGCGGAAGGGGTAGTAGCCGCGCCGCTGCACTGCGGCCTCGAAGGCGGCCACTTCCTCCTCGCCGGCGAGGTCGTGCCGGTTCTCGAGGAGCGTCGCGTGCCAGTTCCCGCCCCCGTCGTCGACGATCGGGACGAGCGCCTTGCCCGTCATGTCTCCGCCGAGGACGAGCACGTCCGCGCCGTAGTGCTTACCGCTGTTCAGGAACTTCCGCCAGCAGGTCTCGGACCCGTGGATGTCGGTGGCGAAGAAGAGGCGCATGCGCTCCCTAGCGTCGCAATTGAAACACCTTCCAGGCGCCGAGACTAGAGCGAGCGCGAAATGACCGGCTAGGCCGGCGGGCAGGCGTCTGCATGAAGGCGCCCGAAGAGTCTGCCGAGCGGGTTGGAGAGCTGCTCGGCCCGGTCGAAGTGGGCCAGCGCCTGGGCCTTCTTCCCCCGCTGCCAGGCGGTCAGACCCGCGTCGATGCCGGCAAGCCTCCGCTCGTAGAGGGCGACCGCGCGCGCCGCGGGGCCCTCGCGCCCGGGAATGGCCCGCAGATCGCGGACGATGCCGGCCTCGTAGGGGCGCTGGACGAACCAGATGTAGGAGAGATCCTCGTAGAGAAGGTCCTCGTCGAGCTCCGCCACTGCCTGCATCTGCTTTTCTCGCCAGGGCCCGCAGGCTGCTTCCGCGTGCGCGCCCCAGGCGAGCGCCGCGTCGCCGACCACGGCTTCCGCCGGAGGCGGCTCGGCCGGCTCGAGAGGGCTCCCGGCGCCGGCGTCCTCGCAGGACACCGGCAGCGTGCTTGCTATCAGGTTTTCGCCGCTGGAGAAGACGCACCACGACTCGCCCGAGCCGTCGCCCCAGGTGATCGCGCACGTGTGGACGTCGTCCACCGAAAGCATGGGCTCGAGCGCGCCGCTCCGGAAACACTCGACCGTGCGCACTCTCTTGTTGTCGCCGCGTGCGGCGCCTTGCGAAAGCGCCGTGTCGAGCGCGGCCGCCAAGGCCGCGGCATTGGCCGGATCCTGTTCGACTCGCTGCGTCGGGTCCTCGTACCTGCAGGGAATCACGCTGATGCCGCCGCCCTGCTCGGTGCTGTAGGCGGGCGGCGGGAGCGGAGCCCCTGCTGCGAGCTGGTTGTTGATCCCCTCGAGCCCGTTTGCGGCCGAGAGCGCCGAGTCGCGGCCGCTCGCGAAGATGACGACCGTTGCCGTCCCCGTGGACAGCTCGAGGCGACGGCCTCCTTCGAAGAAGTAGGCGGGCACGCCACGGACCTCCAGAGGACCCTCTCGCGCGATCTCGGGCCCGTAGGCCATCGGGTTTCTTTCGCACGCGGCCCAAATCTGAACCGACAGCGGCGGAGCGCATCCTCCCTCGCCCTCGGGCGCTTCGCACATTCCGTAGACGAAGTCGACGTAGTTCTCGCGCACCGGCGGCGCGTCGGGCGAGTCGTCGAAGCGCCGGACGACCGCCGTCAGCGGCAGCTCGTCGAAGGCCTCGCCCGGGGCGTAGAGGGGAAAGTCCGCGAACGTTCTCGCCTGCGCGAGCGAGTAGTTCCCTGTGGCGGCTGTGCCGCTCGACGGCTCCTCGCCCGAACAACCCGAGAGTGCGAGCGCGACGAGGAGGGCAAGGGGAGACCAGCGGCGGAGCATCGCCCTGACCATCGGCCCCCGGCTCTCCTCGCCCGAGACCCGAACGAGCGTCAGGGCCCCCCGGCGACCTCTTCCGGCAGCTCGTACCACCGCTTGCGCTCGCCGATCTTGGCGCGCAGCTTCCAGGCGCGCGTTTTCGGCTCGGCCTCGATGCGGTTGAGCAGCTCCTCGAGGCGGGCCTCGACCTCGGCGCGGTTGGGAACGTCGTAGCCGGGCGCGAGCGCACAGCATGCATCGAGGTTGCCTGTAATCGTGCGCCACAGGCCCCAGTCGGAGGCGCACAGTGCCGCGATCCTCCCCGCATTGACGGTCTCGCCGTCCTCGTCCCCGACCTCGTGCCCCTGCAGCAACGCGAGCGCGTCCCGGACGTCCTTCTCGTTCAGCTCGGCGATCTGCAGTTTGGTCAGGAGGAGCTCACCGAGCGGAATCGACACCGGATCGACGTCCAGGCGTTCGTCGAGAGGGATCTTGTGAGACATGGAGAAGGCGCCGACGAAGACGTCCACCTGGCGGTCGTGCTCCGTGTCGAAGAACAGCAACCGTTCGCCGCCGTGGAGCGCGTTGAAGGCGACGTGCGGCTCGTAGCCCTCGCCACGAAAGAGCTCCGTCACGCGCCCGGCGGCCTTCTTCTTCGTGACGAAGTCGAGATCGGCGTAGGAGCGGGCAAAGGCCGGAGGGAGGTCGCCCGGCGAGCGCAGCTTGATCGCCACGCCGCCGAGCAGCCGCAGCGGGACCTGCTCCGCCTCGGCGCGCGCCAGGATCCGCCTCGCCTCGGCGACGACGTCGGACTCGATCGTCACGCCGTCTGCGCGAGCAGCG
>JBKPFG010000149.1:0-7887 GCA_046728735.1 Actinomycetota bacterium
CCACTGAGCTACAGGCGCGCCGAGCCAGTGTAGCCCTGGGCTTTCCTAGGCCTTGGTCGGTTGGCCGCCGCGTTGCCCTTCCGTTGCCCTCGGCGGCATGCTGACGGACTCACGCGCCGCCGGGCCGGTGGTCTTGCGGAAGGGCGGCGGCGGGCTAGGTAGGCTAGGCGGCGCCAGGGGGAATTCCATGATCACGTTCCGCAGAGAGCGGGAATGAGGTCGGCGCCCGTCACAGCAGCGGTGTGGTTCCTGGTCGGCGTCGCCGTGGCCCTAAGTTGGACGTCACTGTGGGTCATTACGCTCCCACTCGCGGTCGTCCTTGCGGTTGTGGTGCTGCGCCGTGGTCTACGCGATCGGTGGCTGTGGTCGACGGCGCTCATCGGGGCGGCAGTTGTGTTTCTCTTCTTCGGCGTCCGTCAATGGGGCGTCCCCGATTGCGCCGGTGGAAACAGCGACACCGGCTCGGTCACCATCCGCCCCGGGGAAGACGCCGCCGAATCCAGGTGTGGCGGGCTCCCGGCGACTCCCGTGATCGTCGTTGCCATTCTCGCGGGAACGATCGGAGTCGGCGGCCTGGTCGCCCGCTCAGTCTTCACGACGACTCGACCATTCGGGGAAGACACCTGACCCAGCGGGACTCGTCAGTCTCGTCATCCTCGCCGTCCTGGGCCGGGGTAAGAAGAAGCCGGAATGCTTGCGGAAGGGCGGCGGCGGGCGGACAATCAACGCCGGATGCGCAGAGAAGAGGTGTGCTTCTGACCGCGTTGGCCGTATCCGTTCTCGCTCTCTCAGCCTGTATGGGCGGGCGCGACAACGATGTGGGCGCACCCTCAACGTCAAGTCGAGCAAGCCCGACCCCACCATCATCTCCGACCCTGGCGGCCAAGCTCAGTCGCCCGCTGCACTTCCCGCAAGTCGCAAACGGGCGCTGTCCAGCGTCGCGGGGACGCTACGTTACGACTCCACAGGCTGGCGGTATCGCGCTTGGGAGCGGCCTCGTGCGGGTCTTCATCAACAACGCAGGCGACCTACGCCACGGCAGCGCGCACCTTGGCTCCACCGACTTCCCCAAGTGGCAGGCGCTCAAGACGCACTTCTTCACATCTCCCGCCTACCAAGGGCCAGTTCTCATCCGCGCACAGCGCCTCGACCGCTCTGGGCCGATAGCACTCGGGCCCACACCCACAGAAGCCGCCCCGCTGCTCGTGCCTTCGGGGCCTGCGGCGAACGAGTTAGCCGGGTGGCGCGAGTTCCCCTATTCCACCTTCGTCAAGGCTCCCGGCTGCTATGCGTGGCAGGTCGACGGCCGGATGTTCAGCGAGATCATCGTCGTGCGGATGTTGCCCAAACTCCGCGCCTGAGTCGTGTGGTGCGATGCGTCAGCGACCCGCAGATTAGAAGTCCGCGGCTCTGTCCACTGAGCTACAGGCGCGCGTAGGCGGAAGCTAGCACCCGGGCTACACTTGTCCTTGCGCGGTGGCCGTAGCTCAGTTGGTAGAGCCCCGGGTTGTGGTCCCGGAAGTCGCGGGTTCGAGTCCCGTCGGCCACCCCTAAGCCCGCGCCCGACGGATCCACCCGCCGGCGCGGCGGATCTCGAGCGCCCTGGCGACGTCAGTGGCGGAAAGGATCCCGACGAAGCGATCGCCGTCCACGACCAGCGCGCGATGGATGTCGCTGTCGGAGAGCTCCGCGGCGGCGTCGATCAAGGCCTCGTCCTCGGAGACCACTGGGACCTCGTCCATGGGCAGCATGCAATCGCGGACGGTGCGCTGCTCCCATTCGCTACGCGGGACTTCGGCGACGCAGCGGAAAGGGAGGAGGCCCAGGGCATGGCCGTTGTCAGTCACGGGATAGGTCGTGTGCCGCGCCTTCCAGACGATGTCGTCCATGAACTCCCCGATCGTCAGGTCGGGCCGGGCGGTCACTGGATCGCGGACGACGAGATCGCCAACCCGTAGGCCGCGCAGGGCCTGTCGCGCAAGCAGCCAACGATCCTCGGCGCTCGCCGCCTGGAGCAGGAACCAGCCGACGAACGCGATCCAGGCTCCACTGAAGGTCCCCTGGAAGATGAAGAGCGCGATGCCGCCGGCGATGAAGAGGTATCCAAAGCCGCGACCCACGGCTGACGCGACGCGCGTGGCCCACCCGAAGTCGCTGCGGGCCGCCCAGAGGGCCGAGCGGAAGATTCGGCCGCCGTCGAGCGGAAGAGCGGGGAGGAGGTTGAAGACGAGGAGGCTCAGGTTGATGTAACCGAGCCACGCGGAAACGGCGTCCGCGGGCTCAGGAAGGCTCCCCAGCCAGGCGATGAGCACGAAGGCGCCACCGAGAGCAAGCGAGACGAGCGGGCCGGCGATCGCGATTCGAAACTCGGCACCGGCGCTCGGGAACATGCCCTTGAACTTGGCGACGCCGCCGAAGAGCCACAGGGTGATCCCCTCGATCTCCATGCCCTCGCGCCGCGCCTGCAGCGCGTGCCCGAGCTCGTGCGCCAGCAGGGAGCCGAAGAAGAGCAGCGCGGCGACGACCGCCATCGCCACGTAGACGCGGTCGGAGTAGCCGGGATTGGTGTCCGGGAAGACGCCGGTCGCCCAGGTCCAAACGATCAGGGCGAAGACGACGAGCCAGCTCCAGTTGACCCCGAAGCGGACGCCGGCGATGCGCCCGAGGGTCAAGCTGTCACGCAAGGGCTACCGCCCCTTTCGGGCGTTCTGGAGGGCTGCGCTCACCTGCTTCGCCACGACGGGCCCGTGCTTGCGGGCCTGCTTCGCAGCGCTCTCGAGGAGTTGCTTCCGCTGAGCCGGCGGGATGCGCTTCCAGCCCCGTTGGGCCTTGTACGCGAGCATGAGCAGCTTCCAGTAAACCATCGCGTCGATTCTCTCCTCTTTCCGGCCTTCTCTAACGGCCGGTCGGGTGCTTATGTTCCCGCTCATGCGGCGATTCCTGCTTGCCTGCGCCCTTCTCGCACTCGCAGCTCCGGCGCTCGCCCTCGCGGATGATCCGCCTCCTCACGACGTCACGCTGGAGAGCCCTGTGGTCGTGGTCTTCGGTCACGCGGTCGACGTCACCGGCACGGTCTCCCCCGCGGACCCCGATCTACCGGTGACCATCGAGCAGTTGGTCGGAGGAGTCTGGGGCACGGTCGCCACCGCGACCACCGATGCAACCGGAGCCTTCGCGGCGTCCTTCTCCGCGGCCGGCGGCGGCCCTCTCCGCGCCCGACTCGACGACGGCGGCCTCAGCCTCGAGCACGGACTGAAAGTCTTGCCTGCCTTCTCGCTCACCTTCGGGCGCGCTCGCGCTTTCCTCGGCGTCCATGTGGCGGGCAACGTGCAGCCGGCGTCGTACTCGAGGCGCATACGCATCACGGTGCGAGCCGCCGGAAGAGTCCTGGCTCGAACGACCGCGGGCGTCTTCTCGGGGAAGATCTCGAAGCGGATTCCGACGCCCTGGGCCGGGCGAGTGCGGATCCGCTTTGTCTTCCCCGCCGCCGACGGGCTCGCCGCGCGCACGATCTCGCGCCGAATCTGGGTTGCGGCACGCAGCCTTCGGATCGGGTCCGAGGGAGCGGACGTGCGCGCCCTCCACCGTCGCCTTGGGCACCTCCGGGTGCATGTGCCGGGCACGGGCAAGGTCTTCAGCGTCCGGACTTTCGACTCGGTCGTCGCTTTCCAGAACGCCCGCGGGCTCGCGCGCACGGGGGTCGTGGGGACGAGCACGTGGCGGGCGCTCGGCCTCGTTCGCGCCTTCCACCCGCGCTACGCCCGCCCGACACCGCACATCGAGGTCGACAAGGGGCGCCAGATCCTCATGATCGTCCGGCGCGGAAAGGTCACCGGGATCATCCCGGTCTCGACCGGGGCGACCGGCAACACTCCCGTAGGCGCCTGGAGCATCCTCTGGAAAGCGCCGGCGACGAGCACCTGGCTCGGCAGCGCGACGCTCTACCGGACGATGACCTTCCATGGGAACTTCGCCATCCACGGCTACTACTCGGTGCCGACGTATCCCGCGAGCCACGGCTGCGTGCGGGTCCCGATCTGGGAGGCCGACTGGCTCTACGACCAGTCGCCGGTGGGCGAGCGCGTCTACGTGTACGAATAGCCGGCTGGTCTATTAAGGGCTCGTGAAGCGTGTTCCGGACGCAAGCCACGCGCCCGCTTCGCCCGTATGCGTCAGTGACAGAGAAAGAAGCGGGAACCGGCCGGTCCTGCCCACGAGATCCAGGGAGGACCACCATGAAGAAAATGCTCATTTCACTGGCGCTGGGCGCGCTCGCGCTCGTCGCCACGGCCTGCGGAGGCGCAGGCGGAGGCGGAGCAGCAGGTTCGACGGCGGCAGGCACCGCGACCACCGTCTCCGTCCAGCACGTCGACGGTGTCGGCAACGTCCTCGTTGACTCGAAGGGGATGGCTCTCTACTCGCCGCAGCAGGAAACGGGCGGGAAGGTCATGTGCACGGACTCGTGCACGTCGATCTGGGTACCCCTCACGCTCTCCGGAAGCGCGAAGCCGACGGGAAGCTCCGACGTGGCGGGCAAGCTCGGGACGGTCGATCGCCCGGACGGCGCCGTCCAGGTCACCTACCAGGGGAAGCCGCTCTATACGTTCGCCGAGGACACGAGCCCCGGAAGCGTGACGGGGAACGGGTTCCACGACCAGTTCGGCGGCCGGCAGTTCACCTGGGAAGTCGCATCCGTGGGTGCGGTGAGCTCGACGAGCACGAGTACCGGCGGCGGTTACTACTAGGAGAGGTGGCCCCGGGAGGAGTCGAACCTCCGCACGCGGATTCGAAGTCCGCTGCTCTATCCGCTGAGCTACGGGGCCGCCTGCCCAGTCTAGCCCGGGGTTCCTCCAGGCCTTGGCTCGCCCGGGTGACGGCGGCTAGGGTGAGAGGGTGGCCCTGGAGTGGACGGTTAGAGAGTCGACGCGACTGACGCCAAGCTCGCAGAGCATCGGGGCGTCCTGGTCGGTCAGGTCGAGCGCTCGCGACGGCCGGGAAACGGCGACCATTGTCGACGTCTTCCTCGCGGCGATGAATCAGCTCGCAAAGGGCGATGTCGCCCAGGACACGCGGCTGGCTCTGAGAACGCAGGGGCGAAGCCCGGTGGAGACGGCCGTCAAACGTGGGGATGACCCTCCTGCTCGGATCGTCTGCTCGGCGTCCGGCTGCCAGGCGCGGTAAGCCGGGTTCCCTAGGAGGCCTTCGTCGGCGCCTGGATCTCGTCTGCGGCTGCTGTCTTCCCCTGGCGCAGCTCGCGGCTCCGCTCGGTCTCGGCGTTGATCTCGGCGCCGAACAGCAGAGCGCAGCCCGTGAGCCAGAGCCACGTCAGCATCACGATGACCGCCGCGAGGGAGCCCCAGGCCTTGTTGTAGGACGCGAAGGTGGCCGTATAGACCGCGAAGAGGCCGGAGATGAGCAGCCAGACGACAACTGCGAAGAGCGACCCGGGCGTGACGAACTGCCAGCGCCGATGATCGACGTTCGGGCCGAGGTAGAGGACGGTCGCGAACGCCGCCAGCAGGCCGACGATCAGCACCGGCCACTGCGCAACCCACCACACCCACCTGAGGACTGCTTCCATGCCGACGGCATCCCCGATCCAGCCGGATAGAGCAGGCCCCATGACGAGGAGCCCGAAGACGAGCGCGAACGCAACGAGCATCACGAGGACCATGAGGACGGCACTCAGCCGCTGCCGAACGAAGCCGCGCGTCTCCTCCTGGTCGTACGCGCGGTTGAGCGCCCGCATGAGCGAAGTCATGGCTCCGGTGGTCGTCCAGAACGCGAGGACGAATCCGACGGCCGCCATCGCCCAACCGCCGCTGTTGTTCTGGCTCATGCGTGTGAGGCTGTCGTCCAGCAGGGCGGTGACGTCCGACGGAGCAACGGTTCCGACCTTGTCGATCAGCGTCTGCACGGCCGAGGGGCCCGCGAACACGCTGAAGACGCCCAGCGCGACGAGGAGGATCGACGGGATCGCGAGGAATGAGTAGTAGGCGAGGGCGGCCGCCAGGTCGGTGATCTGGTCGTCCAGGGCTTCCTTCCCGGCGCGGATCAAGATCGCCTTGAGATCGCGTCTCGAAAGGTCGGTCAGGCCAGGATCCGACAGCCGCCGTTCGCTGTGCTCGGGCTGAGGGGACGGCCCGTTGGCTTGGGCTTCGGGATCGCGGACCTGCGGGCCCTGTCGGGGACGGTGGCGCTGAAGGAGTTTCACAGGGCTCATCTACCCACGCGCTATCGTTTTTCCACCACGCGGGCGTGGCGGAACGGTAGACGCGGCGGGTTTAGGTCCCGTTGAGCTCAACAGGCTCGTGGAGGTTCAAATCCTCCCGCCCGCATCTCTCGCGGGCGTTTCAGAGCCGTTACGAGGCCGCGCAGTCCGGGTTACCTGCCAGGTTGAAGATCCGACTCATGACCAAGCCACTCGCTCTCCTCTTCGTCCTCGCGCTGGCCCTCGCCGCCGTCGGCTGCGGCTCGGAGGGCGCCCAGAACGCTGGGCCCCTTCCACCGGCTCCCTCGTCCAGCGAGCCCGCTCCGGCCGAGACTTCGAGCGCCGAGACCGTGTCCGAGCCCGACACGACGCCCGCCACGACCGAAGAACCCGCGCCGCCGGCTCCCGCCAGCTGCGCACCGGAGACCGCCGGCAACGACGGCGTCTACATGAACCTCACCGACGTGCGCGTCGGCGCCCACGAGGGCTTCGACCGGATCGTCTTCGAGTTCGAGGAGCCGAATCCGAACCCGGCCGGCAACGGCGGGATTCCGCGCTTCGATATCCGCCAGGCGAAGCCGCCCTTCAGCGAGGATCCGAGCGACACGCCGATCGACGTCGAAGGCGATGCCTTCGTCCGGATCGTCTTCCAGGGCGCGAGCGGCTACGACTTCGACGGGAATGCGACCTACGGCGGGCCGCGCCGGCTCACCCCCGGCTTCGGGACGCTCGCGCAGGTCGTCGAAGGCGGTGACTTCGAGGCCACGAACACGTGGATCCTCGGGCTGAGCCGCCCCACCTGCTGGGAGATCCACGCGCTGCGCAACCCGGAGCGTGTGGTTATCGACTTCCACCACGTCTAGCGCGTCTGGCCGTCGGGGGCTCTAGCCGGGCGAAGCCCGGCTCCAACGCATCCGCGTTTGAGTTGGACCCGCTCGCTGCAGGATGCTTCGCTTGCGGACCCGTGTGACTAGGGGACAACTGCGAAACCCGTTAGGTCGCATGGTTCACGGGCTCGCAAGCATGCTAGTCCCGCTGGTCCCCCCACATCGGGCCCAGTTTTACCCCACAGAGGTCGATCCGGCCGAGCCGCCGCGACCGTGCAACCGGCCCTGCTGCCGTCTCAGCCTCCATGCCTGTAGCAATCCAGCCTCGCGCTCGGGCGTCAGCCCCGCGTCGGCGGTCGGCTTGGCCCGCTCGAAGGCCCCCTGCGCCGTTTCATCGAGTGGGCAGAAGGTCAGACCGGCGGCAACCGCCCGAGAAACATCGGCCTCGTGCATCCCGCGCCACTGGGGATCGGCAATCCAAAGAGGAAGCTCCATCCACTCGCCGACCTCGTGCTGACGGAGGAACTCGTCAGGGAGCCAGACGATTCGGGCGTCGCCGCCCACGACTCGCTGGCACGAATCGAGCATCTCTGCCCAGGGCACGCCCGGACGCGTCGCGTTGAAGGTGCCGGTGCGGCGTTGCTCGCAGAGGTCAACCATCCAGGTGCCCACGTCGCGTGCATCGACGAACTGCACCGTCCGCTCAGCAGGTGCGGGAGCAACGACGTCGCCGCCGCGAGCAATGCGGTGCGGCCAGTAGGTAAAGCGGCCCGTCGGGTCATGGGGTCCAACGATCAGTCCTGGCCGAACGATCGCATGTCGAGTCGGGAACAGCTCTGCAACCGCCTG
>JBKPFG010000262.1:0-4906 GCA_046728735.1 Actinomycetota bacterium
ATCGACCACGAGGAGCGAGAGCTCCTCTCCGTTGCGGAGGCTCCTCGCCACCGCGGCGTCGAATTGCTCCTCGAAGAGCCTCCGGTTGTAGAGGCCGGTCAGCTTGTCCCGCGCGGCCAGCTCCTGCATCTCCGCGTAGAGCATCGCGTTACGCACGGCGACGCCGACGACGTCGCAGAGCGCCTGGCAGAAATCGACGTCGTGCTGGTCGAAGTCGCGGTCCTCGACGTCGATGACCTCCATCAGCCCGATCGTCTCGCCCCGCGCGACCAGCGGGAGCATGAGCAATGTCTTCTGGCTCCGCGACTCGAGCAGCTGCCGCTCGGCCGGATCGTCCTCCTCCCTCGAGACACGGATCTGCACCGGGACCTGCTCGACGAGGACGTGGCGGGTGGCAGGGAAATCGGAGAGCCGGTAGACCTGGCCGCCCTCCTCGGTGATCTCGTCGGCCCCTTGCAGGCGCTCGACGAGCATCACGAGGCAGTCACGGTCACGGTCCCAGAAGGAGAGCTCGGCCGCCGTCGCGCCGGTCAGCTCGGTGGCCTGCTCCGCGAACGCCTGCAGCACGTCGTTCAGGTCCAGCGAGGACGAGATCTTATGAGACAGGTCCAGAAGTGCCTGCAGGCGGTTCGCCGGCGCCATTACAGGAGGTATCGGTGGAAGGGGGGCGAACCTTGATGCTGGAGGCACCCCGACGGAGCGCGAACGAGAAGACATCGTCAGGCTCGGCGCGCGCTTGTCGAATTCGGACGGTTTTCGCGTCATCGCGCTCGACGGGCACGAGGTCGGCTGGCTCGAGAACGTGCTCTACGAGCGGCATACGGACCACCCGGACGAGATCCTTGTCAGAAAGCGGTTCCTGCTCTGGGATCGGTACGCGACGCTCCCGTTCGAGCAGGTCGCCAACGTCGATCCCGAGCGCGAGCGCGTCTACCTGACCCTCTCGCCTGACGCGATCGAATGGGGGCGCGGACGCGCCTGAGCGGCCGGCCTGGAGGGGGTCCGCCGCTTCTGCGACGATGAGGAAACTTCCCAAGGAGGCACCATGCGTCAGTTATCGCTGGAGGAGTCGGACTTCGTCGAGGGCGCGGCGCGAGTCTGGTGGATCTTCCTCGTCACCGGTATCGCCTGGCTCTGGGTAGCGCTCATCGTCCTGCGGCTCGACGCCACGTCGGTCGCCGCTATCTCGGTCCTCTTCGGCGTCGTCGCAATCGGGGCCGGCGTCAACGAGTTCATGGCGATGCCGAGCTCGACGACCGGTTGGAAGATCGCGCGCGGGATCCTCGGCGCGCTCTTCATCGTCGCCGGAATCGTCTCCTTCTTCCAGCCGGCCGGAACCTTCGTCGCGCTCGCGTCGCTCTTCGCGTGGGTCGTGCTCTTCAAGGGCATCTTCGACGTCACGGTGGCGCTCATCGGGCCCAAGATCGGCCACTGGTGGGTGGTCCTCCTCATCGGGATCGCCGAGATCCTCCTCGCCTTCTGGGCCGCCGGCTACTTTGGGGGCAAGGCCGTGCTGCTCGTCGCCTGGATCGCAGGGTTCGCGCTCGCTCGCGGGTTCATGGAGATCTTCACCGCCTTCAGGCTGCGCAGCCTGAGGCAGGACGGGTAGCGGGCTAGCAGGGAGGCGTCATGGGCCGCCGCTGGACAGCGCAGCGGATTGCCACGCGCGCTCTCCTCCTGCTGCTCACCGGCGTCTCGCTCTACCTGCTGCTGCCGAGCCTCGTCACCGTCTTCGGCTCGTGGCGCGACCTTTCCGAGCTGCAACCCGTGTGGTTGGCGATCGCGCTCGGCTTCGAGTGCCTGAGCTTCGTCTCCACGTGGGCCCTGCAGCGGATCGCGCTCCAGGCTCCGAGCTGGTTCGCGGTGGGGACGTCGCAGCTCGCCGCGAACGCGTTCGGGCGCATCGTCCCGGGGGGAATGGCGAGCTCGGGAGCCCTCCAGTACCGCATGCTGGTGCGGGCAGGGGTGCCCCCGGGTCGAGTCGGCTCGGCTCTCACCGCGACCTCCGCGCTCATCTTCGCAGGCCTCCTCGTCCTGCCTCTGCTGGCCGTCCCGACGGTAATCGCCGGGACGCCGATCGAGCACCGCCTCCTCCATGCGCTCTGGCTCGGCGGCGTCGTCTTCGTTCTCATGGCCGCCACCGGGTCTGTAGGGCTCGCATTCGACCGGCCCCTCGAGCTCGTCGGCCGAGCGGTGGAATGGTGCCTGCGCCTGGTCGGGAGGCCGAGATCCGGCCCTCCCCTCGCAGAGGTCTTGCTGGCCGAGCGCGATCGGATTCGCAGAACGCTCGGAGCCCGCTGGAAGATGGCGATCACGGCCGCGGTAGGGAAGTCGTTCTTCGACTACCTCGCACTCGTTGCGACGCTCTATGCGGTGAATGCGAAGGCCGATCCGGCGCTCGTGCTCCTCGCATACGTCGCCGGCTCGTTCCTCGGCATGGTGCCCCTGACCCCGGGTGGGCTCGGGTTCGTCGAGGCGGGCCTGACAGGGACTCTTGTCCTGGCCGGAGTCGATGCGGGAGCCGCAGCCGTCTCCACGCTCGCGTACCGACTCCTGTCGTTCTGGCTGCCCCTGCCGGCGGGCGGCGTCGCCTACTGGCTCTTCGGCAGGCGCCTCAAGCCGGTGGCTCCTGCTGTGCCTCCCGAAGTGCCGCCTCAGCCTCTGGCGTGAGCTCCGCGACCAGGAGCCCACCCACGAGCGGTCTCATGCGCTCGCGCACGAGCGGCCAATCGGCTCGGCCGACGAGCGCACAGAGCGCGGCGTGGCCGGCTTCGAGCTCGGCGCCCAGGCGGCGCATGCGCGAGTCGTCGATGCCCCGGTCGAGAGCGCCGAGCCCGGCGCCGATCGCAGCGCCCGCCGCCGGCAGCGCAAGCGGGAAGCCAAGCAGGAGGCCCGCGAGCACACCGGCGACGCCCCCGCCCACCGCTCCCTCGCCCGGAGAGAGCTCGTGGCGCTGATGAAGCTCGACGCGGCCGGCGTCGGTCTTGACGACGATGGCGGCATCTGCGAGCTCGAGGGCCCCCTCCGCCGCAAGCCGCTCGAGAGCCTCGAGTGCGACGTCGGCGGCGTCCTTGCTCGGAAGAGCAGACGCGACGAAGCTGCGCGGAGTCTTCATTGCGCCGACCCTCCGGTCGGGAGCCGGAGCGTCTCGCCCAGCGCCAAGACCTCCACTCGGGTGTCCGGAGAGACCCGAGCGGCCGCGCGCCGGAACTCGAGCGGCGGCTCGGTCAGGAACGCGCCCCGGCGCTGATGCACAGGGAAATAGGTGCCCCAGTGAATCGGTACCGCCGTTCGTGCACCGAGCAGGGACACGGCCTCGGCGGCACGTCGCGGGTCGAGATGACCGGGACCGATCGCCGGCCCCCAGCCCCAGATGGGGACGAGGGCGAGGTCGACCGGCCCGAGAGAGCCCATCCCCTGGAAGAGGTCCGTGTCGCCCGCGAAGTAGACGGAGCTCGACCCACGAACGAGGAAGCCGAGCACCTCGCTGCGCCTGAGACCCGCTCTGCCCGAATGCTCGGCCGGGGTGGCGTGGACGACGACGTCCCCGAATGCGACCTCCTCCCCCACCTCGGTCTCGACGATCTCGGCGTGGCCGGCTCGGCGAAGCGTCGAGGCCAGGCCACGAGGCGCGACGACGGGGATCGAGGGGTCGAGCTTGCGCAGCGAGGCGGCGTCGAGATGGTCGTAGTGGCCGTGCGAGATCAGGATGGCGTCGATCCGCTCCGGCACGTTCGCGGCCACCGGCTGCACCCGGCGCAGGTGCGCGACCCTCGACCGCAGGAGCGGGTCCGTGAGCAGGCGCACGCCGTCGAGGTCGATGACGACGGTCGAGTGTCCCACCCAGGTCAGCGAGAGCGTGCTCGACTCAGCCTGACTGCTCGTCATAGCCGTCGTGGCCAAGCTCGGTCAGCCAGCGGCGCAGCCAGCGATGGAGGCTCCCCGGTCCCACCACGTGCTCATCGGGAAGGGAGAGCTCGCTGGGGAGGAGCACGAAGGGAAACATCTGGGTCCCGCCCATGCCGCCGTGGGAGCCGCAGAGCTCTTCGAAGGCGGCGACTTCCCCGGTCTCCGGCCAGTACGTCGAGTTGACCATGATGTCCGGGCAGTTGCGAAAGCCGTCGGTGCGCTTCACGTGCGCGGCGGCGGTCTCGCCGAACGGCGCCAGCGGGTCTTCTCCCTCCACCCGCCCCGAGTCGAGGTAGTGCACGCCGTTCGCGCCGAGGGCCACCGGTCCGTCCGCCTCTGAGCGGACGAAGACGAAGCCGATGCCCTCGTGCTCGCGGAGCGCCGGGAGGAGGCGCGGGTAGCGCTCTGAGATCTCCTCCATCGTCGCGCGCCCTTCGATGCGCGGGAAGCTGATCAGGCCCAGGCAGCCCGACGCCATGATGCTGAGCTCGGGGAGAGGCTTGTCCTCTTTCGCTCTCGCCTCCTGGACCTTGCGCTCCTCGCCCACGACGACGGCTCCGTCGACTCTCTTCCTCCGCGTGGCCGCGCGGACGCCGCCCGCGAGCGCACCCGGCGCCTGGGATGCCTCGGTCAGCGAGGCGCTGAGGTAGACCAGGCCCTCGTCTCCCTGTTCCTCCGCGTCGACGCTGTCCGCCTCACAGAGCTCGGAGACGAAGTCCTCGAGGGACACCCCGTAGCGCTGGAGGAAGGTCGAGCCCTGGGTCTGTCCGTGATCGGAGAGGACCACGAACCGGACCGGACGGGGTGCGCCCGAGGCCGCTCGCTCGAGCCGCCCGAACTCCCGGTCGATGCGCCGCAGCACCTTCAGCGACTCCTGCCGCTCGATCCCTGCGTGATGCGCCATCTCGTCGTAGCCCGAGAAGGTCGTGTACACGACCGGGCGACCCGAGTAGATGTCGCCGATCACCGCCGAGACCTGCAGGTCCCGCTGCACGAC
>JBKPFG010000015.1:0-7979 GCA_046728735.1 Actinomycetota bacterium
AGGCCATCGCGGAGGCACTGCGTACGTTCGAGGGAGTTCCCCATCGCCTCGAGCTCGTCCGCGAGGTGAACGGCGTCCGCTTCGTCAACGACTCGAAGGCGACGAACCCCGAGGCGGCCGAGCGGGCTCTCTCCGCCTATCCGCCGGGGATCCGGCTCATCCTGGGCGGCAGCCGCAAGAACAGCTCGTACGGGGGCCTTGCGCGCGAGGCCGCCGCTCGCGGTGTCGCCAAGGCGTACCTGATCGGGGAGGCCGCGGACGAGATCGCCGAGGCGCTCGCCGAAGTCGGCGTGCGCTTCGCTGACTCCGTGACCCTGGAGCAGGCGGTCAGCGATGCGTACGCGGACGCGGAGAGCGGCGAGGTCGTCCTCCTCTCGCCCGCCTGCGCGAGCTACGACCAGTTTCGGGACTTCGAGGAGCGGGGCGAGCGCTTCCGCGAGCTCGTCGAGGCGCTATGAAGCGTCCCACGGGCACCCAGCTCGAGTATCACCTGCTCGTTCTCGTCACGCTCGCGCTCGTTGCATTCGGGCTCGTGATGGTCTACAGCGCCAGCTCCGCGCGCGCCCTGCTCGGCTCCGACGACCCCGCCTACTACCTCAAGCGCCAGGCGCTCTACGCAGGTCTCGGTTTGGTGGCGTTGGTGCTGCTCTCCCGCATGGACTTCCGGCGCCTCCGTCACTCGACCGGGCCCCTCCTCCTTGCGAGCTTCGTGCTCCTCTTCGCGGTGCTCGTGGTCGGGACGGCGGTCAACGGCGCGCGACGCTGGATCCCCATCGCGACCCTCACCTTCCAGCCCTCGGAGCTCGCGAAGCTCGCACTCGCACTCTGGGTCGCGGCCCTGCTCTCCAAGAGGCGGGCTCCGCAGACGCTCGCCGAGCTGATCCGGCCGATCGGCATGGTGGTGGGCGCCGCCTGCGCGCTCATCCTCGTCGAGCCGGACCTCGGCTCCGCGCTCGCGATCGCAATCATGGTCGCCGCCGTCCTGCTCGTCTCCGGGACTCCAGTGCGTACGCTCGTGACCGCCGGCGGCCTGGCCGGCGCCCTCGTGGTCGCCGCAATCTGGCTCGAGCCGTACAGGCGCGCGCGCATCTTCAGCTTCCTCGACCCGTGGCACGATCCGCAGGGAGCCGGGTTCCAGTCCGTGCAGGCGATGATCGCGCTCGGCTCGGGGGGGATCTTCGGCGTCGGACTCGGCGAGAGCGTCCAGAAGATCTACTACCTCCCGGAAGCCTCGACCGACATGATCTTCGCCATCATCGGCGAGGAGCTCGGGCTGATCGGGGTCTTCGGCGTGATCGCCGCGTTCGCGCTCTTCGCCTACGCAGGGCTCAACATCGCCCTGAGCTGCCGCGACCCCTTCGGAAAACGGCTCGCGGTCGGCCTGACGGCGCTCGTCTGCGGGCAGGCCGCCGTCAACGTGAGCGCCGTGATGGGGCTCGCGCCGCTCACGGGAGTCCCGCTCCCCTTCGTCTCCTACGGAGGGTCGAGCCTCGTCATCAGCCTCGCCTCGGTCGGAATCCTCCTTAACATCGCCGTCAACCATGGCGTCAGAGCAGCCTCCGAAGTGCCTGATCGCAGCCGGCGGAACCGCAGGGCACGTCCTGCCGGCGCTCGCGATCGCGGAAGCGCTGCGGGCGCGAGGCGCAACCGCCGTGTTCGTCAGCAACGTCCGGTCGCCCCAGCTCGAGTCGGCCGGCTTCGATGTTGAGCTCGTCCGCATCCGGGGATTCCCTCGGAAACCCGGCCTCGCGCTCGCGCGGGCAGTCGGCACTGCAGCGTTAGCCGTCCCCGAATACGTGCGCATCGTTCGGCGGCAGCGGCCGGATGTCGTCCTCGGTGCGGGTGGGTACGTGGGCGGGCCCGCGGTGCTCGCCGCCGGACTGCTGAGGATCCCGGCCGCGCTGACGGAGGCGGACGCTCACCTGGGCCTGGCCAACAGGCTCGCGAACCCATTCGCGAGTCGCGTCTTCCTCTCCTTCCCGGTGGAGGGGGTGGAAGGCTCCAAGTTCCGCGTCGTCGGCCGGCCGATCCCCGGCCGCTCGCGGGCGGTCCCGCGGGAAGAGGCCCGGCGGCGCTTCGAGCTCCCGGCGAAGAGCCGGGTCCTGCTCGTCTTCGGCGGCAGCCAGGGGGCGCGCGCCCTCAACGAGGCTGTTGTGGAGGCGTTCGGTGCGGAAGGACCGGCAGTCCTTCACCTCGCCGGAGAGCGGGACTATGCCCAGCTAACCCCTCGAGTCACCCGCCCCGACTACCGCCTGCTCGCCTTCACCGACGACTTCGGCGCGGCGCTCTCGGCCTCCGATCTGGTGCTCGCCCGGGCGGGAGGTTCGATCTGGGAGGTGGCCGCCGCCGGCAAGCCCGCCGTGCTCGTCCCGTATCCGCATGCGACAGCCGACCACCAGACGAAGAACGCGCGCTATTTCGAGCAGAACGGGGGAGCCGTCGTCGTGGCGGAGGAAAGTCTCGACCTGCCGCGGCAGGCGCTCGAGCTCCTGGAAGACCCTGCGCGCCTGCAGGCGATGAGCGAGGCCATGCTGCGCCTCGCCAGACCCGATGCCGCCGACCTGATCGCGGATGAGCTGATCGAGCTTGCTCGCCGGTAGGCGCATCTGGTTCGTAGGAATCGGCGGCGCTGGGCTCTCGGGCTATGCGATCGTCGCGCAGGCCTGGGGAGCCGAGGTGGCCGGCTGGGATCGTTACGAGACGCCGTACCTCGAGCACGTGCGCGCCGCAGGCATCCCCGTGACCGTGTCGCCCGATCCCGCGCCCCCTCCCGAAGGCTGGGAGGCCGTTGTCTCGACGGCGTTCGCAGGCCAGGCGGAAGGCCGGAGCCGCGCCGAGTTCCTCGCCGAGCTCGTCGGCCAGACGAAGGCGATCGTCGTTTCCGGCGCGCACGGAAAGACGACGACCGCGGCCATGATCGCCTTCGTCCTCGACCGGCTCCGGCTCGACCCCTCTTTCCTCATCGGCGGAGAGGTGCCCCAGCTGGGCGGCAACGCCCGCGCGGGCAGCGGTTGGCTCGTGGTCGAAGGAGACGAGTCCGACCGGACAGTGTTCGGCCTTCCCGCCGAGATCGCGGTGATCACGAACGTCGATCTCGATCACCACACCACCTTCGCCTCGGTCGCCGAGGTGGAGGAGGAGTTCGCGCGCTGGGCTGCGGGGGTCCCGAACGTCGTCTGGGGTTGGGAGCTCGCGCCGACGGACCTCGAGCTCACAGTGCCTGGGGAGCACAACCGGCTCAACGCCGCGTGCGCGCTGGCCGCTCTCGAGCTCGCGGGCGTAGAACGGGACGCTGCGGCTCGAGCTCTCCGGGACTTCCGCGGGGCGGGCCGGCGGCTCGAAGAGCGCGGCGAGGCCGCGGGCGTCCGTCTCCTCGACGACTACGGCCATCACCCTGCGGAGATCGAGGCGACGCTCGTCGCAGCGCGGGAGCTCGCGGGCGAGGGCCGGGTGCTCGTCCTCTTCCAGCCGCACCTGTACTCGCGCACGCTTCATCTCGCCGCAGAGCTCGCGAGCGCGCTGGCCGGAGCCGACCTTGCATGCGTGACCGACGTCTATCCGGCGCGCGAGCAACCGCTCGCCGGCGTCACCGGGAAGCTGATCGTCGACCGGCTCTGCGAGCTCCGCCCGGGGATGCCGGTTGCCTGGGCGCCGACGGTCGAGCAGGGCGCCGCCGTCCTTGCGCAAAGGGCGCGCGCCGGAGACCTCGTCGTGACGATCGGGGCAGGCGACGTGGAGAGGGCGATTCCGTTGCTCGTCGAGAGGCTCGCGGCGTGAAGCTCGAGCGCGACGTCAGGCTCTCCAAGTTCACGACGCTCGGGACCGGCGGCGCGGCGAGATGGTTCGCGCGTCCGGAGGGGGTGCCGGAGCTGAACGAGCTCGTCGTCTGGGCTCATGAGAACGAGATTCCGGTCGCGCCGGTGGGGCTCGGGTCGAACCTCCTCGTCGCGGACGACGGGTTTCCCGGCCTGGTGGTCAAGCTCAACGGAGTGCTCTCCGTCGCCAAGGTCGGTGAGGGGCGGTTGATCGCCGGCGGGGGCGCTCCCCTCGCCGTCTGCCTCCACCGCGCCCGCGCCGCCGGGCTGGGTGGGATCGAGTTCGTCTGTGCGATTCCGGGCACGGTGGGTGGCGGCGTCTGGATGAACGCCGGCGCGTACGGAGGTGACATCGCGTCGGTGCTCGTCCGTGCCCACGTCGTCGACGAGAGCGGGGCGCACTGGCTCACACCGGAGGAGCTCGGCCTGCGTTATCGCCGCTCCGATCTCGTCCGGGGCCAGATTGTGGCCGGCGCCGAGTTTCGCCTCGTACCGGCTCCTCCGGCGGAGATCAAGGCGACGGTCGCGGAGATGCAGCAGCGGCGAAAAGACGCTCAGCCCACGAACAAGCGCACGTTCGGGAGCGTCTTCAAGAACCCCGACCACCAGCTGTCGGCCGGCCGCCTGCTCGAGGCCTGCGGCCTCAAGGGCCACCGACTGGGAGGGGCGCAGATCTCCCCCAAGCACGCGAACTTCATCGAGAACGCAGGCGGCGCATCATCAGCCGACGCCATCGCGCTGATCGGGGAGGCTCGCCGGCGCGCCTACGAGCAATTCGGCGTCCGTCTCGAGCCCGAGGTTCAGCTCCTCGGCGAGCTCGAGGTTCCCGCGCTGAGCGAGTAGGGAGCCGGAAGCCGGCGCCGAAGAGTCCTCCGTGGGACGGCTTGCGCTGGTCCAACCACGCTCGGTCGGCGGGAACTTCCCGCTGATCTGGCGCCGCGCTGCGTTCGGGGCCTTCGTCGCGACCGCCCTCTTGGCGCTCCTCTACCTCGGGGCCCGCGAGACGTCGATCTTCGCGGTCCGGACGATCGAGGTGACGGGCGGGTCGCCGTCGGTCCGGAGCGCGGCGAGGCAGGCTGCGGAGGACGCGCAAGGACAGAGCCTCGTCGCCCTCGACGGATCGGCGCTGATCGACGAACTCGAAGCCCTGTCGACCATCCGCTCCGCGAGCTACGACCGGGCCTTTCCGAGCACGCTGCGCATCTTCGTGCGCCCCGAGATTCCCCTCGCGGTCCTGCGCCTCGGATCCGACCGCTGGCTGGTCTCCGAACGAGGCCGCGTCATCCGTCGCTACAGCGCTGACGGCCAGGGGGGTTACCCACTCTTCACGCTCCCTGAGCGACCGAACGTCGTGCCGGGCTCCTTCGTCACGGATGCAGCAGCCAGAGTCGTCCTCTCGGCGCTCGCCGACGTGCCGGATCGGTTCCCCGCCCGCATCATCGAGGTGCACCTCGAGAACGGCGGCCTGAGGATGGAGCTGAGCACCCCCTGGGGAGAGCCCGAGCTACGCCTGGGCGAGCACGTGGATATGCGGGCGAAGCTTGCCGCGGCCGCGCTCGTGATCCGCTCGCTCGACGCCGACTACAGGGGATCCGTCGCCTACGTCGACGTCAGCATCCCCGAGCGAACCGTCGTAGGGACCAACCCTCAAGTCAAAGGTTGAGGTTGAGAGTTTGCCCACATCTTCCCTGCAAATGCCCATTTGACATAGTGGAAAGGTCGGCGTACGCTCAGGCGCACGCTCAAGCTGAGCTAGAGATCGGAGAGGAACGAGAGTGAGAGACCAGTCAGGTGCCTTTCTGGCCGTCATCAAGGTCGTGGGTGTCGGCGGCGGGGGCACGAACGCTGTCAACCGCATGATCGAGGCGGGCCTTCGCGGGTGCGACTTCGTCGGCGTGAACACCGACGCCCAGGCCCTGCTCATGTCGGAGGCCGAGCAGAAGCTCCACATCGGTACCCAGCGCACGCGGGGTCTCGGCGCGGGCGCCGATCCGACCGTCGGCGAGGAGGCCGCGCTCGAAAGTCGGGACGAGATCAAGGAAGCGCTGAAGGGCGCGGACATGGTCTTCATCACCGCCGGCGAAGGCGGCGGCACTGGAACCGGCGCCGCTCCGATCATCGCCGAGGTCGCACGGGACGATCTCAAGGCCCTGACCGTCGGCGTCGTCACGCGCCCGTTCCACTTCGAAGGCCGCAAGCGCGCCGAGCAGGCTCAGACCGGGATCGCCAACCTGCGGGAAAAGGTCGACACGCTCATCATCATTCCGAACGACCGACTGCTTCAGGTGGTCGAGAAGCGGACCTCGGTCGTCGACGCCTTTCGCCTGGCCGACGAGGTCCTGCGCCAGGGTGTCCAGGGCATCACCGACCTGATCATGGTGCCCGGGCTCGTGAACCTCGACTTCGCCGACGTGCGCACGATCATGACCGACGCCGGTTCCGCGCTGATGGGCATCGGCGAGGCCGAGGGCGAGAACCGCGCCGCGGAGGCGGCACGCGAGGCCGTCTCATCGCCCCTGCTCGAAGCCTCGGTCGAAGGCGCCACCGGGATTCTGCTCAACATCACGGGCGGCTCCGACCTCGGGCTCTTCGAGGTCAACGAGGCGGCGGAGGTCGTGACGGGCGCCGCCGACCTGAACGCGAACGTCATCTTCGGCGCCGTCATCGACGAGAACATGGAGGGCAAGGTTCGGGTCACCGTCATCGCGACGGGATTCGACCGCAGCCTCCGCCGTGAGCGCCGCGAGCGGGACGAGGGCGAGCGAGAGCGAGAGCGCCCCGAGCGAGGCGAGCGCGAGCCGGTCAGCGGCGGCTTCGACGTCCCCGCCGACGTGCTCGAAGTCCCGTCGTTCTTGCGCCGCCGCTAGGAGGGTTCGGCGGACGCCTAGGAGCTCGGCTCTTCCGCGGCGCTGATTGAATGACGGCGGCGCGGGTCTAGGCGGCGCACGATCGCAGCCGGCCTGCGTCCGAACTTTTCGACGACGGCGTAGCGGGTCTTGCGAGCGACCACACGCTCGTAGGAGGGGTCGACGTGGCCCGGCGCGTGGACGAAACGCGTGCTCTCGGAGCGCACGTGCTCGTACTCCTGCAGCGGAACGACAACGCGCGCGCCGCAGCCCGGATCGTGGCATTCGCAGAAGAACTCCGCGCTCTCGACCTCGTAGCGGTCCGCAGCGTTCGCGATCCGCTCGTTGACGTTGCGGAACAGCGACTCGATCTCGCCGGTTCGGTCTTCCGAGGGGGCCATTCTCGAGAGCTTCAACGGTCACGAGGCGCTCTCGGTTACGGATAGGATCGGCGCGGTGCAGACGCTCCGGCGCACGCCTCTGTACGAGCGCCACGCCGCTCTCGGCGCGCGTCTCGTCCCTTTCGCGGGCTGGGAGATGCCCGTCCGGTACACATCCATCGTCGACGAGCACAAGGCGGTGCGCACGACAGCCGGGGTCTTCGACGTGTCGCACATGGGCCAGCTCTCCTTGTCGGGGCATGGCGCGCACGAGTATCTGCAGGCCCGGCTCTCCAACGACCTCGATCGCATCCGAGAGGGTCAGGCCCAGTACACGCTCCTGACGAACGAGCGCGGAGGGATCACGGACGATCTCATCGCGTACCGGCGGGGCGAGGACGACTATCTACTCGTCGTCAACGCGGCCAACGTCGACACCGACCACGCCGCGCTGGAGGAGGCCGACGACGTCTCGTCGGAGTGGGCGCTCCTCGCCGTGCAGGGGCCTGAAGCTCTCGACCGGCTCGGAATCGAGATCGAGCCCTTCACGTTCCGCGAGGGCGACGTGCTCGGCACGCACTGCCTCATCGCCGGTACGGGCTACACGGGCGAGCGAGGCTGCGAGCTCGGCTGCGCGCCGGACGACGCGCCGGCTCTCTGGGACGCCGTTCTCGCCCGCGGGATCGTCCCGTGCGGGCTCGGCGCCCGCGACACGCTGCGCCTCGAGGTCTGCTATCCGCTGCACGGGAACGACATCACGCCGGACCGGACACCGATCGAAGCCGGTCTCGGCTGGGCCTGCGCGCTCGACAAGGACTTCACCGGCGTCGGAGTTCTGCGGCGGCAGAAGGAAGAGGGGCCGGCCGAGAAGCTCGTCGCGTTCGTGATGGACGAGAAGGCGATTCCCCGCCACGGCATGCCCGTCGCCCAAGGAGGCG
>JBKPFG010000064.1:0-8521 GCA_046728735.1 Actinomycetota bacterium
ATGGACACGCAGCTGCAGCAGACGCTGGAGACGATCTACACGTCCGGCAACTCGTTCGGAGAGCCGAAGCGCAAGCGCGGCCGCTGGGCGAGAGATCTCCCCTTCGAGGTCAAGGACGTGCGCAAAGCTCCCGCCGAGTACCTCTGGTTCGTCGGCGACTACGCCTCCTTCGACCCCCGCAACCAGAAGATCACCCAGGCGCTCGCGCGGATCCTGCACCGGGCAGGCGTGGACTTCGGGATCCTCTACGACGGCGAGCGCTCGGCCGGGAACGACGTGCGGCGCGTGGGAGAGGAGGGCCTCTATGCCGACCTCGCCGAGGGGAACGTGGAGGCGATCTCGGAGTGCAGCTTCGACCGCATCCTCACGTCGGACCCCCACTCGTTCAACACGCTCAAGAACGAATACCCGCAGTTCGGCGGGGACTGGAACGTCCTCCACCACTCGCAGCTCCTGCTCGAGCTCCTGGAACGGGGACGCGTGCAGCCGCGGAAGGGGCTCGGCTACCGCGTCACCTACCACGACCCGTGCACCCTCGGGCGCTACAACGGCGTCTACGACGCGCCTCGTCAGGTGCTGGAGGCTCTCGGCGCGGAGCTCGTGGAGATGCCCCGAAACCGCGACAACGCCCTCTGCTGCGGAGCCGGAGGCGGGCGGATCTGGATGAAGGAGCTGAAGGCGGAGGACTCGCCCCGGCCGAGCGAGCTCCGCATCGACGAGGCGGTCAGCCTGGGCGGCATCGACTACTTCGTCGTCGCCTGCCCGAAGGACGTGACGATGTACGAGGACGCGATCAAGACCTCGGGCCACCAGGGCGAGATCGAGCTCCGCGAGCTCTCCGAGCTCGTCTTCGAGTCGCTGGCCTAGCCGCTCTGGGCGGCGGGCTTCAGCCGGGCGAAGCCCGGCTCCAACGCATCCGCGTTGAGATAGACGCTGCGTCAGATTGAACGCGGATGCGTACTCGCGGGCCCCGTGTGACTAGACGCGCGGTCAGCGCGTTGCCTCGGGCCCGCTCGGCGTGCTTCCTTTGCGAGCGTCGCGCCAGAACGCCTAGGATCGTTGGATGGCGCATGTGGCGCTCGCCGTTCGAGACCAGGAGCGCTCGCGCCGCTTCTACGAGACCTACTTCGGCTTCGATGCCGAGAGCGCCCGCGTGGCCGACGACGGCGTGCTCCTGCTCGAGGGGCCCGACCACGTCGTCCTCGCGCTCGGCGAGACGGACGAGCCGATCCGCTTGCCGTCGTTCCTGCACTTCGGCTTCCGCGGAGCCGAGACGCCCGAGGAGGTTCGCGCCTTCAAGGATCGTCTCGCTGCAGACGAGATCGAGATCGTCGAGTTCTGGGACGAGCCCGACTACGTCAGCGTCAAGTGCCGGGACCCCGACGGCTACATCGTCGAATTCGCCTGGGAGGCCGCCTGACCAGCGCGCTCGAGCATCTCCGCCAGCACGGATGAGTAGTCCTGTTCGCCGCGGCCGGCTCTTTCGGCCTCGACGAGCCACGCCCGTGCAGCCTCCAGGACGGGCAAGCGGGCTCCGGCGGCCGCTTCCAGGATGAGATCGGCGTCCTTGCGCGCCAGCGAGAGGGCGAAGCGAGAGGGGTAGTTCCCGGTTTCGACAGCCTCGCGCCGACGCTCGGCCTGCTGAGCCAGGGCGGTGGTGCCCAGCACGTCGAAGGCGTGCTCACGCTCGAGGTCTGCGAGGTCCGCGAGGGCGAGTGCCTCGCCGAGGACGCCGATGACGCCGACGAGCACCGAGTTGGCGACCAGCTTCGCCGCCGAGCCCGCTCCCACCGGGCCCACGTGGAGGACGGTACCGAGCTCCGAGAGGAGCGGCGTCCAGCCCTCGAGGACAGCGTCGGCGCCGCCTGCGTAGATCGTGAGGGTCCCGCTCTCCGCCTCGGTCAGGCTGCCGAGGACCGGCGCATCGAGGAGGTCGGCATCCGGAGGCAGCATCGACGCGAGGCGGGCGGTCGCCGCGAGGCCGACCGTGGACATCTGGACGACGGTCGTGCCTCCCGCGCCCGCGGCCACTCCGTCTGGGCCCTCGGTGACCGCGGCGAGCGCAGCGGGATCGGAGACCATCGTGATGACGGCCTCGGCCCCGGCCGCGGCAGCCGCCGGAGTGGAGACAGGTTGCGCGCCCGCTTCGGCGAGCGCCTCCGCCTTCGTCCTGTCGCGGTTCCAGACAGCGAGCTCGTGGCCCCCGTCGAGGAGGCGGCCGGCGATCCTGGCCCCCATGCTGCCCAGGCCGACGACAGCGAGCCTGCTCAAGAGCGCCCTTAGTCCGCCGGGAAGACGCGGACCATGATGTCGGTCGGGTCGAACCCGTTGGTCGGCCCCAGGTCATCGGGGCAGGCCGAGGAGGCGACGACGAGATCCCGCTCCGCGCGCATGAGCACGTAGTCGCCCGCCTTCGACAGCGCCGGCTCGACCTCGATCACGCGTCCGTCGGCGCCGATCTTCGTGTTGTAGAAGAAGTTGATCGGCTCCCAGAAGCGCCGCGGCCCGTAGCCGAACGCAGCGAGCTCGCGGTTGAAGTTGTCGGTGCAGTTGAGGTGGTCGGGGTAGCCGAGGGACTCGTAGTACTCGCGGTTACAGGCGATCCCGAAGATGTCGTGGCGGCCGACCGTGTCCTCGACGAGCTCGAGGAGTTTGTTCCCCTCCTCGTCGTAGATGCCCTGACCGGGCAGCGGAAAGAGCCCGTCTACGAGCGCGCGCGTGACGGTCGTCGAGATTCCCAGGCCCGGGCGGTCTCGGTGGAAGGCGAGGAAGTCGGAGACCTGGCAGCCCTGCAGGTCCTCGATCTGGACGTACTCGCCGGCAGCGAGCTCGTACGCCTTCGCGTCGGCCGGGCCCACGCGGGCCTCCGCGCGCGGCACCTGCTTGGACTGCACGGCCATCGCGCTTAGGGTACCGCCGTCCGAGCCGGAAAGGAGATCCGTTGAGCAAGGAGACCGCGTTCTATCCCCGCCTCAAGGCCATGACCGACGAGTGGATGGACCTCTTCGGGTACTGGGCGCCCACCGAGGTCACCGACACGCAAGAGGAGTATCGGGCCGTGCGGGAGACCGCAGGGCTGATGGACTTCACGATGCTCCGCAAGGTCGACATCGAGGGCGAGGGGGCGCAGGACTTCGTCAACACGATCGTCACGCGTGACGTCTCCAAGCTGACTCCCGGGCACATCGCGTACGGAGCGCTCACGGACGAAGACGGGAAGATGGTCGACGACTGCACCTCGATGATGCGCGCGCCGGACAGGATCCGCTTCTGCGGCGCGAACGACCGCGACTACGAGATCTTCAGCGAGAAGGCTCCCGACGGCATCACCGTGCGGGAGTTCACGAACGCCATGCCGCACCTCTGCCTCCAGGGGCCCAAGAGCCGCGAGATGCTGCAGGGGCTCGCCAACCAGGATCTCTCGAACGCGGCCTTCCCCTACTACACCTTCCGGGAAGACGTCGAGATCGCGGGTATTCCGGTCTTCATGACGAGGCTCGGCTACACGGCCGAGCTCGGCTACGAGCTCTGGGTCGAGCAGGACCGCGCACTCGATCTCTGGGACGCGCTGGTCGGGCACACCGAGCCGCAGGGGATGAAGGTGATCGGAATGGTCGCGCTCGACCTCTTCCGCATCGAGGGCGGCTTCATCATCGGCGGCATCGAGTACGACCCCACTGTTTCGCCCTACGAGTGTGGCCTCGGCTGGTCGGTCGAGCTGGACAAGGGCGATTTCCAGGGCCGCGAGGCGCTCGACCGCGACAAGGAGGCCACCATGCTTCGGCTCACGAGCGTGGTCCTCGAGGGCGGAGGCGACGAGGCCTCCGGGGGCGCGATCGGCGTCGACGGCGAGGAGGTCGGCCTCGTCACGCAGGCGGTCGAGTCCCCCTACCTCGGCGGCAAGACGCTGGGACTGGCCAAGATCCGCAAGGACCTCCGGAACCCCGGCCAGAACATCGAGGTCCAGGTCGGCGACCAGATGGTCAGGGGCGAGGTCGTAGAGCACCCCGTCTATGACAAAGAGCGCAAGCGGGCAAAGGAGAGCTGAGCCGCTTGACAAAGCGGCGGATGTTTAGTCAAATGACTTAGGCGTTTGGCTAAACCCCAACCCATCACCCAAGCGAAACCCGAGGACGCGCTCCTCGACGCAGCAGAACGGCTGCTCGTCGAAGTCGGCTACGCCGGCATCACCACACGGGCGCTCGCGGCCGAAGCCGGAGTCAACCACGGGCTCGTCCATTACTACTACGGCTCCCTCGAGAATCTCTTCATCCAGGTGCTAGAGCGCTTCACGGCGCGAATGATCGAGCGCCAGCGGGCCATGTACGCGGCCGAACGGCCCTTCATCGAGAAGTGGCGGACGGCCATGCGCTATCTCCGCGACGACCGCGACTACCAGAAGGTCTGGTGGGAGCTGCAGGCGCTCTCGTGGAATCGGCCGGAGCTCCAGGATCGCGTCGCCCTCGTGAACGAGGAGTGGCGGGCGGTCCTAACCGAGGCGTTCGCCGAGCCCCATGCTCGCTACGGGCTCGAGATCCCGCTCGACGCTCTCGTGTCGCTCGTCATGACGTTCAACACGGGGATCATTCAGGAGCAGCTGACCGGCATCACGGCCGGGCACGAGGAGCTGCTCGCATGGATCGACGCCTGGATCGAGAGCAAGGAGAAGGAGCAATGGCGACGGCAGAAACGGTAGAGAGGCGGGCCGAGCAGACGCGCGCCCGCTATCCCGACCACGAGGGATACGTCGAGCGCGAGGGGGTGCGGATCTTCTACGAGGTCTACGGCGAGGGAGAACCGACCGTCCTGCTCCTCCCCACCTGGTCGATCGTCCATTCGCGGCACTGGAAGATGCAGATCCCGTACCTCGCGCGCCACTGCCGCGTCGTCACGTTCGACGGGCGGGGCAACGGAAAGTCCGACCGGCCGGCCGGGGCCGACGCTTATCACGAGCGCGAGTTCGCAGCCGACGCGATGGCGGTCCTGGACGCGACCGAGACCGAACGCGCGATCATCGTGGGCTTCTCGATGGGCGGACAGCGCGGTCTCATCCTGGCGGCCGAGCACCCTGAACGAGTCGCCGGTGCTGCGTTCATCGGACCGTCGTTCCCGGGCGGCGGCGAGCCCTTGCTCGAGCGCTGGGAATACGACTTCCACGAGGAATACGACACCGAGGAAGGCTGGGCCAAGTTCAACAAGCACTACTGGTTGCGCGACTACGTCGGGTTCGTCGAGTTCTTCATGTCGCGGATCTTCACGGAGCCCCACTCGACGAAACCGTTCGAGGACATGGTCGGCTGGGCCCTGGGGACGGATGCCGAGACCCTCATCGCAACCGTCGAGACTGCGGCCCTGACGCAGGAAGAGGCGCGGGCGCTCGCCGCGCGAGTTCGATGTCCCGTGCTCGTCGTGCACGGCGAGGACGACGCGGTCGTGTCGGTGACCCGAGGCATCGCCCTCGCCGAGCAGACCGGAGGCGAGCTCGTGACCATCGAGGGCTCTGGCCACGCCCCACACGCCCGCGACCCCGTCAAGGTGAACCTCCTGCTGCGGAACTTTGCGGCGCCGCGCCGCCCGTCTCGCTGGACGCGCGGCAAATCGCGGCGCAAGCGGGCGCTCTACATCTCCTCGCCCATCGGGCTCGGCCACGCGCAGCGCGACGTCGCGATCGCCAAGGAGCTCCGCACGCTCGTTCCCGACCTCGAGATCGACTGGCTCGCCCAGGATCCGGTGACGAGGGTCCTTGAAGGCGAAGGTGAGCGGATCCACCCTGCGAGCGCCGAGCTGTCGAACGAGTCGCGGCACATCGAGAGCGAGTCGGCGGAGCACGACCTCCACTGCTTCCAGGCCTGGCGGCGGATGGACGAGATCCTCCTCGCCAACTTCATGGTCTTCCACGACCTCGTCCAGGAGGAGGAGTACGACCTCTGGATCGGTGACGAGGCGTGGGAGCTCGATTACTACCTGCACGAGAACCCCGAGCAGAAGCGCGCGGCTTACGTCTGGCTGACCGACTTCGTCGGCTGGCTGCCGATGCAGGACGGGGGCGAGCACGAGTCGTACCTGACGACCGACTACAACGCCGAGATGATCGAACACATCGCCCGTTTCCCGCGCATCCGCGACCGGGCGATCTTCATCGGGAACGCGGACGACATCGTCCCGGAGGCCTTCGGCTCGGATCTGCCTCTGATCCGCGACTGGACGGAGCAGCACTACGACTTCGCGGGCTACGTCTCCGGCTTCGATCCCGCTGCCTTCGCCGATCGCGAGCGCCTGAGAGCGGAGCTCGGTTACGCGACGGACGAACAGGTCTGCATCGTCACTGTCGGCGGCTCCGGGGTCGGTGGCCACCTTCTCCGACGGGTGAGCGACGCCTTTTCGGCTGCGAAGGAGCTCGTGCCGGACCTCCGCATGATCGTCGTCGCCGGCCCTCGCATCGACCCGGCTTCGCTTCCCCAGGCCGTAGGGCTCGAAGTCCGCTCCTACGTTCACAACCTCTATCGCCATCTCGCCGCGTGCGACCTCGCGGTCGTCCAGGGCGGGCTGACCACGGCGATGGAGCTGACGGCGAACCGCAGGCCGTTTCTCTACTTCCCGCTCCGCCATCATTTCGAGCAGAACTTCCACGTGCGGCACCGCCTGGACCGCTACGAGGCCGGGCGCCGCATGGACTTCGACGAGGCGACGCCGGAGGTGATCGCAGCGGCGATCGCCGAGGAGATCGGTCGCGACGTCGTCTACAGGCCAGTGGAAACGGACGGAGCCGCCCGGGCGGCGGCGCGGATCGCCGAGGTGCTGCAATGATTCGCGTGCCCCGAGGGTCTCGCGTGAACGAACGAGCTGCGCTTCGGTCCGGAGTCCTGCTCGCCGCCGTCGCCACGGGTTGCTGGATCCTCCTCTTCGCCATGGGCGACGAGATGCCCATGGGAGCGGGCCTCTGGCTGGGGGCGTGGACGGTGATGATGGCCGCGATGATGCTCCCCTCCGCGGCGCCTCTCGTGCTCCTCTACGGGCGTCGCTCCAACACGCTCGACTCGACGCTTCTCATGTCCGGCTACCTCCTGGTCTGGGCAGGAGTCGGCCTCGCCGCATACGCCGTCGACCTGCGGGTGATGGATCCGGAAGACACGGTCGTCGGCGCGGTGCTCATCGCGGCGGGCGTCTACCAGCTGACGCCGCTCAAGACGGCCTGCTTGAAGAGGTGTCGGAATCCGCTCGACTTCCTCGTCACGCACTGGCACAAGGGGCGCACAGGCGCGCTCCGGCTCGGAGCCGAGCACGGCGCGTACTGCGTCGGCTGCTGCTGGGGGCTCATGGCCGTGCTCGTCGTGGCCGGGGCGATGGGCCTGGTCTGGGTAATTGCGATCGCGGCCGCCGTGGCCGCGGAGAAGCTCCTTCCCCCCGGCGAGTGGCTGGGCCGCGCCGCGGGGGTTGCGTTGGTGGTGGGCGGAGTCGTCGTTGCTCTCTGAAGGGAGGTCGGCATGGCCAGTTGGAAGCTAAAGGGAACCGTGCTCGTGGGGTGCAACTGCGACTACGGGTGCCCGTGCAACTTCAACGCACCCCCGACGCACGGGGATTGCGAAGGCGGCTGGACCTGGCACTTCGAAGAGGGACGGTACGGCGACGTGGATCTCGCCGGCATGACCCTCTCGGTCTTCGCCGACTGGCCGGGCGCCATCCACGAGGGAAACGGGAAGGCGGTCGTCTACTACGACGAGCGCGCCGACGACGGGCAGCGGGATGCGCTCGAGAAGCTCGCCCGCGGGGGTGAGGACGGCCCCTGGGGGATCTTCATCAACACGTACGAGCTCCTCGACGTCAAGCCGGCACCGTTCGAGCTGGAGTTGAACGGAGAACGCACCCGGCTGAAGGTCGGCGAGGTCGCGCTGCTCGAGATGGAGCCGATCAAGAATCCCGTGACCGGCGACGAGACTCGGAGTGGCGTGCTGCTCCCCTCGGGCCTCGTCTTCAGCGAGGGCTGGTGCGCGGCGTCCACGACCTTCTGGGTCAAGGACGGCGTCTCCTACGACCACTCCGGCAAGCAGGCCGAGTACGCCCCGTTCGAGTACAGCGGGCCCTAAGAAACTAGGCCATCCGCTCGCCTGCCTCGGCAAGGACGTCTCCGAGGATGCCCGTGATCTCGTCGAACTCGGCCTGGTCGGCGACGAGCGGCGGTGAGATCTGGACGACGGGGTCGCCCCGGTCGTCGGCCCGGCAGATGAGGCCACGCTCGAAGAGCCTGGGCGAGAGGAAGTCCCGCAGCAGCGTCTCGCACTCCTCGTCCGAGAACGTCTCGCGCGTCTCCTTGTCCTTGACGAGCTCGAGCGCGTAGAAGAACCCGGTTCCGCGCAGGTCGCCCACGATCGGCAGATCGAGCAGCTGCGAGAGGGTCTTGTGGAAGTCGTCCTGCTTCTCGGCCACGTGCTCGATGATGCGCTCCCGCTTCATGATCTCGATGTTCTTGAGGGCGATCGCGGACATGACGGGATGACCGCCGAAGGTGATCCCGTGGCTGTAC
>JBKPFG010000069.1:0-8357 GCA_046728735.1 Actinomycetota bacterium
CGTCCCTCGCCTCCACGCTCACGTCCACGTGCGAGAGGGGGAGTGGATGACAGAGCGGGATGAGGTCGGATGTTTGCTTCGCCGCCATGATTCCCGCGATCTGCGCGGTCGCGAGCGCGTCCCCCTTCGGCAGCTCTCGGAGCATGCCGGCCGTCGCCCTGCTCGTCCTCAGGAAGGCGCGGGCCCGCGCGCGGCGACGCTCGTGGGGCTTCGCACCCACATCGACCATGTGCACTCCTCCCGCCTCGTCGACGTGGGTGAGGCCTCTTTGGCCCCCCTTTCCAGGCATTTCAGACAGAGAGTCTAGTGCCGCTCCGGCTCGCCGCGGCCTCGAGGTCCTCGAGCTCGCCCTCGATCCACGTCGCGATGTCGTGCTCGCGTACCTGGGCCCGGATCGCCTCGAGGCGCGAGCGCCGATCCTCCGCCGGCAGCTCCAGCGCCTCGTGCAGCGCCTCGGCCTGGCCGGCGACGTCGAACGGATTGACCGTGAGCGCCCATCGGCCCAGCTCCTCATGCGCCCCGGTGTTCTCGGAGAGGACGAGCACGCCGTTGCGCTCGTTGACGAGCGGCGCTTCCTTCGCCACGAGGTTCATGCCGTCGAAAATGGCGTTCACGAGCAGCACGTCGTACTGCTTGTAGGCGGCGATGGCCTGCGCGAAGTTGTCCTCGATCCGGAGGTCGACCGGCAGCCACTCCTCCTGCCTGAAGCGTTCGTTGACCGAGCGCGCGGCGCGCTGGATCGCGCCCAGGTACTCCGAGTACTCGGGAATCTCCTGCCTCGAGGGGTCGAGCAGGACGAGCATGCCCACACGCCCGTGCATCTCCGGATGCGCCTCGAGATAGAGCTCGAAGGCGCGAAAGCCCCGGACGATGTTCTTGGAAGGATCGGTGCGGTCGACGCGGACGATGAGACGCTCCGGCCGCGTCTCGAGGATCTTCTCCTCCTGGGCGAGCACGGCCTCGCTCGCCGCGAGCTCGTCGAACTCATCGGGGTCGACGGAGATGGGGCGCACGCGGACGCTCGTGCGCCTCTCCCCGAAGCGGGCCTCTCCGGCGTGGAAGTCCACCTCGGCGCCGGCGATGTCCCAGCAGCAGCGGAGAAAGTTGCGCGCCCAGCGCTCGGTGTGAAACCCGACGACGTCGTTGGCGAGCATGCCCTCGTGAACGGCCATGCGAATCGGCTCGGGAAGGACGCGCCAGTAGTCCGGCTGCGGCCAGGGGATGTGCGTGAAGAAGGAGAGCGTCGCGTCCGGCGCCGCCTTCCGCACGAACCCCGGCGCAAGGTAGAGGTGGTAGTCGTGGAAGCAGACGCCCGCGTCCCGCTGATGCTCGAGCTCCTCGAGCACCGCTTCCGCAAACGTGCGGTTGACCGCCTCGTACCCGTCGGACCACGCGTTGTGCAGGCCCTGGTCGATGTCCGGCGACTCCGCCAGCCCCCAGAGATAGTGCTGGACGAACCAGAGCACGGGGTTCGCGACCACGTTGTAGAAGAGGTCATACGCCTGAGGGTCGTGGGCGACGAGACGCAGGCGATAGGGGGAGCCGTCTCCCGCGGCCTCCGCAATCGCCTTCCCCTTCGCCTCCTCCGCGACAACCGCATCCTCGACGCTGATCGCGCTCGAGATCCACGTCACGTCGTGATGGCTGACGAGGCTTCGCAGTGCGGTGACGAGCCCGCCTCCGCCGCGGCGGACGATTCTCTGCCCCGAATCGTCCTGGCCAAAGGTGACCGGTCCACGATTCGAGACGACGATGAGCTTTCGCCTGCCGCTCATTGCAGGGAGGGTACCCGCGAGGGAGCGACTACACCGCGCCGGCGACGACCAGCTCGGAGCCGGCGACGTCGTTCCCGGTGAGGCGGTTGAAGAGCGCGAGCCAGTCGCGCAGAAGACGCGGCGTGAGGAAGTGGCGGCGCACGTACTCCTTGCCCTGGAGCGCCATCGCGCGCGCCTGCTGGGGCTCCTCGAGGATCGTGTTCAGCGCCTGCGCGCACTCCTCGACGGAATCGACGAGATACCCGGTCTCCCCGTCCTGGATCTGATCGACGATTCCGCCCGCCCGCCCGGCCACCATCGGCCGGCCCTTCCAGAGCCCCTCCGTGACGGTGAGCCCGAAGCCCTCCCGGATGGACTTCTGGATCAAGGCAGCCGAATGGACCTGGAAGGCGTTCACCTCCACGGAGCCCACGTTGTTGAGGTTCGAGAGGATGAAAATGTTCGGATCGCCCTGCGCAGCCTCCACGGTCTGGTTGTAGTAGTCCCACCCCTCGGGGTCGTCATGGGCCATCGAGCCGACGAGGGCCAGCTGGACGCTGGGATGGTCGGCGCGCAGGAGACGCCAGGCCTCGATCACTCCGACCGGGTCCTTCCAGGGGTCGAAGCGGGAGATCTGGGAGACGAGCGGGCGATCGACGTCGATGCCGAACTGATCGACGATGTACGACGCGTCCTCGGGCGAGAGCGCCATGTTCTTTGGCGCCAGTGGGTCGATGGCCGGGGGCCAGATGTAGGCCGGCGGAAGGCCGGCCGCCGCCGGCACGTACGCTTGGCGGTGGTAGACGGTGGCGTCGTAGGAGCCGAGCGACGGCACGAGGAAGCCGAGCACGTCCTGGTTGGGCGTGGAGAGGTCTATGTGGCAGCGCCAGATCCAGCGGCGGCCCGCCTCCTTCGCATGCTCGATCACTCCGACCGGTTGCGCGTCGTGGACGATGACGAAGTCGAACTCGTCGGTGAGAGCCTCGGCGTTCTCACGGTTGTACCGCCGGAAGACCTCCTGTTCTGCGTCGGTGAGGCTGCGAGGGTTGCCCTGCAACGCGTTGTGGATCGCCTTCGTCACATCGAAGAACTCGTCCTGGCCGTAGATGACGCGCCACTCGGTCGCGAGCCCCGCCTCCCGCATCAGCGGGACGAGCGTGTAGAGGATCTCGGCGACGCCGCCGCCGAACGCGGTAGCGGAGAGATGAAGCACGCGCTTGCCCGCGAGCGGCTCGGCGAGCGCGCGAATCTGTTCCATCAGGCCCCGGCTCGCGATCGTGGTGTAGTCCGCGAGGGCCTTGTTGCCGACGTTGACCTGCTGCAGCTGCACGGCCGCGGACAATAGCGGCGGGAGCGGCTCGCCTACGCCAACAACTTCGTGAAGCGCAGCCTGGAGCCCCCCTCGGGCCGCGCGCCGATCTCGAGCTCGTCGGTCAACGCGCGGATGATGGCGATTCCGAGGCCTCCTTCGTCCAGCTCTTCCTGCGCCTGGGCGATGGTTTCCGGATCGAAGCCCGAGCCCTCGTCGTCGACCTCGATGACGATCTTGTCGGGGCTGAGCTCGTAGCGGATCCGGACGACGCCCAGCCGTCCCTCGTCATAGGCATGCCGCACCGAGTTGGAGCAGGCCTCCGTAAGAGCAAGCTTGAGATCGGCGACCACTTCCTGCGAGAGGGCGCGGGTTCGTGCCAGGCCTGTCAGGGCGAGGCGCCCCAAGGCGATGAACTCGGGTCGAGCAGGAATCGTGAGCGCTACCACGCCGTCCCGTTCCAACGAGATCGAGCCCTCCCGCTCAAGAGAAATGGTGGCCATGAGGAGCGTTTCCCGCAGGAAACTTTTTCCAAACTACTCGAATCTCCCTCAATCTGCGCACAGCCCGCTCAGGAAGTCCTACCCAGTCCTACGGCGGGTTCAAACGAAGAGAGCCGGCGATTCGCGACGGCGACCGCCTCCGGGTTCGAGTCGATGAGGACGTAATGTCGACCGAGCGCTTGAGCGACGGCCCCGAGCGTGCCCGAGCCCGCGAAGCAATCGAGGCACCAGTCTCCCGGTCGACTCGAAGCGTGCACGATGCGGCGAAGTACGGCCTCGGGCTTCTGCGTCGGGTAGCCGGTCTTCTCCTTGCCGGTCGGCGAGACGATCGTGTGCCACCAGACGTCGGTCGGAAGCTTCCCGCGCGCGGCCTTCTCGGCTGTGACGAGACCGGGCGCCATGTAGGGCTCCCGCTCCACCGCTTCGGCATCGAACCAGTAACGCTCCGGGTCCTTGACGTAGACGAGGATCGTGTCGTGCTTGGCCGGCCACCGCCGCCGCGGGCGCGCCCCGTAGTCGTACGCCCAGATGATCTCGTTGAGGAAACACTCCCGGCCGAAGAGATCGTCGAGGAGGACCTTCACGTAGTGCGCTTCCCGGTAGTCGATGTGCAGGTAGAGGGTGCCGGTCTGCGCGAGCAGTCGGCGAACCTCTCGGAGCCGGGGTTCGAGGAAGGCGAGGTAGTCGTCGAACTCGTCGTCGTAGGACGACTCGCCCACGACCTCGGTTGCGTACCGCCTTCCCTGGAAGCCCGTGCGGTCACCGGCGGCGTCGGCCACCGTCGCAAGCGTCCGCCTGCGCTGCTTCCTGCCGGTGTTGAAGGGCGGGTCGAGGTAGGCGAGCTGGAAGAAGCCGTCGTCGAGCTCGGGCATGAGCTCGAGGTTGTCGCCGAGCAGGACGAGATCCTCCGTGGGCCTCACTGGTGAGGCCAGGGTAGAGGCGCTACCGGTCGCTGCCGGGCGGGCTCGCCGGCCGCTCGCCGAGGACGAGCGCAACCACGAGTCGCTCGCTTCCTCGCAGGAGCGTCAAGCGCACCGTCTGGCCCGGGACGAGCTGCTCGGTGACCACGCGCACGACGTCCTCGGCGCTCCCCACCGGGTGCCCGTCGATCGCGATGATCAGATCCCCTCCCGGGCGAAACCGGATCGCGCGGAACTGCTCCTCGTCTGCGCCGCCCTTGACCCCGGCCTTGTCGGCCGGCCCACCGCCGACGACCGTCTGCACGGCGGCCCCGCGATCGCGGGCGAAGCCGAAATGAGCCGCGAGCTTGGGCGTGACGGTCTGCGTCGAGACGCCGAGCCAGGCGTAGCGCACCTTCCCGCTCGAGATCAGCTGGTCCATGGAGCGCTTTGCGGAGTTGATCGGCACGGCGAAGCCGACGCCTTCGGCGTTTCCGGAGTCGCTGCGAATTTGTGCGTTGATCCCGATCACCCGCCCGCGCGCATCGAACATGGGGCCGCCGGAATTGCCGCGGTTGATGGGAGCATCCGTCTGGATTGCGTCCACCAGGTCGTAACTCGAGGTGAGCGACTCGATCGAGCGCTCGGTCGCCGAGACGACGCCGACCGAGAGCGAGTTCTCGTTCCCGAAGGGGCTGCCGATCGCCGCGACTGGCTCACCCACGACCACCGCGCTCGAGTTGCCGAGCGGCACGGGGCTCAGCCCGTGGTCCTGCGGATCCACCTTGAGGACGCCGACGTCGTCGTAGACGTCCCAGCCCACGATCTTGGCCGGAACCCGGTCGCCGTCCCGAAACTCGATGAAGACCGAGGAGGCCGCATCGGGTGTCGTACCGGGCGGATCCTCGCCGGCCGTCGTGATGACGTGCGAGTTCGTGAGGATGTAGCCCTTGCCGGAGACGACGAAACCCGAGCCCTGCGCGGCGTCGCCCCCGGCCTGGGAGCCGAAGAGCGAGATGATCGTCACGACACCCGACACGCGGCGGCGGTAGATCTCGGCCGGGTCGAAGTCGTTGCCGGCCAGCGGCTTGCCCGCGCCGCTCTCGTCGACCGGGTTGGAAGCCGGAGTCGGCGCCGCCTGCGTCAGGACGACGGTGTCGGTCTCGCCGCTTCCGACCCAGCCCACCGCCTTGGCGACCACGAGTGCGGCGCTGCCCCCCAGCAGGGCGCAGACGACCGCGATGACGGCTAGGGCTCCCGGCCTCATTGGTCTCGAATGGTAGTGATCGGCGATTAGGGGGTGGCCACGACCTGTTTTCCCGTGGAAACGCTCGGGGCCTCAGCGCCCGCCGAGGGCAAGACGAGCTCGAAAACGGTTTCGCCGGGCTTCGAGCGCAGTTCCAACGAGCCATCCATGTGCCGCGCCAGTTCACGAGCGATCGCCAGGCCGAGGCCGCTTCCGGATGCCTTGCCCCCGTCCGCACGGTAGAAACGCTCGAAGAGGTGCTCCTGGTCCTGCGCGGGCACGCCCGGGCCGTCATCCCGGACGCTGAGCGCTCCATTTCCCCCATCCGAGACCGCCTCGACGACGACGCTGGTGCCTGCGGGGGTGTGCTTGAGCGCGTTCTCGACGAGGTTGCGCGCAATCTGGAGCGCCCGCTGCTCGTCCGCCAGCGCGACCACGCGGTCTTCGGCCCGAACGGTCAGTGCATGGCCCGACGTCTCCGCCAGGGCCCGCGCCTCTTCCGCCACGGTGCGGGCGATCGCCGCCAAGTCGACGGGCGACCTCTCCACGGCCAGCTGACCGGCGTCGAGCCGCGAGAGGTCGAGCAGGTCGGTCGCGAGCTTGGTCAGTCGCTCGACCTGCGCAGCCATTTCCTCGACGAAGTCCTTCCGCTCGCGCTCGTCGAGATCCTCGTCAGCCATCAGCTCGAGAAAGCCTCCCAACGAGAAGAGCGGCGTTCGCAGCTCATGCGAGGCGTTGGCGATGAACTCGCGCCGCGCGTGATCGAGCTGCGCCAGGCGAAGGCGCATGCTGTCGAACGCCTGGGCGAGCTCGGCGACCTCGTCCTGCGCCGGATCGGAGATCGGATGGTCGAAATCTCCTGCAGCGATGCGCTCTGCCGCGCTTTCGAGCCGCCGGATCCTGCGGGTGAAGCGCCACGCGGCGAGCACCCCCACGAGCAGCGACACGACGAGGCTGGCGAGGCCCGCCGCGATCAGCGTGCGCTTGACGAGCGAGACGTCCGCGAGCGCGTCCTTGAGCGGAGCGGAGAGAAGCACGACGGTGGTCTCGTCGAGAGGAACTGCTACCTCGGCGCGATCACTGTCGCCTCGCTCGAGCCGTCCGCTGACGGTGCGGCCGGAATCGAGCGCCGCGCGCGCAACGGAATCGTTGAGGACGTCAGACGAGCCGAGGCCGTTCGAGTCCGCGAAACTGACCATGGACTTGCCGCTGAGGTGCTGGAGGACGACGACTCGCGCGCCGAGGCTCGAGGAGAAGAAATAGGCGAGCGGCTGATAGTCGGCCGACTCGACGCTCGGTTTGTCGAACTGGTCGACGACCGAGGGGGACGCGCGCTCGAGATCGTCGAGCTTCGCGTTCACGAGCCTCGACTCGAGCCTGGGCACCACGGCGAGGTAGACGATCAACAGCGCTCCCGCAACGATCACGAAGAGCGCAAGCCCGAACTTGAGCGCGAGGCGGGGATGGCGGAGGCTGTTCACGAGGCGTCCCGGAAGCGATACCCGACCCCGCGGACCGTGAAGACGTACTCCGGATTGCGGGGATCGCGCTCGATCTTCTCGCGCAGATGCCGCACGTGGACATCGATCGTGCGCAGGTCGCGGTACTCGGACCCTCCCCGCAGCGCGCCGAGCAGCATCTCGCGCGTGTAGACGCGCCCCGGGCTCGAGGCGAGCATGCGCAGCAGCTCGAATTCGAGATAGGTGAGCTGGACTGGCTCGCCGCGGACCGAGACTGCCCGTCTCGGAACGTCGATACGAAGCCCGTCGATCTCGTAGACCTCACCGCGGCCCGAGGTCGCAGGCAGCTGCGCGCGGCGTAGAGCCGCGCGCACGCGGCTGCGGAACTCGCCGATCGAGAAGGGCTTCGTGATGTAGTCGTCCGCGCCGAGCTCGAGCCCCACGACCTTGTCGAGCTCGTCGTCGCGCGCGGTCAGCATGATGATCGGAACGGCGCTCTTGGCCCGCAGACGTCGGCACACCTCGAGGCCGTCCAGCTTGGGCAGCATGATGTCGAGGATCACCAGGTCGACGTCGTTCTCCTCGAAACGCTCGAGCGCCTCCTCGCCGTCGAGTGCCTGCACGACGCGAAACCCCTCCCGCTCGAGCGGAAATGCAAGCAGCTTCTGCACCGACTGCTCGTCGTCCACGAGGAGGATGGTCGCGTCCTGAGCCACTGGGACAAAGGATAGGCTCCGGCCCGATGGCGGTTCCCCCGCCACGCCGCAGAGCGCGGCGCGGGTCGCTCGAGCGGCCCGTGTCGGGCCGAATCTACCGCGCAGCCTGGATCGCGGCAGCCGTGCCGTTGCTCGTGGCCGCCTTCAGCCTGGCGACCCCGATCCCTCTGCAGGAGCCACGCCTGCCGCCGTCGTTCGACGGCACCACGGCACTGCAGTTCACGCAGGAGTTCGTGCGCCTGAACCCCGATCGCCGGCCGGGCACCTCCGGAGCTCGGCGGGCGACCGATTGGGTCGCAGCCCGCCTGCGCGAATACAAGTTCACGGTCGAGCGCCAGGAGTTCACGGCCGACGTGCCCGGGCTCGGGGAGCAGCACTTCGTCAACCTCGTGGCGACCGCTCCGCTCCGGCCCGCGCTGGACATCCCCCGCTCGCAGCAGACGATCGTGATCATGGCGCACCGGGACAAC
>JBKPFG010000162.1:0-7347 GCA_046728735.1 Actinomycetota bacterium
CGTTGGCACCGAGCACGGCCACGCACTCGCCTCGCTCGATCGTGAACGAGACACCCTTGAGCGCGGACACACGGCGACGGCGCAGCCGGCCCTCGCGGCGGAGGAAATCCTTGCGGAGATTCGTCACTTCAACTGCCGACATTCACATGCTCCTTCGAGGTAGAACGCTTCAGAGTCGAGCCGTGCAAGCAAAAGCCGGGCCAGGCGGGCCCCGGCAACGGATGTCTCAGACTCTGGCGAGGAACATGCCGAGGAACACGATACCCGCGGGATGGGGCTCCGTCCACCCCGCGAGCTAGCGTCTCGTGTGCAGGCGACGTTGCCTCAGGGTGCTTCTCGGCCCTGGGGCGTTTCTCGTTTAAGGAGGCGCGATGGAGCGGATTGCGGAGAAGCACTACCTGGCCAACGGGGCGCAGCCCAAGCCGGACGAGGCGATTGCCTGGGCGAGCGAGACGAAGGTCAAGATGGTCGACCTCAAGTTCTGCGACTTGCTCGGGAGCTGGCAGCACATGACGATGCCGCTGCGCGCTCTCGAGGTGTCGTCTTTCGACGAAGGTCTCGGGTTCGACGGCTCGTCCATTCGCGGCTGGCAGGGAATTGCGGAGAGCGACATGCTCCTGATGCCGGATCCGGCCTCTGCCGTGCTCGACCCGTTCACCGCGGAGCCGACTCTCTCGCTCATCTGCGAGATCGCCGATCCGGTCACGCGCGAGCCCTACCATCGCGATCCGCGCCGGATCGCCCGCCGGGCCGAGGAGCACCTCTTCGGCACGGGCATCGCGGACACGGCGTATTTCGGTCCGGAGTGCGAGTTCTTCGTCTTCGACGAGGTCTCGTTCGAGACCGGGATCAATTCATCGCACTACTCCGTCGACTCGGCCGAGGGCCACTGGAACTCCGGCAAGCCCGGGCTGGGATACACCGTGCGCGAGAAGGAGGGCTACTTCCCGCCCGCCCCGCACGACACCCTCGCCGACCTGCGCACGGCGATGGTCCTGACGCTCGAGCAGCTCGGGATCCCGTGTGAGTTCCATCACCACGAGGTCGCCTCCGGCGGCCAGTGCGAGATCGATCTCCGCTACCAGACCCTCACCCGGATGGCCGACCAGGTCATGACCTACAAGTACGTCGTCCGCAACGTGGCCAGGGCCCACGGCAAGACGGTGACTTTCATGCCGAAGCCCCTCTTCGGCGACAACGGGTCTGGCATGCATACGCACCAGTCCCTGTGGCTGAAGGGGACACCGCTCATGGCCGACAAGTCGGGCTACGCGGGCCTCTCGAAGCTCGCCCGCCAGTACGTGGGCGGGCTGCTGATGCACGCACACGCCCTCCTCGCCTTCTGCGCCCCGACCACGAATTCGTACCGGCGGCTCGTGCCCGGCTACGAGGCGCCGGTCAACCTCGTCTATTCGCAGCGCAACCGCTCGGCGGCGATTCGCGTCCCGATGTACTCCGTAGCCGCCAAGGCAAAGCGCATCGAGTTCCGCTGCCCCGATGCGACGGCCAACCCGTACCTCGCCTTCGCAGCGATGCTCATGGCCGGTATCGACGGCATCGAGAACGACCTCGATCCGGGCTCGCCCGCCGACTACGACCTGTTCGAGGATCCCAGCGGGAGGATCGCCCAGGTGCCGGGGTCGCTCGCCGAGGCGCTCGACGCGCTCGAGTCCGACCACGCCTTCCTCACGCGCGGCGGCGTCTTCAGCGAAGACCTCATCCGGACGTGGATCGAATACAAGCGCGAGAACGAAGTCGACGTCGTGCGGTTGCGGCCGCACCCGGCCGAGTTCTCGCTCTACTACGACGCGTAGCTCTTCCAGGGCGGCGGGCCTTGCTCGCCGCCCTGAGTCCTCTACCTAGACGATCCGCTCCCGGCCGCCCTGCGGCCCCGTGACCGGCTTGACGTTGCAGCCGTCGATGCCGAGCTGAGCCAGCACGCTGCTGCTCTTCGCGTCAGCCGCGACGAGGGCGCGAATGGCTCGCACGAACGCTGCGCGCCGTCGCTGCTTGAACGCCTCGAGGGCGTGCTTGATGGCCATGCGCTCCTGCCAGGAGAGGCGCCGCAGCGCCCTGGCTTCCCGCCGATACTCGAGCGGCGTCTCCAACCGCTTGAAGATCGCCAGGCTTTCGTCGCTCAGACGGATCGCCTCCCGGAAGAGAAGCTGGACGTCGGCGGGGCTCGAAGCCTTGCGAAACGCTTTTTTGAGCGCATTCCCCTGCTTTCGCTCCCAGCCGCAGATCGCGCTCACGCGGTCGCGCCAAGCGGTCTCCTCCGAGGTCGTTCGCGACTCGTACGCGACGACGTCCGAGCGCGCCTCGGGAGGAGGAAGGGCCCCGGCCAGCCAGAGAGCCGCTGGAACGACTCCGACGACGAACACGAAGGCGGCGAGTTTCGCGATCATCCAGCCCTAGCTTGGCGGCCCGCGCCGCCCGCGTGGACAACCCGTCGGGGAGGGTCGACTAGCCGGACGGGTGGCTAGCGACTTGCCGGGAAGGCCGGCCTGCTACGCGAACGCGACGAGATACGGCTGCCAGCCGTCAGGGATCTTCGGCGCGGACAGCGTGACGAAGAGGGCCGGCGCGGGTGGCCTCGGCATCGCGATCAGATTCATCTGCACTTCTTCGAGCAGCCGGTTCCCCTTCTTCAGGTTGCACGGCGCGCAGGAGGTGACGACGTTTTCCCAGACCGAATCGCCCCCTCGGCTGCGAGGAACGACGTGGTCGAGCGTGAGCTTTCCCGCAGTGCCGCAGTACTGGCAGCGCCAGCCGTCACGGGCGAAGAGAGCCCGCCGCGAGATCTTGCGCTTCACGGCGCGCGGAACGCGCACGTAGTGGACGAGCCTGATGACGTGGGGCCAGCGGTAGGTGTCGCTGGCAGAGCGAAGCGGCCGCGGCAGGTCTTCGAGCACCTCGGCCTTGCCCTTGAACACGAGCACGTGTGCACGACGGACCGTGCAGACGTTCAGGGGCTCATAGCTGGCATTGAGGACGAGGACCTGCATCTCACGAAATCGTAACTAACGACGCGGCAGTAAAAGCTCCAGGAGATCGTCGCCGACGGGGGTGAATCCGCGGCCTCGGTAGAACGTGACGGCGCGGTCATCGTCCGACTCGACGACGACCTGCAAGGTGGCCGCACCCTGCCAGATCGCGTAGCCCTCGGCGAACTCGAGCAGCTGGCGGCCGACCCCCTCCGCTTCGTGCTCGGGGCTGACGAAGAGCTGGTCGACGCGCACGGCCGCTTCGCTGCGCTCGAGCGCGACGTAGCCTGCCGGCGTCCCCTCGATCTCGGCGACGAACACCGTCTCGCTCTCGAGCACGTCGAGCGTCCGCGCGTCGGCGCCGCGATCGAGGCTCGCGAGGCCGAAGAGGAGCGGCTCGTCCTCGTGCTGGTACGGCCGGATCTCAGCCTTGCGGTACGGCACGTCGCTAATGGCTCTCCGGCTGACGCGGCCCGGTCTCTGACGCCCAAAAGCCGAGGGAGGCGAGGACGCAGGAAGCCTCGTCATTTTGAACGGGAATGCGTTGGAGGCGATTGAGGACAAAGCCTCCCGAAGGTTTGGAGTCGTCCAGAGGCCTGGCTGGCGTTGGGCGGAGAGCCATTTCTAATATGCCATGGCGCGGTCGACCGCTTCCTGCTCTTCGGGAGAGAGGGCCAGCGACGGCTGGCCGCGGTCGAGCTCCTTGACGTAGATCCGCGCGTAATCGCGGCCTTGGATGGCGCTCACGACCACGCCCGAACGGGCGGCGTCGAGAAAGGCCATCGAGGCCGACTGATGGCCGCCGGCGTCCTCGTAGGCGTCGTAGCGGACGATCGACGTGTGCGAGAGACAGGCGTCGACCCGCTTGTCGATGCGGGAGAGCCCGGCCGCGACCTCGTCGACCGCACGATGAAGGTCGTCGATGCGCGCCTGCAGTGAGACTGCGAACTCGACGAGATCGTCCTTGCCGCGGCCGATCAACACCTTCTGCGCCTCGCGCATGCGGCGGACCTGAACGTAGAAGGCGATCGAGAAGAGCAAGGCGACGACCGCCGCCGCTGCCGCGCCGATCGCGACCCAGCCGACCGCACTCGTCAGTGAGCTAGGCATGCACCTATCCCAGCGTGAAGATGACCGGGTACTCGGCGGTGTTGTTCGACGTGTTGGTCTCGTGGGCGACCGGTTCCACGTTCACCTTCACCGTCGTGCGCGTGCCGAAGGACGGCGGCCCGAGCTCCTTGAAGATTACCGTCTTCGTCTCTCCGGGGTTGATCAGGTCGATCACCTGCTCGCGCCGGATCGGCTCCGGGCTCTGTTGGATGGTGAGGGTCACCTTCACCTGCGTCTCCTGGCTCTCGCCCGAGTTCTTGACGAGCACCTGGAACGAGAGGTTGTCCGACGCCTTGACGGTGTTGTCCTCGGTCGGCGAGAGCTGCTGTTCGCCGGGCTGGACGATGACGCTGGCGATCTGGTTTCCGTGTATGCCGCCGGCAGAGGGGCTCCTGGTCAGCCGCTCGACGATCAGCGACCAGGCGGTCGGGCTGGCGAGCTCGCCGTTCTGGACGAAGTCCGACTCGGGGATCGGGATCCCCTGGACGCCCTCGTTGTTCATGACCGTCCGCGAGCCTTCGTAGAAGAGGTCCTCGTAGACGACGTCGCTCGCGACCAACCGCTGGGACGGGATCGCGAGCGCCTGACCCGCCTCGGCGGAGTCCTTGGCCGAATTGACCTGGGTGAAGGCCTCCGCTAGGCCGTTCAGGCCGTTGACCCGGAACTCGAAGGTCTGGACGAGGCTCTCCTGCTCGTCGCGAAGGGGTCCGGGCGGGTCGAGCTCGCGCGCTGTGGCAAGGATCTGATTCGACTGCTGGCGGAGCCCGTCGAGCTCGGCGCGGAGGTCGCTGAGCTTGATTCCAGGGGTGGTCAGAAGCTTGTTGAGCTGCTTGCCCACCTGCTCGGACTCGGTGGCGGGCCCGGAGACGGACTCCATGTAGTCGCGGTACTGGGCCTTCTTCTGTCCCTCGCGACAGCTGTTGACCCAGAGAACCAGGATGACCGCGAGCAGGATCGCGCCGGCGATGAGGATCCCCAGCCGCCAGAGCGAAGGCTGCGGCCCGCCGCCTCCTCCGGTCGGTCTTTTCGGGAGCCTGGGGCCGCGCCTCGGCGCTTCGCGCTCACGGTTGGCCGACTCCGCGGTCGGGGACTCGTCGAAGAAGTCGAACTCGATGTCGGTCTGGGGATCGGTGCTCTCGCGCTCGAACATGACCGAAAGGGGGCCGGGGAAAGTCGGCCGAGTCTACCACCCTCCCCGGCGATAGCAGGACTTTAAGAGCTGATCGCCAAGAGCATGAGGCCGATGGAGCGTGCCGTCGCCCTCCACCACGATCATCTCGTCCTTGGCCGCTACCGGCCCCTTCGACCGCTCGGCAGCGGGGGGTCCGGCTCGGTCTGGCTCGTGCGGGACGAGCGCTCGGCCCGTGACGTCGCGCTCAAAGTCGTCCCCCGAGAAGGCAAAGCCGGGTCGCGAGCCGAGCGAGAGGTGGAGGCCGCGGCTCGGCTTCGCCACCCGAGGTGCCTGCGTGCACTCGACCTCGAGCGAGACGATCGCCACGTCTACGTCGCCTACGAGTATGTCGCGGGACGAACCCTGCGTCAGGCGCTGCGCCACGGAGAGCTGAGCGACGCGGACGCCGTCGAAGCCGGAGCCCAGGTGCTCGAGGCCCTCGCCCACGCGCACGGAAAGGGCGTCGTGCACCGGGACGTCAAGCCGGCCAACGTCATGCTGGAGGACTCCGAAGGGGTCTCCGTCCGCGTGCTCGACTTCGGGCTCGCGCAGCTCGAGGAGGCAGACACGCTCACGGCAGTGGGCGACGTCCCGGGGACGCTCGCCTATATCGCTCCCGAGCGGCTCGCCGGGCGAGAGGCGACCGGCGCCGCCGACGTGTGGGCCGTCGGCGTCTTCCTCTGGGAGGCGCTGGCCGGCAAGCATCCCTTCTGGGCCTTCTCTCCGCTCGAGACGGCGCGACGCGTCTCCGCGGGCGCCCCGTCCCTCGCGAACCTGCGCCCCGATCTGCCACGGAACCTGACCGGAACGGTGGACGCCATGCTCTCGCCCGCCCCGGCGCGCAGGCCGCACGCAAAGGAGGCCGCAGCGCGCCTGCGCAGCTCCTGGAACGCACGCAGCGAACGGCCGAGAGGGACGATGTCGCGGACCCGGCTCGTCGAGCGCGGGGGCCCGGCTGCCCTGGCCGCCGTCTACGCGGGCGCCGCGGTCTGGCTCCTGCCCTTCTTTCCCTCCGGCTGGCCGTTCTTGATCGCGGCCCTGGCCGCGGCGATCGGCCTGGCGAGCCCGACGGCGGGTCTCGGCTTTGCCCTCGCGGTGCCGGTCCTCCCGCTCGGGAACCTCTCGCTCGGCCTGGCGGCCGTCTACGCGGTCGCAGCCGCCGCCTGGTTCCTCGTCTTCGCCGGGGACAGCCGTACGAGCCTCCTCTTCCTGCTCGGTCCCGCGCTCGCGCCTGCGCAGGCGCTCCTGCTCGTGCCGGCGCTCGTCCTCACTGCTCGCGGGCCCGTTCGCCGCGCCTGCCTGGCGGCCGCGGCCATACCGGCTGCAATCGCGGTTGCGGGGCTGACCCGCTCGCCGCTGCCCCTCACGGGCGAGCGACCTCCGTCGAGCCTCGCGCTCGGAGCGTCTCCCCATCCCGGTGAGGCTCTCGCCGCTCTGCAGAGCTTCCTCGGCGCCCACCAGGCCCTCTGGATCGAGTCTACGGTGCTGGCGGCCGCCGCAGTCGCCGCGCCGTATGCGCGGGAGCGGGGAATGTGGGGAATCGCTGTCTGGGGCTCGGCCCTCCTCGGCGCCGCGCTCCTGGCTCCCCTGGGGACGGTCGGCGCGTTTCCGCTCGCGCTCTGGGTCTGGGCGGGGGCCGCGCTTTTGGCTGTGCCGGTGCTGCGAACGCGTGGTTAGAGTGCGCGCGGGGCACAATTCGCCCCTCGCGCCAGTGAACGTCCTCCGGAGCATCGAAACCAGGATCGAATCCCTCGTCGAGGGCGTCTTCGGCCGTGCCTTCAGGTCGCACGTCCAGCCTGTGGAGCTCGCACGAAAGCTCGCGAAGGAGATGGACGACCACAAAACGGTCTCGATCTCGCGCGTCTACGTGCCCAACGAATACGTCCTCTACCTGGCTCCGCGCGACCGCGAGCAGTTCGCAGAATACGAGGCCTCGCTCCTCACCGAGCTTGCGGACTACCTCTCCGAGCACGCGCGGCGCGAGGGCTACTCCCTCCTCTCGACGCCGAAAGTGCTGCTCGAGGAGGACGACGACCTCGAGATGGGAGAGTTCGGGATCGCGACCAGGATGGTGCAGACACG
>JBKPFG010000124.1:0-1872 GCA_046728735.1 Actinomycetota bacterium
CTCTCCTACACGCACCAGAAGGAGTACGTGCGCTGGATCGAGGAAGCCAAGCGCGAGCAAACGCGTCAACGTCGCCTCGAGAAGGCTGTCGAGCTCTTGCGCGAGGGTGTGAAGACTCCGGACTAGCCCGCGGGATAGCGAAGCACAGCGTCGGCGAGCTTGGAGGCATCGCCGAAGATCCCCGCGATGGCGAGGCCCTCGTCGGGGACCGCCGTCCCGGGCAGGAGCGCCGCGCTTCGAATCGCCGCCCCCTTCCCCACATGGCAGTCGGCGCCGATCGCAGCGGGCCCGCGCACCTGGGCGCCGTCGGCGACGACGACGCCCGGGCCCAGCACAACCGGCCCGTCGATCTTTGCGGTCTCGGCGATCTTGCAGCCGGCCTCGGCCCAGACTCCAGGAGCGATCTCCTCGCCCGGGATGTCGACTCGGACGTGGCCGAGGACCGCGTCGAGGATCGTGTTGCGAAGCTCGTCGAGATCGCCCACGTCGTTCCAGTACGCCATTGTCGTGTAGGCGTAGACCTCCTCGTTGGCAGCGACGAGCGCTGGCCAGACGTCCGTGCCGAAATCGTGGAAGGTGCCCGCGGGGATCCGCTCGAGGAGCTCGGCTTCGATCACGTAGATCCCGCAGTTGGCGAGATCCGAGCGCGCCTCGTCCCTGGTGGGCTTCTCCTGGAAGCCGCGCACGCGCGTGTCGCGGTCGAGGATCACGACGCCGTACGACGAAGGGTCGCTCACCGGCTTGACGGTCAGGGTCGCGAGGGCGCCTGTGCGCCTATGGTGGCCCAGGAGCGCGGTGACGTCGACATCGTGGAGCCCGTCGCCGGAGGTGATGAGAATGGTCTCGCCGCCCCAGAAATCCTCGAGCTTCTTCGTCCCACCGGCCGTGCCGAGAAGCTCCTCCTCGTGCGACCACTCGATGGCCATGTCGAGCCTGGAGCCGTCACCGAAATAGGTCTTGATCATCTCGGGGAACGCGTGGAGGTTGATCCCCACCTCGCGCACGTCGTGGCGGCGGAGGAGATTGAGCAGGTGGTGCAGGACGGGCCGGTTGGCGACGGGCATCATCGGCTTCGGCAGGAAGTCCGTCAGAGGTCGCAGCCGCGTCCCCAAGCCCGCCGCCATGACCATGGCTTTCACTGCGCGATTCCTACAGACGGGCGAGGAAGAGAGTCCGTGTAGGGCGGGCGGTGCACGCCCTCCTCCGTGACGATCGCGGTGATCAACCCCGCGGGCGTGACGTCGAAGGCCGGGTTGCGGGCAGGGAACCGCGAGCTGACCTCGGCGGGGTCCCGCTCCTCGATGGGAATTTCGGCCCCGCTGGGCGTCGCCGGGTCGAGCGTCGACGTCGGTGCGACGACGTAGAGCGGGATTCCGTGGTGGGAGGCCAATACCGCGAGCGCGTACGTGCCGATCTTGTTCGCGGTGTCTCCGTTGGCGGCGATGCGGTCGGCGCCCGTGATCACCTGCGTCACCTCGCCGTTCGCCATCAGCGACGCCGCCGCCGAGTCGGCGATGACGGTGTGCGGGATGCCCGCCCGCTCGAGCTCCCAAGCGGTCAGACGGCTCCCCTGGAGAAGCGGCCTCGTCTCGTCCACGAACACGCTCGTGATCACGCCACGCGCGAACGCGGCCCGGACCGCGCCGAGTGCGCTGCCGTAGCCTCCCGTCGCGAGCCCGCCCGCGTTGCAGTGGGTGAGCGGCGCCGAGCCCTCCGCGAAGAGCGCCGCGGCGTGCTCTCCCATGCGCCGGCAGCGGTCGACCTCGTCCCGGTGGATCTGCCGCGCGCGCTCGGCGAGGTCGCCGTCCGCCCGGCGCATCTCATCGATCGCCCAGGCGAGGTTGACGGCGGTCGGGCGGGAAGCGAGGAGGG
>JBKPFG010000301.1:0-2556 GCA_046728735.1 Actinomycetota bacterium
GCCCGCCGCCCAGAGCGCCTTTTGGCCGGCCGGCCGCCGCAGGAAGCTCGCCGCCAGGAGGGCGCTGAAGAGGAGCGCTACGAGGGCCGCCGCAAGCGGGAGGAGCGCGTCCGCGACGGCCGGCACGCTCGTAGCCCCACCCGCGCCGATGGGCGTGGCCGCCTCCCCGGGGGCCACGATCGAGAGGTAGGCGTAGTCACGCCCGCCGAACATTCCTTCTTGCGAGCCGCTCGTCCTCGCCGACGTGCACGGCGGCTCTCAGCTCGCCGGTGAGCTCTTCGAGGTGCCGCTCATGTCGGCGATGTTCCTCGCCATGGTGTGGCATGCGCGGCGCCGGCAGCAGGCGATGCGGGCGGTGGAGCGGCTCGCGGACGAGCGCGCCTCGCTTCTCGAGCGGCAGGAACGGTTCCTGCACGACGCCTCACACGAGCTACGGACCCCGGTGACGATCGCGCGCGGTCACCTCGAGATCCTGCAACGGCTTCGACACGGGGCGCCCGAGGTGGAGGTCGCGCTCGACGAGCTGCAGCGGATCGAGCGAATCGTCGAGCGGCTCTTGCTGCTTGCGAAGGCCGACCAGCCCGACTTCTTGATCCGGAAGGAGATCGAGATCGAGCAGTTCCTGGAAGACGTCTTCATCCGGTGGTCCGAGGTCGCGATCCGAGCCTGGCGGCTGGGCGATCTCTCGCGCGGCTCACTGCGGGCCGACCCGGAGGCGTTGCGAAACGCGCTCGACGCCCTGCTCGAGAACGCCGTCAAGTACACGGAGGATTCCGACGCGATCCAGCTCCGCGCCTACGCCCACGGCGGCGAGCTCATGATCGAGGTGATGAACGAAGGGAGTGAGATCCCGCCGGAGGCTCTGGGACGCATCTTCGACCGGTTCGCGCGCGCCGACGCCGCGCGCACGAGAGCGCACGGAGGCGTCGGCCTCGGGCTGGCCATCGTCGACGCGATCGCGAAGGCACACGGCGGCCGCTGCTCCGTTCGTACCTTCGAGGGCGGTTCGACTTTCACCCTCGGCCTACCGGGCTTCCGCCGGGCGCCGGCGGGAGCGCGCATCGCTGCGCGCTCCTCTCTGTCCTAGCGCACGCGCAGCGCGCGCCACGGCTTCTCAGACACCTCGCCGCGGACGAGCCTTTGGAGCAGCGCTCTTCGCTCCCAGCCGCCGCCGTCCGCGATGCGGTCGAGGTGGGCCTGGTCTCCGGCGATCACGGCCGCCGTCGTGGCTTCGAGTCCTCCTGTGGTCATTGCGGGCTCCTTTCGTCTGTTCGAGCGCTTCATGCGTTCGCTGCCCGCCAATGGAAACAGCGCCTGCTAAGAGGATCCTGAAAAGGGTCTAATGATCTTGTGAGACTGAGTTAGACTCGGCCGATGTCACAGGACGGCGGCGTGGCGATCAGCCTCGAGGGCGTCGTCAAGCGCTTCGGCTCCGTGCTGGCGGTCGAGGAGACCACGCTCGACATCCGCGACGGTGAGTTCTTCTCGCTCCTCGGTCCGAGCGGCTGCGGCAAGACGACGACGCTTCGCATGATCGCGGGCTTCGAGCTTCCGGACGAGGGCCGTGTCCTCCTACGCGGCACGGACGTCACGACGGCTCCGCCCAATCAGCGCAACGTCAACACCGTCTTCCAGCACTACGCGCTCTTCCCGCACATGTCCGTCATAGACAACGTCGCCTTCGGTCTCGAGCTGAAGAAGATTCCGCGCGGAGAGCGGCGCGATCGCGTGGCCGAGATGCTGAAGGTCGTCCAGTTGGAGGGAATGGAGAAGCGCAAGCCCTCGCAGCTCTCGGGAGGCCAGCAGCAGCGCGTCGCGCTTGCGCGCGCCCTCGTCAACCGCCCGGCTGCCCTCCTCCTCGACGAGCCCCTCGGCGCGCTCGACGTCAAGTTGCGCAAGCAGATGCAGCTCGAGCTGAAGCGGATCCAGAGCGAGCTCGGAACGACCTTCGTCTACGTCACCCATGACCAGGAAGAGGCGCTGACCATGTCCGACCGGATCGGCGTCATGAACGGCGGGGTCGTGGAGCAGGTGGCGCACCCGAAGGAGATCTACGAGCATCCGAAGACACCCTTCGTGGCCGACTTCATCGGCTCGCTGAACGCGCTCGAGTTCCGGGTGGACGAAGTGCGGGACGGCCTCGGGGTCATGAAGATCGGAGAGGACGAGCGGCTCGTCGTTCCCGTGGGGGCCGAAACCCAGCCCGGCGCCAAGCTTCGCGTGGCCGTGCGCCCCGAACGCGTGCGAATCGAGCCCGTGCACGGCCGCGCTCCCGATGGCGGCTCACGGGTTGCGGGAACGATTGCCGAGCTCGTCTATCTCGGAGGATTGACCCACTTCCACGTCGACGCCGGCGAGGCCGGGCGCGTCGTCAGCCACCGTATGGACGACGAGGTCGCCTCCTCCCTGCAGCCCGGCGGGCACGTCGTGCTCACCTGGCCGGCCGAGCACGCGTACGTGCTCGGCGGTGACTAGAGCTCAAAGGAGGGCTTGACGAAATATCGGCTGTGCCGCCGGGACGCGCTGGATCGCCCCGAGGCTGTAGCCGCCGGGCGC
>JBKPFG010000297.1:0-7056 GCA_046728735.1 Actinomycetota bacterium
CGGCTAGCTAAACCCCGTCCGGTGCAAGGCGAACAGGCTCCGCTCGTAGGCGGCCCGCCAAGGAGCCGGGTGCGCTGCTCGAGCCGTCGGGAAACCGACGGCCTAGATGGATGGTCACCCCCGACAGAATCCGGCTTACAGGCCTGCTAACGGAGACCCTCGCCTAGGCGAGGGTCTCCGATTTTGAGGAGGGGGAATCGACTGCTGGTCGCGAGGATCAGCCGACAGAATCCGAACATGGCGACCGTCATTTCGACACCCGCCGAGGTCGAGCTCGACGAGCCGGTTCGCGAGGACGAGATCCAGCGCGACCGGCCGTGGATCGTGATCGTGTGGAACGATCCGAACAACCTCATGTCGTACGTGGCGTTCGTCTTTCAAAAGCTCTTCGGCTATAGCGAAGCCGAGGCGACCAGGCTCATGCTCCAGGTCCACAACGAAGGAAAGGCCGTCGTCTCGGGCGGTACGCGCGAGAAGGCTGAATACGACGTCGCCCGCCTTCACGCGCACGGGCTGTGGGCGACGATGCGTCAGGATTGATGGCCGATCGGCGCGTGATCGAGCGCCGCCGTGAGGGCGGCTTCGTCCTCCGCCTGCCTCCTCCCGAGCGCTTGCTCCTCCGGGAGCTGCTGCGCGAGCTCCACGCCCTGCTCGAAGCGAATGCCGACGATCCGAGCCTCCGGCGACTGTTTCCGCCCGCGTACGACGCCGACGATGAGGCGCAACGCGAGTACCGGGAGCTGATGCACGGTGAGCTGCTCGCGAAGCACCACGCTGCACTCGCTGTGCTGGAGGAGACCGTCGACCGGGACGAGCTCGACGAGGACGAGGTGGACGCCTGGCTCGCCGCCCTCAACGAGCTCAGGCTCGTGCTCGGCACGCGGCTCGACGTCACTGAGGATCTCTACGTGACCGAGGTCGACTTCGCGGCGCCCGAAACGGAAGAGCTTGCGGTGTATCTCTACCTCACCTGGCTTCAGGAGCAGTTCGTCGAGGCGGCCAAGGAGCCGCTGCACTAGGCGCTATTCCGGGGTCACGTACGCGGCCGTGATGCCGCCGTCGACCAGGAACGTCGCCCCGTTCACGTACGACGACTCGTCGCTTGCGAGGAAGAGGGCGCCGTAGGCGATCTCCTTCGCCTGCGCGAGTCTGCCCATGGGGATGTGGACGAGTCGCCGTTCGAGGGCGCCGGGCGTCTCGCCGAGGAGGCGCATGAGGAGAGGCGTCTCCACGGGCCCGGGGCAGAGTGCGTTCACGCGCACGCCCTGGCGCGCGAACTCGACCGCGAGCTCGCGGCTCATCGACAGCACGGCGCCCTTGGAGGCGGTGTAGGAGATCTGCGAGGTGGCCGCGCCGACGAGGGCGACGAAGGAAGCCACGTTGATGACGGAGCCCCCGCCGCGCTCGACGAGGTAGGGGATCCCGTGCTTGCAGCAGAGGTAGACGCCCTTCGTGTTGACGTCCTGCACGCGATCCCAGGCGTCGACCTCGGTCTCGAGGATCGACGCGTCGTCGGCCGGCATGATCCCCGCGTTGTTGTAGAGGATGTCGATGCCGCCGTAGCGCTCGGCCGTCGTCCGGTACATCTCCTCGACGCTTTTCGGATCGGCCACGTCGACCTTGTGGAAGAAGGCCTCGCGCGCCTCGGCCGCGGTCTGCTCACCCTGCTCCTCGGCGACATCGGCGACACAGACGCTGGCTCCCTCCGCGGAGAAGAGCAACGTCGCCTCGCGCCCGATGCCTCCCCCGGCGCCCGTGATCACCGCGACCTTGCCGTCGAGTCGCCCCATGCGGAGGCGGAGCTTAGCCGGGAAGGTCGGTCAGGACGCGGTCGAGCCGCTCGAACCGCGTGTCCAGTGCCTGGGTTTTGGAGCCGCTGAACCAGACGAGGACGACGTTCCCCGAGTAGCGCTTGTAGGCGATCCAGGTGCCGCTGTTCGAATCGCGCTCCCAGTAAACGCCTTCGGCGTCCCGCTTCAGCGCCTGCTTCGTCGTCTTGTCCTTGAGCAGTGAGCCGAGGGCGGCCACGTGGCCCTCTTTGGCGACGTAGACAGAGAAGATCCCGTACTTGTCGAGCAGCTCTTGCGACGGATTGAGGCCGTAGCTGAGCTGGTCCCAGGCCACGTCCTCCACCGCGGCGCGCTGAAGAGGGCGCCCCGTGTCGCGCTTGAACTGCCCGATGACCTGGCCGGCGGAGACGAGCTCCGGCTGCGGAGTCGTCTCTCCCGAGCCGCAGCCGGCGGAGCCGACCGCGAGGACGACGGCGAGCGCCAGGGCGATGACGGCGGCACGCCTCACGACAGGAAGCCTACGGACCTGGGCCGACGGCCGTGTCCTTGGCCATCTCAGCGCAGTGCGCGCAGATGTATTCGTCGGTGGAGGCACGCACCCATCCCGGGGGCGGCTCGCCAGCATGGTTCCCGTATTCCCCGACCCGCAGGCCGCAAGCACACACGTACACCACGCTCAAGCTGGGCAACAGGTCTGGGGAGCCGTAGACGACGGGCATCTCAGCGTCGCTCTAAACGATACTCCTTCGCTTCCTCCACGAGTGCCTCGAAGAGGGCGAAGTCCTCGCCGGCCTCGGGATGCCAGAGGACCCCGAGTGCGAAGCGACGGCTGGGATCCTCGAGCGCCTCAACGGTGCCGTCCTCCGCTCGAGCCGCCTGGTGTAGTCCGTCCCCCAGCCGGCCGTAGCCCTGGTGATGATGGCTCTTGACGGGGGCGTGGTCGCCGAGGATCTCCTGGACACGGGTGCCCGGCTCGAGCTCGACGTGGTGATCGGCGAACTCGCCGGGGGTGTGCTTGTGCTTCTCGTCGCCGACGACGTCGGGAAGGTGCTGGACGAGATCGCCGCCCAGCGCGACGTTCAGGATCTGGCTGCCGCGGCAGACTGCCAGGACCGGCATGTCGCGGATTAGCGCCGCCCGCAGCAGAGCGATCTCCGCTCGGTCGCGCCCCGGCACGATCCCGTTGGTCTCCGGGTGGGCGTCCTGGCCGTAGAGCTCCGGGTCGAGGTCCGAGCCCCCGGAGAAGAGGAGCCCGTCGAGGCGGTCGAGCGTCTCCTCGATCCCCTCGGTGCTCGGAGGGACGAGCAGGGGCCGCCCGCCGGCGGCCTCGATCGCGTTGACGTAGGCAGCCGGGATGAGGGCCGCCTCCTCGTCCCAGTCGCCGAAGCGAGCCGGAGTCAGGTACGTCGTGATCCCGATGACGGGTCTGCTCATCCGCGCTCGAACATCCTTTCCCGCTCGTAGCACGTCACTACCTCATCGAAGAGCCGCTGCTCCGTGCGCGCGTAATTGAGGTAGTGATCGATGACGTCATCGCCGAAGGCCTCGCGCGCCATCTTCCCGTGCTCGAGGGCGTCGATCGCCTCGCGGAGGGAGTGGGGGAAGCGCTCCGCATCGGACTCGTAGGCGTTGCCCTCGAGCGCGGGAGGCAGCTCCAGCTCGTGCTCGATTCCATGGAGGCCGGCGGCCAGGACGGCAGCGAAGGCCAGATACGGATTGACGTCGCCTCCCGGGATGCGCGTCTCCGCCCGCAGAGCTTTGTCGTGGCCGACGATACGGAAGCCGCAGGTCCGGTTGTCATGGCCCCAGGCAAGGGTCGTCGGGGCCCAGCTTCCGGCCGCGTAGCGCTTGTACGAGTTGATCGTGGGCGCGAGGAAGACCGCGAGCTCCTTGAAGCAGGCGATCTGCCCCGCCAGGAACTGCTTGAAAACCTCCGACTCCCCCGCGAAGGCGGCCTTCTCGCCCTCCCAGAGGCTCGCGTGGATGTGGCAGGAATTCCCGATCCAGGTGTGGTCGGGCTTGGCCATGAAGGTGATTGAGCAGCCGTTCAGGTGCGCGATTTCCTTGGCGCCGTTCTTGTAGACGGTGTGGTTGTCCGCCATGGCGAGCGCGTCGGAGTAGCGGAAGTTCACTTCCTGCTGGCCCGGCCAGGCCTCGCCCTTCGAGCTCTCCACGGGGATTCCGGCCGCCTGCATGTGGTTGCGGATCTCCCGCAGGACCGGCTCGTCGTAGGTCGTGGCGAGGATGTGGTAGTCGAGGATGTACGGCACTGACGGCGTCAGGTCCCGGTAGTGCTTCTCGTGGGCCTCGGCGTAGGTCTCCTTGAGGAGGTAGAACTCGAGCTCGGAGCCGAACATGGGCGTGTAGCCGAGCTCCGCCGCCCGCTCCACCTGCCGCTTCAGGACCTGGCGGGGAGACGGGTTCACCGGCTGGCCGTCATGCCAGAGCACGTCGCAGAGGACGAGCGCGGTTCCATCCAGCCAGGGCGTCAGCTGGAGCGTCGCGAGGTCGGGCTGCAGCAGGAAATCTCCATAGCCCTTCTCCCAGTTGGCCATCTGGTAGCCCGGGATGGGATCCATCTCCATGTCGAGAGCCAGCAGGTAGTTGCAGCCTTCGACGCCGTGCTCGGCCACCCGGTCCTCGACGAAGGACTCCCCGTGGACGCGCTTTCCCATCAGGCGACCCTGCATGTCGGTGAACGCCACGACGACGGTGTCGATCGACCCGTCGCGCACCCGAGCCTCGAGATCCTTGAGCTCCAGCATCGGGGGAGAGCCTAACTCGCAGCGTCGGGGTGCTTGAAAAGCGTTTGCTGAGTGCGCATAAATACCCCAACTCGGGGCCTACGAGAGAGGAGACGTATGGAAACGGAAGACCGTGCGGCCCGTACTGCCCCCGCCGACGACGACGAAAGCATCCTGCATCGCCTCGGTTACGCACAGGAGCTGTTTCGCGCGATGGGCGGGTTCCGCAACTTCGCTATCAGCTTCACGATCATCTCGATCCTCGCCGGATGTTTGACCTCGTACACGATCGCGTTCGAGCACGGCGGCCCGATTGCCGTGACGTGGGGCTGGCTCCTCGTCGGCCTGATGTCGACCATCATCGCCCTCTCCATGGCCGAGATCGCGTCGGCCTACCCGACCGCTGGCGGGCTCTACTACTGGGCGTCGAAGCTCGGTAGCCCGGGGTGGGGCTGGGCAACCGGCTGGTTCAACCTTATCGGCCAGATCGCTGTCACGGCCGCCATCGGCTACGGCCTCGCGGTCTTCGGCCAGGTGCTCTTCGACTACTGGTTCAGCTACTCGCAGCACATGAACGACTGGTTCGGGGCGTCCTTCAACACCTCGACCTAAGTCCTCTATGCGCTCTTCCTGACCGCCGCGGTCCTGATCAACGTGATGCACATCCGCTACACGTCCGGCCTGAACATGTTCTCCGCCTGGTGGCACATGATCGGGGTGGTCGTGGTCGTCGGCGTGCTGATCTTCGTCCCCGACCACCACCAGTCGTTGAGCTACGTCTTCACGGAGACCGTCAACAACTCGGGCTTCGGAGGGACGACGACGTCGTTCAGCAACCCGGCGTTCTGGTTCGTGTTCGGACTGGGGCTCCTGATGGCGCAGTACACGATCACGGGCTTCGATGCCTCCGCGCACACCGCGGAGGAGACGAACAACGCCTCCCGCGGCGCGGCGGTGGGCATGTGGACGTCCGTGTTCGTGTCGGTCGTCTTCGGCTTCATCCTGCTCGTCGCGGTCACCTTCGCGATCCCGAGCACGGACTCGGCCCTGAAGACCGTCAACGCCCTGCTCCCGATCGTTCCCTGGATCTGGGCCACCTCGATGAGCCAGCGCTGGGCAGAGTTCCTGCTCTTCATCTGCGTCGTGGCGCAGTTCTTCTGCGTGACGGCGTCCGTCACGTCGGCCTCGCGCATGATGTTCGCTTTCTCGCGCGACCGCGCGGTTCCCGGCCATCAGATCTGGAGGCGGATCGCTCCGAATCGGGTTCCGGTCTACTCGGTTCTGGGGGTCTCGCTCTTCGCGGCGATCCTCATGATCCCGGCGGTCTGGAACTACTTCATCGGCTACGCCGTCGGCACTGCGATCGCGGTCATCGGCCTCTATATCGCCTTCATCCTGCCGGTCTACCTGCGCTGGCGCAAGGGCGATTCCTGGGATGCGCCGCGGGCCTGGAGCCTCGGGCCCCACTACAAGTGGCTGAACCCGATCTCGATCCTCTGGGTCGCTCTCGTGACGATCCTCTTCATCTTCCCGCTCTACAAGATCGGCCTCCCCTGGGTGGACGGCTTCGACTGGCAGTTCACGAACTACACGGTGATCTGGTTCGCCGCCATCGGCCTGATTTTTGGCGGCTGGTGGGTTCTCTCGGCCCGCAGATGGTTCAAGGGGCCCGTCCGGATGACGGAGGAAGAGATGGCCGCCCGCGAGCACGCCGCCGTCGAGGCGGAACCGGGGATCGCTCCGGCCAGCCGCTAGAACGATCTATTCATCGACGCCGCGGCGTCTCTGGCCGGCGGCCTCAGCCGGGCAAAGCCCGCCTTCGGGCCGGCCTGACGACGCTGGCTGCGGCATCCTGCGCGAGCGTCGCCTCGCCGTACCATTGCCGTACTGTCTCGGCGCCGCTCGCTGGCCTCCCTTGCCAGCGCCGCCCCAGGGCCGCCGCGGCCGCTAATCCGTTCCCAACTCCTCTGCCAGGAGACTTGCCGCGTACGCCCTCCAGGCCACGTCGGGCGCGTGGATGAGACCGTGCACGGCCTCGCTCGCGTGCGGCAGGCCCTCTGCCTGAAAGCGCAGGTCGACGAGCCCCTGCTCCAGGGCGAGCTGGCGCTCGACCGTGCGGAGCTCGGCCGCCATGGCGGTCACCGCGCGGCCGTCCAGGTCGAGCCCGCGCTCGGGGTTGCCTCCGGCCGCCAGAAGCAGGAGGGCGCGCCTGGCCGCGCCGTGCACGACCTCGGGCTCGACCGGAACCTGGGCCCCGGCCACCGACGCCAGGACGACGAGCCCCACGGCGAGGTTTTCGCCGTCCTCGTCCTCGCCGAGCGAACGCTCTAGCTCGAGCAGCCAGCCGGCGGGGCTCATCGCGCCTCGAGCCAGAGGGCCAAAGCCCCGACGGAGATCCCGTCGGACAGGCGCTCGAGGCTGCCCACGAGTGGGATGCGCTCGAGCTCGATGTCCTCGTCGTCGTCCAGCGGAACGGCGGCCGCAGTGCCTAAGCCTCTGGCTTCGTAAACATGGACGAACTC
>JBKPFG010000260.1:0-6932 GCA_046728735.1 Actinomycetota bacterium
CATCGAGGCCGACAACGGCGTCATGAGTTCCGTCAACTTCTACGACACTTCGGCGCACGCCGACGAGTCGACCCGCGTCGTGGCCGAGTGGCTACGCGAGGAGAAGCTCGACACGGTCCTGCCGAATCCGCCCAAGATCACAGGCGGCAAGGTCATCGTCGAAGAGATGAAGGCCAGGGCGTAACAGTCCCGGCAAGACCACTCGACGCAGGAGAGAAGGCCCGCTTGCGGGCCTTCTCTGTGTAACGGCTTTTGTCGTCCAGCATCGGGCTGGCGCTCAACCCGCAATCTCGATTTGCAGGGAATAGCGGCGGCGGCGGGAATCGAACTCGCGAAAGATTCCTCCCGAGAACCGTCCGGTTAGCCGCGCGGTTTGGCGCTTCATGCTCATCAGCCAATTCCCCGGACGATCTTTTGAAGGCTTGGGACTCCTGCGCAGTGTTTTTCGCGGAGAGCCGGTGAGGGTTCGGGCTGGTCGGCTCTCAAAAAAACGGCGTCTGAAGATCCCGATCACGCTTCGCGGAGTTGTGCCGCCTGCACAAGACCTGAACGTTCTCGAGCCGAGCACGAAGCAGCTTCCAGTGTGTCGGTCGATATGCGAAGGCTCGAGGCAATCTCAGCCCGAGGACCCGGTTGTCCTCTCCCTCGGCGGGTTCGACTGCCCGCGTATGGCTTGGGTAGCGGTCGTCTCTAAAGCGCGATCGGTACCAGTTAACGACCTCGAAGCTGTAAAGCCTTCGGTAGAGGAACGTTGAGAAGCTTCGCCGGTACGTTGCTTTGTGCCAGGGGGTCGAACTTGAGGTAGAGCACCCAGCTTCGCCCGAGCAGGAAGGACAGTGTGTCCTCGTTTTCTTGCTCATTGAGGGTCGCGCCCCAGCGACGGAGGCGAGTCTCCAAAACCTTGCCGCATAGACCCTCTACGTCCTCGACGTCATGAAGCGACCATGTTGAGTTCAACAACCACCCCGAAGACTAGTTGTCAGCATGGACGAGATCTGAGGTAGGCACGGGGGTAGGCACCGCACGAGCGTTTTCGGCGCCTACGGCACACCTGACCCACGCATCCATGCGGTTTTCACGCAACCAAGCGGTGCGTGATGGGCGCACCTGGGATCGAACCAGGGACCTCCCGCGTGTGAAGCGGGCGCTCTCCCGCTGAGCTATGCGCCCGGAGCCGCCTCAGTCTAGCGTCGGCACGTTGGTACCATGGTCGTGCCCGGCCGCGCTAAGCGGGGAGCTAGCGGTTCCCTGAACCCGCAATCCGCTCCAGCGGGGCCGAATCCCTTCCCAAGGGGGTTGTTGTTCGAAGTAGGGCTTGCGCACGCGAGCATTGACGGTCAGGTTCCGCGCATTGGGAGCCTGTGAACCGCGTCAGGTCCGGGAGGAAGCAGCGCTAAGCAGTTTCTCCCAGGTGCCGCGGATCAGCCTGGTCTGAGCGAGCGTCGCCGGCACCGCCTCGAGAACGCCCTCGACGGAGGGTGTGCGGCCGGGCACTAAACTCTCTCGAGCGTGACCGCCCTCTACCGCAAATACCGTCCCCTCGACTTCGACGAGGTGGTCGGCCAGGACGCGGTCGTGCGCACCCTGCGCAACGCGATCGAGCGCGACCAGATCCGGCAGGCCTACCTCTTCGCCGGCCCGCGCGGCACCGGGAAGACCTCGCTCGCGCGCATCCTGGCCAAGTGCCTGAACTGTGAACAGGGCCCGACCGCCTCGCCGGACAAGACGTGCAACTCCTGTCGAACGATCGCCGCCGGCACTTCGCTCGACGTGATCGAGATGGACGCGGCGAGCCAGCGGGGAATCGACGACATCCGCGAGATCCGCGAGCACGTGATCCTGCAGCCGGTCGAGGGCCGCTACAAGGTCTACATCCTCGACGAGGCGCACCAGTTGACGGATGCAGCCTTCAACGCCCTCCTCAAGCTGATCGAGGAGCCCCCGCCCCACCTCGTCTTCGTCTTCTGCACGACCGACCTGGGGAAGATGCTCCCGACGGTTCGGTCGCGCTGCCAGACGTTCCTCTTCGCGCGCCCACGGCTGGCCGAGCTGACGAAGCTCCTCCGCCGCGTGGCCGACGGCGAGAAGATCGAGGCGCCCGACGCGGCGCTCTCGCTGATCGCCCGCAGCGCGCGCGGGAGCTTCCGCGACGCGGTCTCCACCCTCGACCAGCTTTCGGCGGCGACCAACGCCGAGATCACTGTGCAGGCCGTCCTTCAGCTCCTCGGCGCAGTCGAGGAGGAGGCGCTCTTCCGCATCTGCGACCTGATCGTCGACCGGGACACGGCCGGGCTCCTCAACTTCGTGGAGGAGCTCGCCGAGCAGGGGCAGGATCTTTCCCGCCTGGTCACCGATCTGCTCGAGCATCTCCGGCATCTCCTCCTCGTCCAGCATCTCGGCGAAGTTCCCGACTCCATTCCGGCCACTCCCGAGACGCGCGACCGCTTGCACGCGCAGGCGAACCAGCTCGGGGAGCCGGATGTGATCAGGCTGATCGACCTCCTCGCGGTCGCAGTGGACGACGCGCGCGAGGGAGGAGACCCACGCCTGCCGCTCGAGCTCGCTCTCGTCAAAGTGACGCGGCCGGGCGCCGACCTCTCGCGTCAGTCGCTCTCCTACCGCCTCGAGCAGCTGGAGAGCAAGGGTCGCGCGCAGCCGCAGAAGGCAGCGCCGCCGAAGGCCCCGCGCCCGCCCGAGAGCGACTCGACCGCGGAGCAAGGGCCGCCCGTCGAGCTGTCGGAGATCCAGTCCGCCTGGAAGCAGGCCGTTCTCCCCGCCGTGGGCGAGCGCTCCATCCCGACGGCCTCGGTGCTCAACGAGGCGAAGCCGATCGAGCTGAACGGAGACCGGCTCGTGATCGAGTTCCCGCCCGCAGCTTCCTTCCACCGCAATCTCGCCGAGGAGCCCAAGAACGCGACGCTGCTGGCAGAGGTCCTCTACGAAGTCACGGGGCGGCGTCTCACGCTCGCGTTCGCGATCGGCGAAGGCGAGGTGGACGAGGAGGAGTCCGAGGAAGGGCCCGTGACCGAAGAGGAGATCATCTCGCTGATGAAGAGCACGTTCGACGCGCGCGAGGTGGACGAGAGCTAGAAAGGAGTCAGGCCCGCTCTTCGAGAGCCCGGTCGACGACCTCCTCCAGCGAGAGGAGTCGCCCCTCGCCCCGCCCGCGCTCGAACTCCGGTCCCGAGCGAGCGAGGACGGGAGCGCCGAGACGATCCCGCTCCTTCGCCCAGGCCCCCATCGGTGCCCTCTCCTCCTCGGCTTCGATGGCGCCCCAGAGAAGACCCGCCTCTTTAACCCGACCCGACTCGGCGGAGATGCGCGCGAGCCGCGCGAGCGTGAACACGATCATCTGGCGGTCACCGATTTCGGCCATGAGCTGCAGGGCCTCGCGGACCGCAACCGCCGCCCGATCCGGGCGCCCGAGCTCGAGGAGGCAGTCAGACAGCTTGCGCAGCATGCGTGAGCGCCACCACGGGAAGCCGACCTCGCCTGCGAGGGCTGCGCTCTGCTCAATCAGGTCGGCCCCGGCCTCCAGATTTCCACGCATGTATTCCAGCTCACCGAGCAGGCCGAGCGCCTGGGACTCGGCCGGTCCATAGCCGACCCCTCTGCTGAGCGCGAGACTCTCCTCGCCGAGCCGCCGCGCGTGTTCGTACGCACCTCTGTAGAAGGCGCTGATTCCCAGTCGGAAGAGCATGGCCGCTACACCGCGTTCGTCCCCTGCTTCCCGGTAGGCGTCGAGGCTTCTTTCGTAGCAGCGCTCGGCGAGGGCGTCGTCCCCCGCGGGGTTGGCGGAGCTCCCGAGGGCGCGGTAGGCGGCCGCCCGGATCTCGGCGGGCGCATCGGGTTGACTCTCCAGGAGAGCCTCGAGCCGACGCATTCCTTCACGAGGGTCGTAGACCGCCCAGAAACCGTCGAGAGCGGCGGTCTGTCGCAGAGCGGCCTCGGGGTCGCTGTCGGCAAGCCAGTCGAGCGCGGTTCGTACGTTGTCCACTTCGTTGCGGATGAGCGCGTATTCCTGAGCGCCCTCGGGCTCGAGTGAGAGGCCCGCACTGCAGACGAGGTCGGAGAAGTAGTCGGCGTGGCGCCGGCGCACTGCGTTTGCCTCCCCGCAAGCGTCGAGCTCCTCACCTGCGTATTCACGCAGCGACTCGAGCATCCAGTAGCGGCCCGACGTGTAGCGCAGCAGGCTCTTGTCGACGAGCGATTGCAGGGAGTCGATGCCAGAGCCGGCGACCGCGTCCGCCGCAGTGAGCGTGCAGCCGCCCGCGAAGACAGAGAGGCGCCGGAAGGCGCGCTGATCCTCCTCGGGGAGGAGGTCGTAGCTCCAGTCGATCGTGGCCCTGAGCGTCTGTTGCCGCTCCGGGAGGTCTCTCGGCCCGCCTGTGAGCAGGGGCAGGCGCTGCTCGAGGCGCTCGAGAATCTGCTCCGGCGAGAGCACCTTGACGCGCGAGGCCGCGAGCTCGAGGGCAAGCGGAAGGTCGTCGAGCCTGGAGCAGATTTCCGGGACGGCGCCGTTTGCCTGGAACTCCGGCTTGATCGCCCGAGCCTTGGCGGCGAAGAACTCGATTCCCTCGGCCCGGGACAGCGGGGGCACCTCGTATTCGTGCTCGGGCTCGAGACGGAGCCGCTCCCGGCTCGTCACGAGCACGTCGAGGTTCGGACAGGCGCCGACGAGGACGCTGACCTCCGGCGCCGCGTTGACGACGTGCTCGAAGTTGTCGAGCAGGATCAACATCCGCAGGTCACGGATGTGGTCGGGAAGCGAGTGCTGCGCTCCCAGAGCCTGAGCAGCGGTCGGAAGCACCAGCTCGGGATCGCGAAGAGGCGCGAGCGGCACCCACCAGACTCCGTCCGGGTACGCGTCGGCGGAGAGAGCCGCGGCCTGCAGCGCAAGGCGGGTCTTACCCGTCCCGCCGGGGCCGGTGAGCGTCAGCAGCCGTACGTCCTCATGGGCCAGCAGCGACGTGACGTCGGCGAGCTCAGCTCCCCGGCCGAGGAAGGGGGTAGGCGGTATCGGAAGGTTGGTCTGGAAGAGCGTCTTCAGCGGCGGGAACTCGCTGTCTCCGAGCTGGTAGATGCGCTCCGCGGCTGAAAGGTCTTTCAGCCGATGCTCGCCGAGGTCCGTGAGCTCTACGCCCGGGGCGAGCGCGGCCGTGGAAGCCGACACGAGGGTCTGCCCTCCGTGGCCGGAGGCGGCGATGCGCGAGGCGCGGTGCACATCGGTCCCGACATAGCCTTCATCCGTCCGGCGGGGGGACCCGGTATGGATGCCGATGCGGATGCGGATCGGGCCGTCGCTCAGGCCGTCCTGAACCCGCGCGGACGCCTCCAGCGCGGCAGTTGCGGTCGTGAAGGCGAAAAAGAACGCATCGCCCTGCGTGTCGACCTCGTGCCCCTCCAGCTCGTTGAAGACGCGCCGCACAAGCACGCGATGGTCGGCGAGCGCACGCCCGTATTCGTCCGGTCCCAGCTCCTCGACCAGGCGCGTCGAGCCCTCGATGTCCGTGAACACGAACGTGACCGTTCCCGTGGGAAGATCGCGCATGTGCTCATAGCATCATGCTTTTGCGCCCCGCCTCCAAGGCCAGCGCCAGGGGCGTCGGAAACAAGCCGCTCGGATGCGATCTCATCTCGCATAACCTTGGGCAGCAAAGCGCAGGTATCCGGGGAGGCATGACGTGTCCATGGACATGAACAAGATGCTCCAGCAGGTACAGCAGATGCAGGAGCAGATGGCGAAGGCGCAGGAGGAGCTCGCGAACGAGACCGTGGAGGCCTCCGTCGGCGGCGGCATGGTGATCGTCAAGGCCAACGGCTCCGGTGAGATCACGGACATCAGGATCTCGCCCGAAGCGATCGATCCCGACGATCCCGAAGGGCTCGCCGACCTCGTCCTCGCGGGCGTCAATCAGGCGCTCCGCAACGTCCAGGAGCTGATGCAGTCGAAGCTCGGAGGAGCGATGGGCGGCCTCAAGGGCCTGGGCCTTCCAGGGCTCTAGGCAGAATAGGCGGGCGTGTTCAGCCCGCTCGTCGACAACCTCATCGCCCAGCTCTCCCGCCTACCGGGCGTCGGCACGCGCACGGCGCAGCGCCTCGCGTTTCACCTCCTGCGCGTGTCGGACGAGGAAGCCGCGGCGCTCGCGGACGCGATCCGCGAGGTGAAGGACAAGATCGGCTTCTGCCGCGAATGCGGGAACCTCACCGAGGACGAGCTCTGCGTCATCTGCCAGGACGCCCGCCGCGACCACTCGATCATCTGCGTGGTCGAGCAGCCCGTCGACCTGCTCTCCGTCGAGCGGACGCACGAATACCGAGGCGTCTACCACGTCCTCGGGGGCGCGCTCTCCCCGCTCGACGGCGTCGAGCCCCAGCACCTGCGAATCGACGAGCTGCTCGGAAGAGTCGAAAGGAACGGTGTGGAGGAAGTCGTCCTGGCGACCAACCCGAACATGACCGGTGAGGCGACCGCCGCTTACCTCGCCGACCGCCTGCGCGACCGCACGCGCGTCACACGGCTCGCGAGCGGCCTGCCGGTCGGCGGCGATCTCGAGTACGCGGACGAAGTCACGCTGGGCCGCGCTCTCTCCGGCCGGCGGCCGATGTGACGTGAGCGAGACCGCGTACGAAGTCGTTCCGACCGTCGAGACCGACGAGCGACCGCACCTCGGCACGCTCGTCCTCAAGTTCGGCGGGACGTCCGTCGCCGACCCGGAGAAGATCCGCCGCGTCGCTGCGCGGCTCGTCGCGTCCAAGCGCGCCGGTGGCCGTGTCGTCGGCGTGGTCTCGGCAATGGGGCGGCACACGGACGAGCTAGTGGCGCTCGCGCACGAGGTCTCGCCCCGGCCCGAGCCGCGGGAGCTCGACATGCTCATCTCCGTCGGCGAGCGAGTCTCCTGCGCTCTGGTGGCCATGGCCATCTCCGACCT
>JBKPFG010000299.1:0-20327 GCA_046728735.1 Actinomycetota bacterium
CTAATATGCCATGGCGCGGTCGACCGCTTCCTGCTCTTCGGGAGAGAGGGCCAGCGACGGCTGGCCGCGGTCGAGCTCCTTGACGTAGATCCGCGCGTAGTCGCGGCCCTGGATGGCGCTGACGACAACTCCCGAGCGGGCAGCGTCGAGAAACGCCATCGAGGCGGACTGATGCCCGCCCGCGTCCTCGTAGGCGTCGTAGCGGACGATCGACGTGTGCGAGAGGCAGCCGTCGACGCGCTTGTCGATGCGCGAGAGCCCGGCGGCGACCTCGTCGACCGCACGGTGAAGGTCGTCGATGCGAGCCTGCAAGGAGACGGCGAACTCGACGAGATCGTCCTTGCCGCGGCCGATCAGCACCTTCTGAGCCTCACGCATGCGTCGCACCTGCACGAAGAAGGCGATGGAGAACAGCACCGCCACGAGCGCCCCCGCCGCCGCGCCGATCGCGACCCAGCCGGCCGCGCTCGTCAGTGAGCTAGGCATCCACCTATCCCAGCGTGAAGATGACCGGGTACTCGGCGGTGTTGTTCGACGTGTTCGTCTCGCCGGTGACCGGTTCCACGTTCACCTTCACGGTCGTGCGGGTGCCGAAGTTCGGCGGCCCGAGATCGCGGAAGACGACGGTCTTCGTCTCTCCGGGGTTGATCAGGTCGATGGTCTGCTCGCGCCGGATCGGCGACGGGCTCTGCTGGATTGTCAGGGTGACCTTCACCTGTGTCTCCTGGCTCTCGCCCGAGTTCTTGACGAGCACCTGGAAGGACAGCTGGTCCGAGGCCTTGACGGTGTTGTCATCGGTGGGCGAGAGCTGCTGCGCGCCCGGCTGGACGATGACGCTGACGATCTGGTTCCCGTGCACGCCGCCGGCCGAGGGGCTCCTTGTCAAGCGCTCGACAATGAGCGCCCAGGCAGTCGGGCTCGCGAGCTCGCCGTTCTGGACGAAGTCCGACTCGGGGATCGGTATCCCCTGGACCCCTTCGTTGTTCATCACAGTTCGCGAGCCCTCGTAAAAGAGGTCTTGGTAGACGACGTCGCTCGCAACCAAGCGCTGAGCCGGAATCGCGAGCGCCTGCCCCGACTCGGACGAGTCCTTGGCCGACTGCACCTGGGAGAAGGCTTGCGCGAGGCCGTCCAGTCCGTTGACGCGGAACTCGAAGGTCTCGATGAGGCTCTCCTGCTGGTCGCGAAGAGGCCCGGGCGGGTCGAGTTTGCGCGCGGCGGCCAGGATTTGCACCGACTGCTGGCGCAGCCCGTCAAGCTCGTCGCGGAGATCGTTGAGCTTGATTCCCGGGGTGGTCAGGAGCTTGTTGAGGTTCTTCCCGACCTGCTCGGAATCGCTGGCCGGCCCTGAGACGGCTTCCATGTAATCCCTGTATTCGGCCTTCTTCTGTCCCTCGCGACAGCTGTTGACCCAGAGGACGAGGATGACCGCGAGCAGGATCGCGCCCGCGATGAGGATGCCCAGCCGCCAGAGGGAAGGCTGCGGCCCACCGCCTCCACCTCCGGTCGGCCTCTTCGGCAACCGGGGGCCCCGCCTGGGGGCTTCGCGCTCACGGTTGGCAGACTCCGCGGTCGGGGACTCGTCGAAGAAGTCGAACTCGATGTCGGTCTGGGGATCGGTGCTCTCGCGCTCGAACATGACCGAGAGGGGGGCCGGGGAAAGTTGGCCGAGTCTACCACCCTCCCCGGCGATAGCAGGACTTTAAGAGTCGATCGCCAAGTGCAGGTGGCCGATGGAGCGCGCCGTCGCCCTCCACCACGACCATCTCGTCCTCGGCCGTTACCGGCCGCTTCGACCGCTCGGCAGCGGGGGGTCCGGTTCGGTCTGGCTCGTGCGGGACGAGCGCCTAGCTCGTGATGTCGCGCTCAAAGTCGTCCCCCGAGAAGGCAAAGCCGGGTCACGAGCCGAGCGAGAGGTGGAGGCCGCGGCCCGGCTTCGCCACCCGAGGTGCCTGAAAGCCCTCGATCTCGAGCGAGACGATCGCCACGTCTATGTCGCCTACGAGTACGTCGCAGGCCGGACGCTGCGACAGGCGCTGCGTCACGGAGAGCTGGGAGACGCGGACGCGGTCGAGGCAGGGGCGCAGGTCCTGGAAGCCCTCGCCCATGCCCACGGCAAGGGTGTCGTCCACCGGGACGTCAAGCCGGCGAACGTCATGCTCGAGGATTCCGAGGAAGTCTCCGTCCGCGTGCTCGACTTCGGGCTCGCGCAGCTCGAGGAGGCGGACACACTCACAGCCGTCGGCGACGTTCCCGGGACGCTCGCCTACATCGCACCGGAGCGCCTCGCCGGTCGCGAGGCGACCGGCGCCGCCGACGTGTGGTCGGTCGGGGTCTTTCTCTGGGAGGCACTCGCGGGCAAGCATCCTTTCTGGGCCTTCTCTCCCCTCGAGACCGCGCGGCGAGTCTCGGCGGGCGCTCCTTCCCTCGCGAGCCTGCGCCCCGATCTGCCGCGCAAGCTGACCGGAACCGTCGACGCGATGCTCGCGCCCGCCCCCGCGCGCAGGCCTCCCGCGAAGGAGGCTGCGGCGCACCTGCGCAGCTCCTGGAACGCGCGCGGCGAGAGGCCGCGAGCGACCATGTCGCGCACTCGGCTCGTCGAGCGCGGAGGCCCCGCTGCGCTCGCGGCGGTCTTCGCAGGCGCCGCTGTCTGGCTCCTTCCCTTCTTTCCCTCCGGGTGGCCGTTCCTGATCGCGGCCCTGGCTGCGGCGAGCGCCCTGGCCAGCCCGGCTGCTGGTCTCGGCTTCGCGCTCACGGTGCCCATCCTCCCGCTCGGGAACATTTCGCTCGGCCTCGCAGCCGTCTACGTCGTCGCAGCCGCGGCATGGTTCTTCGTCTTCGCTCGAGACAGCCGTACGAGTTTCCTCTTCCTGCTCGGACCCGCCCTGGCGCCTGCGCAAGCGTTCCTGCTCGTGCCCGCGCTGGTCCTCACCGCTCGCGGGGCCGTCCGTCGCGCGTGTCTCGCCGCCGCGGCGTTGCCGGCGGCTATCGCCGTTGCGGGGCTGACCGGATCGCCGCTTCCCCTGACGGGCGAGCAGCCTCCGTCGAGCCTGGAGCTGGGAGCGTCCCCGCATCCCGGAACCGCTCTCGCAGCACTCCAGAGCTTCTTGGTGGCGCACCAGGCCCTCTGGATCGAATCCGCCGTCTTGGCGGCTGCTGCCGTCGCGGCCCCGTACGCGCGCACGCGCGGCATGTGGGGAATCGCCGTCTGGGGCGCCGCGCTCCTCGGCGCAGCGCTCCTGGCTCCCCTCGGGGCGGTCGGCGCGTTTCCGCTCGCCCTCTGGGTCTGGGTGGGTGCGGCTGTTTTGGCTGTGCCGGTGCTGCGAACGCGTGGTTAGAGTGCGCGCGGGGCACAATTCGCCCCTCGCGCCAGTGAACGTCCTCCGGAGCATCGAAACCAGGATCGAATCCCTCGTCGAGGGCGTCTTTGGTCGTACCTTCAGGTCGCACGTGCAGCCCGTCGAGCTCGCACGCAAGCTCGCGAAGGAGATGGACGACCACAAGACGGTCTCGATCTCGCGCGTCTACGTGCCGAACGAGTACGTCCTCTATCTCGCACCGCGCGACCGCGAGCAGTTCTCGGAGTACGAGGCTTCGCTCCTGACCGAGCTTGCCGACTACCTCTCCGAGCACGCGCGGCGAGAGGGCTACTCCCTCCTCTCGACGCCCAAGGTCCTGCTCGAGGAGGACGACGACCTCGAAATGGGAGAGTTCGGGATCGCAACCAGGATGGTGCAGGCACGCCAGGCGGCCGCTGCCGACGAGCAGGAGCTGGAAGAGGCCGAGGCGCCCAGCCCAACACGCGTCTTCAAGCCTCCGGTGGCGGCGACGGCCGCCGTCTCCGCCCAGGAAGCGGAGGAGCTCGGGCTCGCACACGAGCCGCGCGCCTTTCTCAACGTGGGAGGCGCGCGTCGCGAGCTGCCCGAGGGCGGCGCGGTGCTCGGCCGCTCGCGAGAATGCGACATCACGCTCGAGGACGCGAACGTCTCGCGCCGCCACGCGGAGATTCGCCGCGAGGACGGAGCCTGGTGGATCGTCGACCTCGGCTCCACGAACGGCGTCGAGCTCAACGGTAAGCGCGTCGACCGCGCGAAGCTGAAGCACGAAGACCGCCTCGTTCTCGGTCGCAGCGAGGTCGTCTTCGAGCAGCCTGCATAGGGATGAACGTCGAGCCGGTCCTCCTCGCGCTCAAGGCAGCCTTTCTCGTCCTGCTCTACATCTTCATCTGGCGGGTCATCCGCTCGGCCTCGAGGGACCTGCGGGTCGCGCCTCAGGAGAGCTTCATCCTCGCGCCTTCCCAGCTGGCCGCCGAGCATCCAGTCGATTCGGGGGGCCGCCTCGTGGTCGAGAAGAGCAAGGCCCTCGAGAACGGCAGCTCCTTCGAGGCAGGCCCTGTCCCGCTCACGATCGGCCGTGCCGAGGACAATACGCTCGCTCTCCCGGGTGACGAGTTCGCCTCAGGGCACCACGCTCGGATCGAATCTCAACGTGACGGGGTATGGATCCTCGATCTGGGCTCGACGAACGGCACCTTCGTCAACGGCTCGCGCTTGGATGGCAGGCGCAAGCTTCGGGAAGGAGACGTCGTGCAGATCGGCGATACGGAGCTTCGGTTCGAGCGATGAGGATCGCTGACAGCGCAGGCAGCACGGACGCGGGTCGCAAGCGGCGCCGGAACGAGGATTCGTTCGTCCACACCCCACCGCTGTTCGCCGTCGCCGACGGCATGGGAGGGGCGCAGGCCGGCGAGGTCGCCTCGCGGCTAGCCGCAGTTGCGTTCCGCGAGTTCCATGACGCGGACGACCTCGATCCCGAGGAGCGCGTGGCAACCATCATCCAGGAGGCCAACAGGCGCATCTACGAGCGGGCGAAGAGCGACGCGCAGGCGTCCGGAATGGGTACGACGATCACGGCCGCCCTCGTCGCGGGCAATGGCGTGGCCGTTGGCCACGTCGGCGATTCCCGCGCCTACCGTCTCCGGAACGGACAGCTCGAGCAGCTGACGGAGGACCACTCTCTGGTCGCCGACCTCGTTCGCAGCGGGCGCCTCAGCCCGGACGAGGCAGACAGCCATCCCCAACGCTCGGTGATCACGCGCGCCCTCGGCACGGACCCTCACGTCGACGTGGACACGTTCACGGCCGAGGCGGAAGCGGGCGACGTCTTCCTCCTCTGCTCGGACGGCCTGACAACCATGGTCGGCGACGACGAGATCGCCGAGACAGTGGCACGCTCGAGCTCGCTCGAGGAGGCGACGAAGGCGCTCGTGAAGGCGGCCAACCGCGCCGGAGGGGAGGACAACGTCACCGTTGTCATCTTCCGGCTCGAAGGGGAGCCGACGGACCTCGAGGACACCGCGATCGCGGGATCCAACGGGCACGGCGAGACCAATCTCGAAGACACGCTCACCGGGCTCGAGGCTGCCAGCGTCCGCACGGCCGCCGCTGCGGCGACGGTCGAGAGCGAGGAAACCCTGGATGCCGGCGACTGGGGGGCGTCCCTGGACGACGAGGAGCCCACGCCGAAGCGCCGCCGCGAGCGCCACTGGGGTCGGCGCGTCTTCTGGTCGTTCCTCGCCCTAGCCTTCGTGCTCGCCGTGATCGCGGCCGCCTTCTGGGCGCTCTCGCGGGCGAACTTCATCGGCGCGGACGAGGACGGGAACGTCGTCGTCTACCAGGGCGTCCCCTACGGGCTGGGTGGAGGCTTCGATCTCTTTCGCGCGCGCTACGTGAGCAGGCTCCAAGCCGTGCAGCTCACCCCTGACGAGCGCGCCGATCTCTTCGACCACGACCTCATGTCGTACGACGAGGCACGTGACCGCATCGCACCCTACGAAGCCGAGGGCGTGCCCTAGTACATGACCCTTCGCAACCGGGAGCTCGTAAACCTCCTCCTGGTCGGACTGCTCACCGCGACTGGCTTCGCCGCCGTCTACATCGCCCGCCAGGACGTCGTCTCGACCGCCTCGCTCTCGTACGCGGCATTCTTCGTGGCGCTCTTCGTCGCCGCGCACATCGTCGTCCGGGTCGCGCTGCCGCAAGCCGATCCGTATTTGCTGCCCATCTCCGGTGCGCTCACCGCAGTCGGGCTGACGATGATCTACCGGATCGACCCCGACCTCGCGCTCCGCCAGGGGCTCTGGGTCGTGATCGGGGTCGCCGCCTTCGCGGCCCTACTGCTCTTCCTCAGGGACTACCGCAGCCTTGACCACGTCAAGTACATCCTCGGGCTCGTCGCGATCGGGCTCCTTGCCCTGCCGGCCGTCCCGGGCCTCGGGCGCACGATCAACGGGGCCTCGCTCTGGGTGGGGATTGGGCCCGTGGTCTTCCAGCCCGGCGAGTTCGCCAAGGTCCTGCTCGTCATCTTCCTCGCGGGCTACCTGCGCGACAACCGCGAGGTGCTCTCCATGGGCTCCGGCCGCTACGGGCTGCCCTCGCCCAAGCACTTCGGGCCCCTGCTCGTGATCTGGGGAGGGGCCATGCTCGTCCTCTTCCAGACGAACGACCTCGGCGGCGGCCTCCTCTACTTCTCGGTCTTCCTGGCCATGCTCTGGGTGGCCACTGCGCGCTGGGCTTACGTTGCCGTGGGGGGCGCGCTCTTCGCGCTCGGGGCCTACGCGCTCTACCACGTCACGCCCCACGTGCAGGAGCGGGTCTCGATCTGGCTCGACTGCAGCTGGACCGTCTCCAACGCCTGCCCGGTCTACGACGAGGGTTATCAGCTCGCCCAGTCCATCTACGCCATCTCGGGCGGGGGGCTCTTCGGGCAAGGCCTGGGCGAAGGCGTGCTGATCTCCCCGGAGGGCCACACGTACATCCCGTTCCTCTCGACCGACTTCATCTTCGCCGCCGTCGCCCAGGAGATCGGGCTGGCCGGCGCAGCCGCGCTCGTGCTCGTCTACGTCGTCGTTCTCTATCGCGGCTTCCGCATCGCGCTCATGGCAGACGACGGGTTCTCGAAGCTCCTCGCCATGGGCCTCACCGCGACCCTGGCGGTCCAGGCGTTCATCATCACGGCCGGAGTCACCGGGCTGATCCCGCTCACGGGGATCACGCTCCCGTTCGTCTCCTACGGCGGCTCGAGCATCGTCGCCAACTTCCTCATCGTCGGATTGCTGCTCATGGTCTCGAACCGTGTCAACCGAGAGGCGTCCGCGTGAACGCGCAGATCAGGCGCCTCTTCTTCGTCCTCGTCGTCCTCTTCGTCTCGGTGATCGGGATGACCACCTGGTGGCTCTGGAAAGCGCCAGACCTCGAGGCCCGCCGCGGCAACCCGAATCTCCTTGTCAGGCAGTTGACCATCGAGCGGGGGACGATCTACGCCGCGGACGGGCGAACGGTCCTCGCCAGGAACCGGGTTGTGAAGAAGAAGAACCTCGGCCGCACGTGGTACCTGCGCTTCTACCCCCATCACCAGCTCACGGCCCACCCGGTGGGCTACTCGACGATCGAGCGCTCTCGGACCGGGCTCGAGGAATCCCTGAACGACTACCTGACCGGGTCGAACGCCAACCTCGACACGCTGCTCGACAACGCGCTCGACAAGCTCAAAGGCCTCACGCAGCAGGGAAACGACGTCGTCACGACCCTCAGCGCCCGCGGCCAGGAGGTGGCGATGCAGCAGCTCGCCGGGAAGTGCGGCGCCGCGGTCGCCATCGAGCCCGAGACGGGACGTGTGCTGGTCCTCGCGTCGCAGCCCTCCTACGACCCCAATCTCGTCGAGGGCCACTTCAACCAGATCGTTCACACGCGCGCGTCCTGCGGCAACGCGAGCCCGCTGCTCGACCGGGCCACGCAGGGACTCTTCGTACCGGGCTCGATTTTCAAGGTGATCACGGCGTCGGCCGCCCTCGACTCGGGCAGGTACACCCCCGCGAGCCGTTTCGACGATCCGGGCTACTGCATCGAGTACGGCAAGAAGGTGTCCAACTTTGCCGACCAGAGCGGCCCCGAGGTGTTCGGGAACGTCTCCTTCACGGAGGCGCTCGAGCACTCCATCAACGCCGTCTTCTGCAACATCGGCAAGGCACTCGGACCGCTGGCCGTACTCGACCAGGCCAAGCGCTTCGGCTTCTACGAGGAGCCGCCCATCGAGCTGCCCTCCGAGGAAATTGCGATCAGCGGGCTCTACAGCCGGGGCAGGCCCTACATCCCCAAGGGTCCGAACCAGGTCGACCCGGGCCGGCTCGCGTTCGGTCAGGAGCGGATGCTGGTCACCCCGCTGCAAATGGCGCTCGTGGCCGCCGGCATCGCGAACGCCGGCGTTGTCATGGAGCCGACCCTGGTCGACAAGATCACGTCCCCTGACGGCGGCACCATTCTCACGGGCCACCCGAAGGAGTGGAAGACCGCGATCAAGCCGAAGACGGCAGCCGAGCTGACCGCCATGATGAGAGCGGTGGTCGAAGGTGGCACGGGTACCGCCGCCCAGATTCCCGGCGTCGCCGTCGCCGGCAAGACGGGAACCGCTGAAACAGGCGTCACGGGCAAGAACCAGACCTGGTTCATCTGCTTCGCGCCCGCCGAAAACCCCAGCGTCGCCGTCGCCGTCACGCTCTCAGCACAGACCGGAACGGGCGGGACGACCGCCGCACCGATCGCCAAGGCGATCATGGAAGCGCTGTTGAGGAGAAATCCCTAGTCTGAATTCGTAGATGGCCGTCTCCGACACACTGATCAACACGCTCTTCGACGGGCGCTACCGCATCCTGCGCAAGCTGGGCTCGGGCGGCATGGCGAACGTCTATCTGGCCGTGGACGAGGAGCTAGGCCGGCGCGTGGCGATCAAGATCCTCAACGACCGCTACGCGAACGACGAGCTCTTCATCGAGCGCTTCCGCCGCGAGGCGAAGTCCGCCGCGGCCCTCTCGCACCCGAACATCGTCTCGATCTACGACCGCGGGCAAGCCGAGGGGACGTACTACATCGCCATGGAGGTGATCGAGGGCCGGAGCCTCAAGGAGCTCATCCTCACGCGCGGCCCCCTCCCGATCGGGCAAGCGATCGCGTACACGCTCGAGATCCTCGACGCGCTCAGGTTCGCGCACCGCCACGGGATCATCCACCGCGACGTCAAGCCCCACAATATCCTCATCGGGGGCGAGCGCCTGAAGGTGACGGACTTCGGCATCGCGAGAGCCGGGGCCTCTCAGATGACCGAGGCGGGCTCGATCATGTGCACCGCGCAGTACCTCTCCCCCGAGCAGGCGCGCGGCGCGCCCGTCACGGCGTCGTCGGACCTCTACTCGGTGGCGATCGTGCTCTACGAGATGCTCACCGGCAAGGTGCCGTTCTCCGGCGACTCGGCGATCGAGATCGCCATGAAGCATCTGAACGAGCTGCCGAAGCCGCCCTCGAAGATCAGGCCCGAGATCCCGGAGGTGCTCGACCAGGTCGTCCTGCGCGCGCTCGCGAAGGCGCCCGAGGATCGCTACCAGACGGCCGAGGAGTTCGCCGAGGACCTCCATCGCGTGGAGGCAGGGCTACCGCTGGCGCCCGAGACCTCCGAGGCCGCGACCGCGCTCCTCGCGGCGCCGGGCGCGACGATCGGAGGAACGACGCAGGTGCTGCCCGGCGACGCGACCCAGATCGCGCCGCCGCGACCGGATGCACCGCGACGGCCTCCTCCCTACCAGCCGGCCTACATGTACGAGGAGCCGCCGCCCAAGCGCCGCCGCTGGGCTCCCTGGCTGCTCGTGGCGCTCCTCCTCGCCGCGGCCGGCCTCGCGGGCTGGTACGTCTTCACGAAGATCCAGGACCAGCTCGCGGCCAACGCGACCATTCCCGTCCCGAACGTCGTCGGCATCCGTGAGGAGCTGGCGAAGGCAAAGCTCGAAGAGGCGGGGCTCGTGCCCAAAGTGGAGCGCGCCGCCAGCACCGAGTTCGACAAGGGCATCGTCATGGACCAGCGTCCCGATGCGAGCTCGCGCGTCCAGAAGGGCGACGAGGTCACGATTATCGTCTCGACGGGGGTTCCTAAGGCGACCGTTCCCAACGTCGTCGGGAAAGACTACGCAACCGCGGTCAACCTCCTCGACGAGACCAACCTGAAGTGGAAGAGGAAGGGCGTGTTCTCCAAGAAGCCCGTGGGTCAGGTTGTCGCCCAGGATCCGCCCGCAGGGGAGACCGTCGACGAAGGGACCATCGTCGTCCTGAACGTCTCCAAGGGCGAGAACACCGTCGCCGTTCCCGACGTCCTCAACCAGACGGAGGCGAGCGCGCGCTCGGAGCTCGAAGCCGCAGGATTCCAGGTGCAATCGGTCGAGGCGCCCTCGGACAGCACGCCGTCGGGATTCGTCTCCGCCCAGAGCCCCGACCCCGGCACCCAGGCCGACAAGGGCTCGACCGTGACGATCACCGTCTCGACGGGGCCGTCCTCCGCCACGGTGCCGAACGTGGTCGGTGAGCAGAAGGAGACCGCCAAGCAGGACCTTCAGGACGCCGGCTTCAAGGTCAAGATCGAGATGGTCCCCGTCTCGGACCCGACACAGGACAACGTCGTCCAGGACCAGGATCCGGCCGGAGGGTCGAGCGCCCAGAAGGGCAGCACCGTGACGATCTTCGTGGGGCAGTTCTGACGTGAGCCGCGTACGCGTCGCCGTGATCATGGGCGGGCGCTCGAGCGAGCACGACATCTCCCTTGCCTCGGGCCACTCGGTGCTCGCAAGCCTCGACCCGGATCGCTACGACGTGCGGGCGATCGAGATCGGGCGCGAAGGACGTTGGGAGCTCACATCCGGAAGCGAGCAGGGTCGCCTCGGGAAAGGCGACTACGAAAAGCTTCCCGTGCCCCTCGACGGATCCCCGCAGCCGTTCGAGAGCGTGGACGTGGTGTTCCCGGTCCTCCACGGGCCCTTCGGCGAGGACGGCACCGTGCAGGGCTTCCTCGAGCTGGCCGGCATCGCCTACGTGGGCGCCGGCGTCACCGCCTCTGCCCTCTGCATGGACAAGGACCTCTTCAAGGCCGTCATGCGCGACAAGGGCGTCCCGGTCGTCGACAGCGTCACCGTCCTCGAGCGGCACCGAGACCGCGCGGAGAATCCCTTCGGCTTTCCCGTGGTCATCAAGCCCGCGCGGCTCGGTTCCAGCGTCGGCATCACGGTCGCCAAGACTCCGGAGGAGTTCGCGCAGGGGATCGACCTCGCGCTCGAGCACGACGAGAAGGTGCTGATCGAGGAGTACTGCTCGGGGGTCGAGGTCGAGTGCAGCGTGCTCGGGAACGAGTCTCCGATCGCGTCGATCCCCGGCGAGATCGTCCCGCTCGTCAGCGACTGGTACGACTACAAGGCCAAGTACGACGAGGGCGGGATGGACTTGATCGTGCCGCCCCGGCTCGACGAGCGCACGATCGCACGGGTGCAGGAGCTCGCCGTGGCCGCCTTCGTCGCGAGCGACTGCGAGGGCATGGCGCGGGTGGACTTCTTCGTCCGCGAGAACGGCGAGGTGCTCGTCAACGAGCTGAACACGATCCCGGGCTTCACCTCGACGAGCGTCTACGCGAAGCTCTTCGAGGCCTCGGGCATCCCGTATCGCGAGCTGCTCGACCGGTTGGTGGAGCTCGCGCTCGAGCGCCGCAACCGCCGCGAACGCTTGAAGTACTAGCCCGCCCTCACCTCGTTCACGTGGGCGCGCGTGTTCGGGTCCGTGATCCAGACGACGTAGTAGCGGTACGACTTTCCACCGGCGAGCTCGAGCGTCGTCCGCGAGCCGATCTCCTGCTCCTCGGAGTAGGGGACGAATCCTCCGCTCTCTTCGTTGCCGGCGAGGACCTCGGCGGTGAAGCCCGGCTCGTCGGTGACGATCTGGAGGTGCTCGATCTCGACCTCCTCGCCGGCGTCGAGAATCAGGCCGACCCCCGGTTTCGCAAACGTTCGGTAGGTCTCGGTCGTCCAGAAGGTCGACGAGTTGCCGTCCGTGGCCAGGGCGACCGAGTCGGCGTGCTCGGTGCCGTCGCCCTGAGGGTCGTAGTCCTTAACGGCGGTCAGCTTCACGCTCCCCAACGCCGCTCCGCCGGAGCCTCCCTCTTGGTTCGTGAGGATGAGTGCGAGGGCGAGCGCGCCCGCGGCCACCACGATCAGGGCCGCCCAGAGCGGCCAGAGCGGGCGGCGGCGCGCGCGAGGAGCTCGAGCCCCGCGCGGGATGACGCCGGTGGCGCCCTCCGCAAGAGTCGGGTCGGCCTTCGTGGCGGCCTCGAGCGCGGCGAGCATCTCTTCCGTGGAGGGAAAACGCTCCTCGGGACGCTTCGCCATCGCCCGGGAGACGATCGCCTCGACGCTCGCAGGCACGTCGGGGCGGCGATCCCGCACCCTCGGGACCGGGTCCCGCAGGTGCTTCATCGCAATTGCCATGAAGTTGTCGCCCGAGTAGGGCGGCTCTCCGGTCAGGAGCTCGTAGAGGACGACCCCGAGCGAGTACTGGTCGCTGCGGGCGTCGACTCGCCGGCCGCTCGCCTGCTCGGGCGAGATGTACTCGCTCGTGCCGAGCAGGGTTCCGGACTCGGTGAGACCGTCTCCGGGCTCGATCGAGCGCGCGATCCCGAAGTCGGTCACCTTCGCGGCGCCGTTCTCGTCGAGGAGCACGTTCTGCGGCTTCACGTCCCGATGGACGACGCCGTGCTCGTGCGCGAAGGCGAGCCCGCGGGCGATCTGGCCGGTGAGCGCGAGCGCCTCGTCCACCGGCAGCGGGCCTCGACGACGCACGACGTCCTTCAGGTTCTCGCCGGGGACGTGCTCGAAGACGATGAACTGGTGGCTGTCGAGCTCACCGCGATCGATCACCGTGACGATGTTCGGATGATTGAGACACGCGATCGCCCGTGCCTCGCGCCGAAAGCGCTCGACGTACTCGGGGTCGCTCGTGAAGTGCTCGTGCAGGATCTTGAGCGCCACCCGGCGCTCGAGGACCCTGTCGCGCGCCCGGTAGACGCTCGACATGCCGCCGGTCCCCACGAGGTCCTCGACCTCGTAGCGGCCGCCGATCAGCTCGCCGATCATCGTGCCGCGATGATGCCCGGTCCGCGGCGCTTTACGCCGTGACTTCTTCCAGCGCCTCTTCCCAGGCCTCGAGCGCCTCGTCCAGCTCGGAGTCGGCGATCACGAGTGGAACGAGCACCCGGATGCAGTTCCCGTGGATGCCCGCCTTGAGAATGAGGAGGCCCTTCTTCGCCGCTGCATCGGCCACCTGGGTGGCGAGCTCCGAGGCAGGCTGCCCGTCCTGCTCGAGCTCGATCGCCAACATGGCGCCGAGGCCGCGCACGCCGCTGACCGCGTCGAAACGTTCTCGCCAGCTCCCCATGCGCGCCCGGATCGTGTCTCCGACCTGCTCGGCGCGTTCGACCAGGCGCTCCTCGGCGATCGTGTCGAGGACGGCGTGCGCCGCGGCGATTGCAACCGGGTTGCCGACGTACGTGCCCCCGATGGCGCTGTCCCCGGGCGCGTCCATGATCTCGGACCGCCCCACGACTCCCGAGAGCGGGATGCCCGCGGCGATGGACTTGGCAACGGTCATCAGGTCCGCCTCGGCGTCGAAGTGCTCCATGGCGAAGACGCGTCCGGTCCGGCAGAAACCGGTCTGCACCTCGTCGGCCACGAGCACGATCCCGTTCTCGTCGCAGATGCGGCGCAGCCCTCGGACGAAATCGGGCTCTGCGGGAATGAAGCCACTCTCCCCCTGGACGGGCTCGAAGACGATCGCGGCCACGTCTTCCGCGGCGACGCGCGTCTTGAAGGCGCGCTCGAGCTCGGCCAGGGCGTTGAACGGAACGCGGTAGACCTCGGGCGCGAACGGCCCCAGCCCGGCCTTGTACGGGTGGGTCTTCGAGGTGAGGCTCAGGGCAAGGAGCGTGCGCCCGTGGAAGCCGCCGTCGAAGGCCACGACCGCGGGCCGCTTCGTGTACGAGCGCGCGAACTTGACGGAGTTCTCGACCGCCTCCGCGCCGGAGTTGAAGAACGCCGCTCTCTTCTCCCCGGAGATGGGGACGAGCTCGAGCAGCCGCTCGGCGAGCGAGACGTAGTTCTCGTAAGGGACGATCGTGAAGTCTGTGTGGGTGAAGCGTTCGAGCTGCTCGCGCGCCGCCTCGACGACTCGCGGGTTCGAGTGACCGACGTTGAGGCAGCCCACTCCCCCCGTGAAGTCGATGAAGGTGTTCCCGTCGACATCGGTGATGGTCGCTCCGTGCGCCTCCGCGATGACGATCGGCATGTAGATCGAGAGCGGCTCGGCGATCACCTTCGCCTTGCGGTCGAGGATCTCGCGGCTGCGCGGGCCGGGAACGTCTGTCCTGAGGTCGATTGTCTTGGTCGTGGCCATGGCGCGAGCTTATATCTTGCGGCTGCCATGGTCCTGTCCGATCGCACCATCCGCCGCCTGATCGACGAGGGTCGGATCGGCATCGATCCGTTCGACGAGGACCTCGTCCAGCCCTCGAGCGTCGACGTGCGCGTCGACCGCTTCTTCCGCGTCTTTCGCAACTCTCGCTACCCCTTCATCGACGTGAAGGAAGAGATGGAAGACCTGACCGAGCTCGTGGAGACCGAGGACTCCGAGCCCTTCATCCTGCATCCGGGAGAGTTCGTCCTCGGCTCGACCCTCGAGCGGATCACCCTCCCTGACGACCTCGTCGCGCGCCTCGAGGGGAAGAGCTCCCTCGGGCGGCTGGGCCTCCTCATCCACTCGACTGCCGGCTTCATCGACCCCGGCTGGGACGGCCACGTGACGTTGGAGCTCTCGAACGTGGCCAACCTCCCGATCACGATCTACGTCGGGATGAAGATCGGCCAGCTCTCCTTCGTCCAGCTCTCCGAGCCCGCCGAGCACCCCTACGGCGCAGCAGCTCTCGGCTCGAAGTACCAGGGGCAGGCCGGGCCGACTCCGAGCCGCTACTGGAAGAACTTTTCTGCTGAGCAGAAAGGCGACGCGGGAGACGCCGCCGAAGGCGGCGAATCACGAGACAGCCTTGCTGCGAAGCCGACAAGTCCCGAAGGACCTGGCGCTGAAGGCGCCAGGTCCCGAAGGAACTTCGAGTGACGGTCCTCGTCACCGGTGGGACCGGCTTCGTCGGGCCGAAGGTGGTCCATGCGCTCCGCGCCGAAGAGCGGCCGGTTCGCGTCCTCGCCCGCAAGCCGGAGAGGCAGGACCGCTTCCGCGCCTGGGGCTGCGAGGTCGTCCAGGGGGACATGACCGATGCGGACAGCTTGCGGCGGGCCGCCGAGGGCGCCGAGGTCGTCGTTCACCTCGTCGCGCTGCCCCCGTTCGCGGACCCGAACGCGACGCGGCGGGTCATGGAGCAAGGCACCCGGGACCTCGTCGCTGCGGCGAAAGGCGCCGGCGTGAGGCGGTTCGTGCTCATGAGCGCGCTCGGGAGCACCGAGCGGTCTCAGGACCTCACCGCGTACTACCACGCCAAGTGGGACGAGGAGCAGGCCGTGAAGGGCTCCGGCCTCGAGCACACGATCTTCCGGCCGAGCTTCATATTCGGCCGAGACGGCGGCATGCTCCCCGCGTTGATCCGGCTCGTCCGCTGGTCGCCCGTGACGCCAGTCGCCGGCACGAAGAAACTCCAGCCGATCTGGGTCGACGACGTGGCCGCCTACTTCACCCGTTCGCTCTCCGAGCCGGCCGCGGTGAACAAGACCTTCGAGATCGCGGGCCCGGACGTGCTCACCTTCGCGGAGCTCAACGAGCGGATCCGGCGCGTGCTCGGCAAGCGGCGGCTCGCATTCCAACTACCTACCGGTCTGCTCAAGGCCGGCGCTCAGGCGGGAAGGGTGCTGCCCCCGTTTCGAGGGGCTCCTGGCGCAATCGCCATGCTCGAGTTCGAGGACAACGTCACCGACATCGAGCCGGCGGTCGAGAGCCTCGGAGTCAAGCCGATCCCGCTCGACGACCAGCTACGCCGCGCGACCGCTGGCTCCTAGGGCTCGCTACTGCTGGATCGAGTCGTGACCTGGGCCGCCGAGCAGGGTGTCCGCACCGGGGCCGCCGACGAGCGTGTCGTCGCCGCCCTCACCGCGAAGCTTGTCGTTCCCGCGTCCGCCGCGCAGCGTGTCGCCGCCGGGCCCGCCGCAGACGAGATCGTTGCCCGCGTGCGCCTCGACGACGTCGTTCCCGCCCCCGGCGACGATGACGTCGCGGTGAGTCGTGCCGTCGATCTGGTTCCGGCTGTCGGTGCCGAGAATTGTCGCCACCTGCGTGTCGCAGATGCCCTTGCGCACGCGGGCGGTCGGCCACGCGCGGCCGTCCGCGGAGCTGACGCCGTCGAGCGTCACCGCATTGACGAACGACCCGGTCGCCGGGAGCGGCGTCGTGCACGTCCATGTCCACGTCTCGCCCGGCTCGAGCCACGAGAGCATGCCACCGTCGCCGGTCGGCCCGGTGATCGAGCCGCATTTGTCGTCGGTGAGAACAGCGCTGAACAGGCTCGGCACGAGTCCTCCCGGCTCGGGATCCAAGGCACTGTTGTTCACGGCGCTGTAGGTGTAGGTGACCGTCGCGGGCGCGCCGGGGGTGACGACGGGTGTGACCGTCAGCTTGACGTGAGGCCTCGAGATCTTGAGCGGTGCGCTGCTCGAGCCGATGAATCCGAACGTCTCCGAAAGGCCGTTGTGGACGATTCCGTATACCTCGATGGTCACCCAGCCGCGGAAGACGCCCGGGTCGAAGTCGACCTTGTAGTCCTTCGTCCCGCCCATTTGAACCGGCGCCGCGCCGGCGTCGAGAGCGACCCCCGTCGCAAGCGTGAACCTCTTTCCGGCCAAGCCGTCGGCGGCCGGAACCTGCAGCTTGATCGTCGCGTCCGTGATGTCGCAGGCGACATTCGCCGGGTTGTCGTTGCCGACACTGGCCGTCAGGTGAGCGGTGTCGCCGTTCCGCAGGAAGTAGATACCGCCCCACTGGTAGTTCAGCGAGGCCTGCGAGCAGCCTGGCGGGTTCTGATGAGCGGAAGCCGACGGCGCGATCAGCGCGACGACCCCGAGAAGAAGAATGAAGACGCCCCGGCGCACTGCTTCGGAACATAGTGGCGCGGTCGGATTAAACAACCGGGGCGGCCATACGGCCGCCCCGGAAGACAGTAGATCGCCTGAATTGGCAGGGGCGCTGGGTGTCCCCCACGCTGGCTAGGCGATTCCCCGTAGGTCCTGGGGACACGCCCCTACCTGCGACTACCTCCACTGCCCGAAGATTTGCTCAAGTCCGGACCACCTCCTTTCCGTGGTGATCCGACTATAGCGACTCAGTGAGGACGACAGACAGCTCGAGACCCCGGTCGAGCGGCACCGTCGTCGAGAGGAGCGTGGGGTCCTCCTGGCGTGCCCGGCTGTAGGCCCCGAGCTCGTCCCTGTGCGACAGGACGTTGTCCGCGACGACGAGCCCGCCGGGCTCGACGCGCGGGCGCGCATGGGCGAAAAGATGCTCGTAGTCGGCCTTCTCCGCGTCGATGAAGACCACGTCGAAGATGTCTTCGAGCTCGTGCAGAACATCGAGCGCGTCGCCTTCGATCAGCTCGACCCAGTCCTCGAGACCTGCTGCGACCACGTTCTCACGCCAGCGGGCGGCGGCGTTCGCATTGCGCTCGATCGAGACGACGCGGCCGCCGAGATAGCGGACGCCTGCGCCGAGCCAGATTGAGGAATAGCCCCGCGAGCCGCCGAGCTCGAGCACTTCACAGCCCGTCTGCGGCGCGACCAGGCTGAAGAGAAAGCGGCCTGTGCTCGGTGCGACCGCCCGCGAGCGCTGCTCGGGCGGCAGACCCAGGCGGCGCTCCTCTTGGTCCTCGGCCTCCAAGCGGGCGAGCACGTCGCGAACGCGGTCGTCGAGCACCTCTAGGTGCGAGGATCGCTCTCGAGGGCCATGCGCTCGGCCTGGCCGGCGAACTTCTCGACGATGGCGTAACGCTCCGTCTTCTCAACGACCTTTTCGACGTCGAGGACCTCGTGGCCGTGTGCGATTGCGAAATGGGTCGGAACGCTCCTCACCTGCTCGTACTCCTTCAGGGTGAGGCTGATCGGCGTCGTGCAGTCGTCGTCACCGCACTCGCAGAGGAAGTCGGAGAGGCCGCCCGGATCGAGCTGCTCGTTGATCTCCTCGATCCGTTCGTTGACTTGGCGAAAGAGAGCCTCGTTCTTCGCCACCCGCTGTTGCCGCGTGTCCACTCGGGGGGAGTCTAGGCCACCTTTACTTTGATAATCCCGCCTTCGACGACGACCTCGTACGTGTCCACGGGCAGATACGCGGGAAGAGAAAGTGGGCGGCCGCTGCGAAGGTCGAACTCCGATCCGTGCCGAGGGCAGATCACGACTGCGCGCTCGGGGTCGAAGTCGCCTTCGGCGAGCGGGCCGTCGTCGTGCGAGCAGCGATCCTCGATCGCGTAGTACTCGCCACCGAGATTGAAGACGCCGATGGCGAGCTCACCCGCGCGCACGATCTTCACCTCCCCGGGCGGCAGCTCGTCCACCGGGCAAACTGTCAGCTCCGCAGGCAACTACTTGAGTTCCAGGTCTTCGGCGAGCCCGGCCCACTCCTCGGGCAGCGGGGTCCCCTTGCCCTTGTGGAGCGCCAGCTTGAGCACTCCCAACCCGAGCAGCGCGCATTTGAGGCGGATGGGGGTGAGCGGGATGCCGACTTCGTCGAGAAGCTCCTCGCGGTCGAGGCTCGCCACCTCCTGCGCAGTTCGGCCCTTGACCATCTCCATCAGCATCGAGGTGGCGGCCTGGCTGATCGCGCACCCGCGGCCCCTGAACTTGACGTCGTCGATCTTGTCCCCGTCGAAGGAGATGAAGATGGAGACCTCGTCGCCGCAGAGCGGGTTCATGCCCTCGGCCTCGACGTCCGCGTCCTCGATCACCCCGTGGCCGCGCGGGTTCTTGTAATGGTCGAGGATGACCTCGCGGTAGAGGTTGTCCATCTCGCTCATGCGAAGGTCTTCCTCACCTTATGCAGGCCCGCGACGAGGCGGTCGACCTCCTCGGGAACCGTGTAGAGGTAGAAGCTCGCGCGCGTCGTTGCCGGCACGCCGAGGCGATGCATCAGCGGCTGGTTGCAGTGATGCCCCGCGCGAACGGCGACGCCTTCCCAGTCGAGGATCTGCGCCACATCGTGCGGATGGACGCCGTGGACCTCGAAGGAGACGATTCCGGCCCGGCGGTCGGCCGGCGGCCCGAAGAGCCTCACTCCCGGGATCTCGGCCAGGCGGGGCAGCGCATAGTCCAGAAGCTCGCGCTCGTAGCGCTCGAGCGTGTCGAGCCCGACCTCGGTCACGTAGTCGATTGCGGCGCCGAGGCCGACGGCCTCGGCGATCGGGGCCGTCCCCGCCTCGAACTTGTGCGGCAGCTCGTTCCAGGTGGTCGCCTCGACGGTCACCTTCCGGATCATGTGGCCTCCGAGCTCGAAGGGAGACATCTTTTCCAGGAGCTCGCGGCGGCCCCAGAGGACGCCGATCCCCGTGGGCCCGCAGATCTTGTGGCCGGTGAAACCGAGGAAGTCACAGCCGAGCGCCTGCACGTCGACCCGGCGATGCGGTGCGGCCTGGGCGGCGTCGACGACTGCGATCGCTCCCTGCTCGTGCGCCCACCGGATCAGGGTCTCGACCGGGTTGATCGTCCCGAGCGAATTGGAGACGTACGTGCAGGCCAGCACCTTGATCCGTCCTTGCGAGGCCAGCGCATCGAGGTAGTCGAGCTGCAGCTCGCCTTCAGAGTCCACGGGGATCGCGACGAAATCGGCCCCGGTGCGCCCTGCGATGTACTGCCAGGGCACGAAGTTCGAGTGGTGCTCCATCTCGGTGACGAGCACGACATCGCCGGGGGCGAGGTTGTCGAGGCCCCAGGCGTAGGCGACGAGGTTGAGCGCCGCCGTCACGTTGCGCGTGAAGACGACCTCGCGCGTGGAGTCGGCGTTGATGAAGCCTCTCGCCTTCTCCCGCGCGCCTTCGTAGGCCTCGGTCGCGCGCTCGCCGAGGTCGTAGACCCCGCGGTGGATGTTCGCGTAGGAGGTCTCGTAGAGCTCCGTCATGGCGTCGAGCACCTGCCGGGGCTTCTGCGACGAGGCGGCGGAGTCGAGGTAGGCCAGCGGATGGCCGTGGATCTCCTGCTCGAAGATGGGGAAGTCCGCGCGCAACCTGCGCGCATCCAGCTTCTTTTCCGCCGTGACGGCCACGGACCTATGGTACCGAGGGCCGTCCGGCGCCTATCCCGGGATGCGGGCCTCGAGTGCGTTCTGGAGGGCCGTCCGCACAGGCTCGAGCTCGATGCGGTCGAAGATCTCCTGATAGAAGCCGCGCACGATCAGGCGCTCGGCCTCCCCGCGTGAGAGCCCGCGGGCCATGCAGTAGAA
>JBKPFG010000110.1:0-19866 GCA_046728735.1 Actinomycetota bacterium
CGCTCAACAGCCTCTCGCTCCAACTCGCGCGCTTCGTCGGCCCTGCGATCGCCGGCTTCCTGCTCGCCTCGGCCGGCCCGACCTGGGTCTTCGGCGTCAACGCGTTCAGCTTCCTCGCCGTGCTCGGGGCCCTGGCCCTTCGCCCCGGGTCGCGCGGCCACCTCTCGGCGGCCGCCCTCGGAGTCGGCCACTCGATGAAGGAGGGGCTCCGCTACGTCTTCGGCCAGCGCAGCATGGCGTCGCTGATGCTCCTCATGATGCTGGCCGGGCTGTTCGCGACCCCGCCCGTCGCGTTCATGATCCCGGGGCTCGTCCGCTTCCAGCTGCACGAGGGCGCGACGACGCTAGGGCTCATGATCGCCCTGGTCGGGCTGGGATCGGTGCTTGGGTCGCTCGCCCTCCTGCGACTCTCGGGGCGGACGAACAAGGGCGAGCCTGCGATCGTCTGCTACCTGCTCTGCGCGGCCGTGATCGCGGCCATCGGATTCTCGACCTCCGTACCGCTCTCGTTCGTGCTCGCGGTCATCGGTGGCTTCACCGGGGTGGTCTTCATCGGGCTCTCGACCGTGGTGGTGCAGGCGATGAGCTCGGACGAGATGCGCGCCCGGGCGATGGCGATCTGGGCAGCCTGCTTCGTCGGCGTGCTTCCGATCGGCGCTCTGATCACCGCCGGCCTGGCGACCTGGCTGGGGGCGGGCGGCGCCGTGGCGGTGGACGGCATCGTCACGTTCGTGGGCGGCGTTGCGATCCTGCTCGTACGGCCCGAAGTCCTCTGGCTCGGGTGCGCCGCGCTGCCTGAGGCTTGCATCGCCGCCGTCGACCCGGCAGCCTTGGCTCTGGCTGAAGAAAGGGAGCTCGGACGTGCCGCGTGAGATCAACCTCGAGAAGGAAATCGACCGCCTCTATGCGGCTCCCGCCGATGAGTTCACGACGAAGAGGAAGGAGCTCGTCAAGAAGCTACGCGGCCAGGGCGAGCGCGCCGCTGCCATGCGCGTGGAGGACCTGCGCAAGCCGACGGCGGGAGCGGCGGTCGTCAACCACCTCGCGCGCAGCGAAAGGATGAACGTCCGTGCGCTGCTCGCAGCCGGGGAGCGCCTGCGGGAAGCCCAGGCCAAGCTCCTGCGCGGCGCGTCGCCGACCGCGATCCACAAGGCGGCCGACGACGAACGCAAGGCTCTCTCGGCGCTCCTCGCGGCCGCCCGCCGGGAGGGTGCGAGCGAGCCCACCCTGCGCAAGGTCGAGCAAACGCTTCGCGCCGCGGCGATCGACGAGGACGCGCGTGCCCTCCTGCAGCAAGGCCGCCTGACCCAGGATCTGCAGCCGATCGGCTTTGGGTTCGCGGCGGAACAGGTCCGCAGCCGCACTCGTTCAAGTAAGTGAAACCACGATGAAGGAGCAAGCATTGGAGAAGGCCACGTTCGCAGCAGGTTGCTTCTGGGGCGTCGAGGCGGCGTTCCGCCAGATCCCGGGTGTGGTTGCGACCCGTGTCGGCTACACGGGCGGCCACACGGACGATCCCACGTACGAGCGCGTGTGCTCGCACACGACCGGCCACGCTGAGGCCGTCGAGGTCAGCTTCGACCCCGAGCGCGTCTCCTACGAGCAGCTGCTGGACGTCTTCTGGACGAACCACAACCCGACGACGAAGAATCGCCAGGGCCTCGACATCGGCGACCAGTACCGGTCGGCGGTGTTCTTCCACTCCCCCGAGCAGCAGGAGGCGGCGGAGCGGACGAAGGAGGCCGTAGAGGCCAAGCTCCACTGGCCGAAGAAGGTCGTCACGGAGATCGTCCCGGCCCCCGAGTTCCACGAGGCCGAGGACTACCACCAGCAGTACCTCGAGAAGCGCGGCCGCTCGAGCTGCACGGTCGAGCTGGCCGAGGCTCAGTCGGCCTAGGCAAGTGTCCTCCGTTTCCGCCGGACTCGGGGCGGGAAGTTCGACGATGTGGCCCCCTCAGGCCCACGGGTCGTCGTCGTTACGGGCGCATCGGCGGGCGTTGGCCGGGCGACTGCGCGCCGCTTCGCGGAAGAGGGCGATGCGATTGCGCTGATCGCCCGGGGGATGGAACGCCTGGAAGCCGCTGCGCGCGAGGTCGAGGCGCTCGGCGGATGCGCGCTGGCCCTCCCGCTCGACGTCGGGGAGCCCGAGGCGCTCGAGGCCGCGGCGGCCCAGGTCGAAGCCGAGCTCGGGCCCATCGACGTCTGGGTGAACAACGCGATGGTGACCGTGTATGCGCCGGTGACCCGGCTCACGCCGGAAGAATTCCGCCGGGTCACCGAGGTGACGTATCTCGGCTCGGTCTGGGGGACGATGGCCGCATTGCGGCGCATGCTGCCCCGCGATCGGGGCACGATCGTCCAGGTCGGCTCCGCACTCGCCTATCGCGGGATTCCGCTGCAGTCCGCCTACTGCGGCGCGAAGCACGGCCTCGAAGGCTTCTACGATTCGCTCCGGACCGAGCTCTTGCACGACGGGAGCAACATCCGTGTCACGATCGTCGAGTTGCCCGGGTTGAACACACCGCAGTTCAGCTGGGGAAGGACGAAGATGCCGCGCGAGCCTAAGCCGGTGCCGCCGATCTTCCAACCCGAGGTCGCCGCCGACGCAATCGTCTGGGCCTCGCGGCACCCGCGCCGGGAGCTCTACGTCGGCTGGCCGACCGTCGAGGCGATCGTCGGGAACAAGATCGCGCCCGGGCTCGCGGACCGCTACCTCGCCAGGACCGGCTACGACGCGCAACAGAGTGACGAGCCCGTGCCACCGGATCGGCCCGACAATCTCTTCGAGCCTGTCCCCGGGGACTTCGCTGCCCGTGGCCGCTTCGATGGCCGCGCGAAGCCGAGAAGCGTCCAGCTCTGGCTGACGAAGCACCGTCGCTGGCTCCTCGCCGGCGCGCTCGCCGCGGGCGTGGGCGCCCTGGTCAGGGACTGACCGGCTCGGCGACCTCGTCGGGCTCGGGCGGACGCTGCACGCGGCCGGGCCACGTGCTCGTGCGGCCGAAAGCCGAGATCAGCGACGGGATCAGCAGCGAGCGAACCAGGAAGGTCTCCAGCAGCACTCCCACGCTCATCATGAACGCGAACTCCCGGAAACCGTCCAGGGGGACGATGGCGAGGATTGCGAAGGAGAACGCGAGAGCGATGCCGGCGACGCTGATCGCCTTCGAGGCGCGCGGGACGGCCACCGCGATGGCTTCCCTGAGCGGACGCGCGCGGAGCTCGTCCCAGATCCTCCCGACGACGTAGACGTTGTAGTCCGAGCCGAGCGAGACGAGGAGCACGCCCGCGGCGAAGGGCACGTAGTAGGTGAGGTCGCTGTGGCCTAGGAGATCCTCGAAGACGTATGTCGTCAGGCCCAAGGTCGCGGCGAACGAGGCGACGCTCGCGGCCAGGAGATAGAGCGGGGCGACGAGGGCGCGGAGGAAGAGCGCGAGCAGGATGAAGTTGACCACGAGGACCGCCGCGCCCACGCGCAGCGAGCTTCCCACCACGGCCTCGACGGTCTCCGAGGCGAGAGCCGTCTGCCCCGTCAAGCCGGCGGTTGTGCCCTGCAGGCCCGCGTTGCGCATGAGCTCCGGCAGCCGGTCCTCGAGCCGGCGAAAGTCGTGGATCGCGCCCGATTCGAGCGGGCTCTGGTCGAAGATGACGGCGAAACGCGCGGCGCTTCCGTCGGACGTGACGAAGACCTCGGCCGGAACCCCCGAAATCTGCTCGCGTGGCCCGAGCACGCCGGCGACACCTTCCTCCTCACCGAGCTCCCGCTCGAGCTTGACGAGGGCGGTCCTCGAGGCGTCGCCTTCGACGAGGAGGATCGTCGGCGACAGGACCCCGGGCACGAACCCGCGGCCGGCGGCGTCCGCAGCCCGCCACTCCTCCGTGTCGGACGGGAGCCCGTTGATCAACCGGAACCCGAGTCGGGTGTGCGAGATGCCCGTGGCCGCGAGCAGGAGGAGAGAGGTGCAGAGAACCACGAGGACGAGGGCAACGGGGAGGGAGGCGACGAAGCGCGCTGCCGCCTCGCGCACCGGAGACGAGAACTCTTCCGGCGTCGTCCGTCCGAGCTGCTGCGCCTTCACGCCTGGCCAGAAGATGCGCCAGCCGATGAGGGCCATGAGGGCCGGGACGAGTGTGACGGACACCACCAGCGAGACGGCAGCCGTGATGGCGAGCGCGGGGCCGAAGGCGCGGAAGAACTCGAGCTCACCGACGAGGAGCGAGGCGGTCCCGAGCACGACGATGAGCCCGGCCGTGGCGACGATCGGCGTCACCCGCATCGTCACCGCGCGCGCCGCTTCCACCCGACCGAGGCCCTCGAGGAGCCGGCGCCGGTAGCCCGCGAGATAGAAGACCGCGTAGTCCGTGACGATCCCCAGCGTCAGCGCGACCACCAGGGGCTCGACTTCCGCCGGCACGCTCACGTCGAGCTGCTTGCCCACCCACGGGATGAGCCCGTCCGAGACCATGAAGGCGACCGCGGCGACGAAGAGCGTGAGGAGTGGGGCTCCCACGGCCCGAAACGTCAGTCCGACGACGAAGAGAACGAGCAGGACGGTGGCGAGCTCGACGAGCTCGAGATGGCTGTCGATCTCCTCGTACTGCTTCAGCCGCGCCGGTGCGGGCCCCGTGATCCCGACGAGCGCGTCGTCGGGGCGGTCGATTCGCGACGCGTAGAGCTCGGCACTGTCGACCCGCTCGACCAAGCTCGCCTGGGTGCCGAAGAAGAGGTACGTGAGCACCGTGGTTCCGCGCTCACGCGAGCCGGGGAAGAGGCCGAGCGCGTTCGAGATCGGGAGGGCGAACTGTGTTGCCGTCGGGCCCTGGGGCTGCTTCGAGACGGCGAGTGCGCGCGCGAGCGCCCTCGCCTGCACGCCGGCGGAGAGACCGTCCGGATCTCGCTGGACGACCACGGTGTCGGCGGTGAGCGGAAGCTGGAAGAGCCGGGCCTCGCGCTCGCCCACGCGCAGAGCCCCGGCGTTCCTCGGCACGAGCCCCCCGAGCGCGAGCGGCTCCCCGCTCGCGAGTGTGGGGAGGTAGAGCACGCTCGCCAGCGCCGCAGCGATCCAGGCGGGGATGACGAGCCAGCGGAGGCCGACCGTGACCCGGGCGAAGAAACGGGAGAGGCTGTCACGGATCACGCATGCTCGCTACCCCGCGGGTAGAAAGCGCATGCCCGCGTTTGCGCCTCGCCCAGGAGGCGAATACTGGAAGCGAGCAGAGGAGGTTCCGTGTTCAAACCCTCGTACTTCGTCCGCGGCTTCCCCGGCCATCCACTGCATCCCCCCATGACGGACGGTGCCATCGGCGCGTACACGGCGGCGGTCGTCCTCGGCTGCCTCGGCACGGTCGGCATCGCCGAAGACTCGCTGGCCAAGGGTTGGTGGCTCGTGCTTCTCGTCGGCCTGGGCTTCGGAGCACTCGCCGCCCTCACCGGCCTGATCGACTGGTTGACGATCAGCTGGGGGACGCCGCTCTGGCGAACGGCGACGTTCCACATGCTCGTCATGGTCATCGCCACGCTCCTCTTCGTCCTCGCTGCGTTGACCGGGTACGACTCGTACACCGACGGCGACATCAACGGTCTTTCGCTCGGCCTCGCCCTGGTCGGCTACGCGGCGCTCACGCTGGGCGGCTGGCTGGGCGGAAGCATCGTCTTCGTCCACGGGATGCGGGTGCTCAGTCTCGTCGACGAGCCGACAAAGAAAGCCGTGACTCCCGGGCACGCCGAGAAGGAGCAAGCGGAGGCAGGCTGATGCCTCGCTCCATCTGGACAGGATCCATCTCGTTCGGGCTCGTGAGCGTGCCCGTTCGCATGTACAGCGCGATCGAGGAGCACACCCTTCATTTCAACTTCGTCCACGCTCCGGACGGGAGCCGCATCGGCTACGAAAAGGTCTGCAAGGCCGAGGACAAGCCCGTTCCCGACGACGAGATCGTCAAGGCGTTCGAGTACGAGAAGGGCGAGTGGGTCTACAGGGCGGACGAGGACTTCGAGGCCGCCGCCGCCGAGAATCACCGGACGATCGACATCCGCGCCTTCGTTCCCTTCGAGGACGTCGACTCCATCTACTTCGAGCGCACGTACTACCTCGGCCCCGAGAAGGACGGCGAGCGTGTCTATTCGCTGCTCGCCCGTGCCATGGCCGACTCGGGGCTGGCAGGTGTCGCCAAGTGGGTGATGCGCGACCGCCAGAACCTCGGGCTCCTGCGCATCCGTGAGGGCGTGATCACGCTCGAGCGGATGCACTTTGCCGACGAGATCCGCCCGGCGGAGGAGTTTGCGCCCAAGGACGCGAAGGTCGAGAGGAAGGAGCTCGAGATGGCAGCCCAGCTGATCGAGCAGTACGCGGGCGAGTTCGATCCCTCCGAGTATCGGGACACCTATCGCGACGCTCTCTGCGAGATCATCGAGGCGAAGCGCAAGGGGGAGGAGGTCCGCGTGGAGGCGGAGCCCGAGCCCGAGGCGCCGACCGACCTCATGGAAGCGCTACGGGCGAGCGTCGAGGCCGCCCGCGGCCGCCGCGGCCGCTCCCGAGCGGGAGGGAAGCAGGGACTCGAAGACAAGTCGAAGGAGGAGCTCTACAAGCTCGCTCAGGACGCCGACATTCCGGGCCGCTCCGACATGTCCAAAGAGGAGCTCGTGGAGGCGCTGCGAGCCGCCTGAGGTGGTGGACCAGGAGCGCCCGCTGCCCGAGTACGCCGTCCTGACGGCCGCCTTTGGCGCCGCGCTGGGCGGCTTTCTCCTGCTCGCGCGCCGGCGGCTGCCGGAGCGCATCGGGTTCGGCGACGTCGTCCGAATCGGCCTTGCGAGCTACAAGCTCGGGCGGCTCGTCGCCAAGGACGAGGTGACGAGCTGGGTGCGCGCGCCGGTGACGAAGGATCCCGACGCGACGGAGCCGAAGCCGCACGGCACGCAGCGCGCCCTGGGAGAGCTCGTCACCTGTCCCTATTGCGTCGGCGTATGGATCGCCTCCGGACTCTCGTACGGCCTCGTGCTCTTCCCACGCGAGACGCGGCTCGTGACGACGATCTTCGGCGGCCAGGCGGTAGCCGACTTCCTCAACGCCGCGTTCGTTCGGCTGCAAGAGGACTGATCAGGCCCAGCCGAGCTCTTCCAGCCGGTCCTCGTCGATCCCGAAGTGATGGGCGACCTCGTGGACGACCGTGATGCGGATCTCGTCCTCGAGCAGCTCCGGATCGTGCGCGAACTCGTCCTCGAGCGGCACTCGGTAGATGGCGATCTTGTCGGGCAGGACGCCGGCGTAGTCGTGGCGCTCCGGGAGCGGGATCCCGAGGTAGAGGCCGAAGACGTCCGGGTCCTCGGGATTCTCGTCCTCGACGACGATCTCGACGTTGGACATTGCCTCGCGCAGCTCGGCGGGGAGGGAATCGAGCGCGCGCCGGACGTGCTCCTCGAACGTCAATAGCTCGGTTGCAGCGGCTTCGGCCGGCCGGATGCGAACGCCTGGACGGTCAGCAACCCGAAGAGAAAACCGCCGATGTGCGCGAAGAAAGCGACGCCGCCGCCAGACTGAGGCTGAACGAAGGCAAAGCCTCCCTCGACCAGCTGGAAGACGAACCAGATCCCGAGGAAGATCATCGCCGGGATCTCGAAGAAGAAGAAGGGGATGACGTAGGTGAGGACGCGACCCCACGGCAGCAGGACGAAGTACGCCCCCAGCACGGCCGCGATCGCTCCGCTCGCTCCCAGGTTGGGCACCTCCGCGGCTCGCTCCGAGCCGAAGCCGAGTGTGACGACGCTCTGCAGGGCCGTCGCCACGAGCCCCCCGGCGAGGTAGAAGACGACGAAGCGGACGCGGCCGAACGTGTCCTCGACGTTGTTGCCGAAGATCCAGAGGAAGAGCATGTTGCCGAGGATGTGCTCCCAGCCGGCGTGCATGAACATCGACGTGAACGCATTGATCGGCCAGGGCCAGCCGGGCCCATTGCACGAGCCGTCCACCTCGCACGGAAAATAGGCCCCGTCGCTGAGGGAGTTCCGGAATCCGGGCTCCGAGCCCGCGTGCTCCCAAAGAAGCCAGACAGCCAGGTTGGCGGCGATGATTACGATCGTGACGACCGGCAGCCGCCGGGTCGGGACGTTGTCCTTCAGGGGCAGCATGCCCCGGAATCCTTACCTGATGATCAGCGCCATCAAGCCTTTCTGGGCGTGCAGGCGGTTCTCGGCCTGGTCCCACACGGCGGAGCGGTCGCTGTAGAGGACCTCCTCCGTGATCTCCTCGCCGTAGTGCGCGGGGAGGCAATGAAGGACGATCGCGCGCTCGCTCGCGAGGGAGACCACGCCGCTGTCGATGCGGTACGCCTCCAGGTCCTGGAGCCGCCGCTGGTGCTCGTCCTCCTGGCCCATGCTCGTCCAGACGTCCGTGTAGAGGACGTCGGCGCCCTCCGCCGCACGGCGTGGCTCGCGGACGAGGTCGACCGATCCGCCCGAGGCCTCCGCGGCCTCCCGGGCCCAGCCGACGACCTCGGGATCGGGGTCGTACCCCTCGGGTGTCGCCGCGACGAAGTCCATTCCGAGCTTCCCGCAGGCGACCATGAGCGAATGGCAGACGTTGTTGCCGTCGCCGAGGTAGGCGACGCGCACGCCCTCGAAGCCGCCCAGGCGCTCGCGGATCGTCATCACGTCGGCGAGAGCCTGGCAGGGATGGAACTCGTCCGTGAGGCCGTTGATGACCGGAACGTCGGAGTGCTCTGCGAGCTCGTCGACGTCCGACTGGGCGAACGTGCGGATCATGATCCCGTCGAGGTAGCGGGAGAGGACGTGGGCCGTGTCCTTGATCGTCTCCCCCCGACCGAGCTGGAGGTCGCCCACGGCCAGGTAGAGGGCGGTGCCGCCGAGCTGGAACATTCCCACCTCGAAGGAGACTCGCGTCCTCGTCGAGGGCTTCTGGAAGATCAGCCCGAGCGTCTTTCCCTCGAGATGGCGATGCTCGACGCCCTCTCGCTGGCGCGCCTTCAGACGGTCGGCCAGGTCGAGTGCAGTGAGGAGCTCGTCCGGCGCCCAGTCGTTGACCCGGAGGAAGTCCCGGCCCTTGAGCGCGACCGCAATCACGCGCGCATCCTAGCGTTTCGTAAACTTGACAATGAAGTACTTAGGTTTTATTCTGATGCTGTAGTCATATTCTTGAAAGGGGGTTGCGATATGGCACTCGTACGCTGGGAGCCCTTCCGTGAGCTCGCCGCCCTCCAGAACGAGATGGGGCGCTGGATGAACCAGGTTGCAGGAGGTGTAGCGAGCCCGACCGGAAACGGCCAGAGCTCGACCTGGCTTCCCGCCGTCGACGTCTGGGAGACGGACACCGAACTCGTGCTCTCCTTCGACCTGCCCGGGATCGAGGAGGACAAGATCGCCGTCGAGCTCGACGACAACGTCCTCACCGTCACCGGGGAGCGCGAGCGCACCCAGGAGCACACGAACGACCGCTTCTACCGCTTCGAGCGACGCTTCGGTCAGTTCTCCCGCAGCGTTACGCTGCCCGCGGGCATCAAGGAGGACGACATCGAGGCGAATTACAGGGACGGCGTGCTCGAGATTCGAGTTCCGAAGCCCGAGGAGCAGAAGCCGAAGCGCATCCAGATCGGCTCGCAGAGCACGATCGAAGGCAAGTCCACCCGCAAGTCCTCGAGCTAGACAAGAGGGCTCACGCTGACGAGGCCGGGACGACCCGCGTCCCGGCCTCGCCGTTCTCGAAGGCTTCGGCGCTCGTGATCAGCGCCTTGCCGCCGGTCTCGGCGACGAAGCGAAACGCGGCCTCGACCTTGGGACGCATGCTCCCCGCCGGCAGCCGCTCGACGATCTCGTCGTCCCTCCCGGGCCGAAGCTCCGCGACCAGCCGCTGCTCGTCGCTCCCGAAGCCCTCGTAGACCGCCGGAACCTGCGTGAGGATGACGAGCCGCTCGGCGCCGAGGCCGATCGCCAGGAGCGCCGAGGCGTGATCCTTGTCGATGACGGCGTCGATCCCGTCGTGCCTTCCATCCCGGGAGACGACGGGGACTCCCCCGCCGCCGACCGCGACGACCGCAACGCCGCTCTCGAGGAGGGTGCGGACCGATTCGAGCTCGAGCACGTGCAGCGGCTTCGGCGAGGGGACGACCCGTCGCCAGCCGCGACCGGCGTCCTCCTTAACCGCCCAACCGCGCTCCCGCTTGAGCGCCTCGGCCTGCGCGGCGTCGTAGAAGAGCCCGACTGGCTTCGTGGGGTTCTGAAAGGCGGGGTCGTCCGCATCCACCTCCACGCGGGTCACGACCACCGCGACCGAGCGGCCCGCCGCCGGCTCGAGCTCGGCCGCGACGAGCGCGCCGATCTCGGCCTGCGTCTGCGCGACCGCGACGTAGAGGGGGAGGGGAGGCGCCTCGGCGCTCGCAAGCTCCTGCCGCAAGAGCTCGTTGCCGACCTGCGGGCCGTTGCCGTGTGTGATCACGAAAGGCCCCTCGGCGAGCAGCGGCCCGATCGCGCGGAAGGTGGCGGCCAGGTTGGCGCGCTGCTCGGCGGCTGTCCCGCGCTCGCCGGGGCGCATGAGCGCGTTGCCGCCGAGGGCGATGACGGAGAGCTTCCTCACCCGCACTTGTTCTCGCGTGGGCTCGTGCGTCCTGCGCTGCTCGAGCTAGATGATGCCGCGCTCGGAGAGGGCCCCGGAGAGCGTGGGCTCTCCGATCTCCTGCAGCCGATACGTGACGCGGAGAGCGGGCTTGTCCAGGTCGATCACTCGCCGGAGGTCGATCGGCGTCCCGATGAGGACGAGCTCGGCGTCCGAGCGGGCGATCGTCTCTCGCAGCTCCTCCATCTGCTTGCGCCCGTACCCCATCGCGGGCAGGAGGTCCTTCACGTGCGGGTACTTCGCCAACGTCTCCTTGATGGAGCCGACTGCGAAGGGCCGCGGATCGACGAGGCCTGCGGCGCCGCCCTGCTTGGCCGCGAGGACTGCCGCTCCGTAGCTCATCTCGCCGTGTGTCAGTGTCGGCCCGTCTTCGATCGCCAGCACGCGCTTTCCCTCGATCTGGTGCGTGTCCTCTTCGACCTGAAATGGCGAGGCCGCGCGCACGATCTTCGCCCGCGGATTGACGAGCCGGATCGACTCGATCACCGCCTCCACCCCTTGGGGAGGCGCGGTGTCCGTCTTGTTGACGACGCAGACGTCGGCCATGCGAAGGTTCTGCTCGCCCGGGTGGTAGCGGAGCTCGTGGCCGGGCCGGTGGGGGTCGACGACGACGATGTGCAGGTCGGGATGGATGAACGGCGTGTCGTTGTTGCCGCCGTCCCAGACGATCACGTCCGCCTCCTGCTCGGCCCGCTCGAGGATGGCCGCGTAGTCGATCCCCGCGAAGACGATGTTGCCCTCGGCCAGGTGCGGCTCGTACTCCTCCCTCTCCTCGATGGTGGCGTCGGCCGCCTCGAGATCCTCGTAGCGCTCGAAGCGCTGCACCGCCTGCTTGGTCAGGTCTCCGTAGGGCATCGGGTGACGGAGGACCGCGACGCGCTTCCCCGCCTCGCGGAGCAGATGAGCGACGTGCCTGGTGGTTTGGCTCTTGCCCGACCCGGTGCGGACGGCGCAGATCGCGACGGCGGGCTTGGAGGAGCGCAGCTCCGTCGAGCGGGGCCCCAGGAGGGCGTAGTCGGCTCCGGCGGCCAGCACGATCGACCCGATGTGCATCACGTGCTCGTGCGTGACGTCCGAGTAGGCGAAGACGACCTCGTCGATCTCTTCCCGGTGGACGAGATCCGCCAGCTCCTCCTCGGCCACGATCGGGATTCCGTCCGGATAGCCGTCTCCGGCCAGCGCGGCCGGATACACGCGGCCCTCGATGTCGGGAATCTGGGTAGCCGTGAAGGCGATGACCCGGAAGTCGTCCCGCCCGCGGAAGGCGACGTTGAAGTTGTGAAAGTCGCGGCCGGCGGCGCCCGCGATGACGACACGCTTCACGAGCCGACAGTCTCCTCGATCCGCTCCGCGACTGCGTCGAGAGCGAGCTCGGCTCCCGTCACCTCGTCGAGCAGCTCGTCCGCCGTCGGGCGCTGTCCTTCGTACCAGAGCTCGCGCAGGAGCGATCCGGCCTCGCGGCGCGTGAACCAGGCCCGCCCGAACTCCTCGCGCAGGAAGCTCCGCAGAGTGGACTCGAAGGCCCACGCTCTCAGGTAGCTCGAGGAGTAGAACCCCGGGTCGACGTCACCGAGATAGTCCGCCTTGGACGGCTCGATCTTGAGGGCGTCTCGCATGCGCTCCACATAGCGGTCCCTCATCGACCCGAGCTCGGCGCCAGAGTGCAGCTCGAGCTCGTAGAGGAACTTCGCCGCGTAGCGCCTGACGAAGTAGAGAAGCCCGGTGGCCGCCTCGGCCGCGAACTCGTCCGGCCGGGCGAAGTCGAGCCTGCGCTCGAGCCAGGCGGGGTCGTTGACGAGCAGCTCGAGCAGCATCGCCCACCCCTCCGTGACCGCGTTGTCGCCGAGCCGGCGAGCCTCGACGGGAAGCTCCGCCGAAGTGTGCGCGTAGTGCTCGGTGTGCCCGGCCTCGTGGAAGAGCGCGTGCCAGTCGTCGGGGCCGCCGATCGGCTGGATGACGAGCATGACCCGGCCCGGGACCTCGATCGGCGCGCAGAACGCGCGGGGCGTCTTGGTGGGGCGGGGCTCGAGATCGAGATGAACGTTCTCCTGCGCCCGCAGGTCGATTCCGAGGCCGCCTAGCGTCGCCTCGAGGGCCGGGACCATCCGGTCGGCGGGAAAGCCTGAGTCCCACTCGGTCGCGCGGAAGAGCCTCGGCACGTCCCAGCGACACGCCTCCTCGAGCGGCACGCCTACTCGTCGGCGGACGAGGCGGTCGAATGATGCGACGAAGAGATCTTCCGTGTCGCTGAGCAGGCGCTCGCATTGACCTCCGAGCTCGTCGAGCGGGAACCTGAAGCGGGTGTAGAGGTCGCGGTAACTCGCTGCGCCGAGGCGCTCGGTGGCCTCCCGCCGCGTCTCGGCGATTCCGACGTAATGCGGGTTCAGCGCCGATTCGGTTAGCTCGACCCGGGCGCGGTCGAGGCGCTCGCGCCGACCCCGATCTGGCTCGTTGGCCAGGGCGGGGCGCAGCATGCGGAAGCCGATCTCCTCGCCGTCGACGTTCGCCGTCAAGGTCGCTTCGAGCCGGGCGATCTCCTCCATCGCGTCACGAGTGAGGTCGCCCATGTAGCCCTCGCAGGCGAAGCGCCAGAGCTCGACGGCGCCACGCTCTCCGCTTTCGGCGGCCTCACCCACGCGGCGGCACGCATCGAGCGTGGCGAGGTCGGAGAAGCGCTCGTAGATGGGCCCGAGCTCGAAGTCTTCCTTCAGCCCGGCGAAGTGGAGGTAGTACTCCTCGTCGAGGGCGGCGATGAACCTGTCGGCCTCCTCCCGGTAGGCGTCGAGGGCTGCCGGGGCGGTGGCCATCTCTGCCGTAGGATAGTCAGCCGTGCGGGAGATCGAGCTCAAGACCGAACGGAAGACCCAGCTGTTGAACATCACGGAGGAGGTCCGGGCCGCACTGGGAGGGAACGGCGACGCCTCGGCGGCCCTCGTCTACGTCCCGCACACGACCGCCGGAGTGACGATCAACGAGAAGATCGATCCGGAGCTCGTCGAGGATTTCGAGCAGGCGTTCGAGCGCATCGTGGGGGAGAACTGGACCTGGCGCCACGACGACGCCGACGGCCCCAACGCGCCCGCCCATTTCAGAGCCTCTCTCGTCAGCCCTCAGGTGCTCGTCCCCCTCGAGAGCGGCGACCTCGCGCTGGGCCGGTACCAGGGCATCTTCTTCTGCGAGTTCGACGGCCCGCGCAGCCGCAAGGTGTACGTCTCTACCCTGCGGTAGGGACATGGCCGCGCCGCTTCGGAAAGACCAGGAGCTCGAACTCACGATCGACTCGCTCGCCTACGGCGGGAACGGGGTCGCCCGTCTGAACGGCTTCGTCGTCTTCGTCCGCCGCGGCCTCCCCGGGGACACCGTCCGCGTCCGCGTCACCAAGGTGAAGCGGAGCCATGCGGAGGCGACGGCGCTCGAGGTCGTCTCGGCCGGAGCCCCTCGCGTCGAGGCTCCGTGCCGGCACTACCCGGAGTGCGGGGGCTGCCGCTTTCAGGATCTGGCCTACGAGGCGCAGCTGGACGCGAAGGCGCGGCAGGTAGTCGACGCCCTCGAACGGATCGGCAAGCTCTCGGACTTCGAGGTGGGGCCCGCGATCCCCGCGGAATCCCTCTTCCACTACCGGAACAAGCTCGAGTACTCGTTCGCCGGGGGCGAGACCGGCGTCGCCCTCGGCCTCCACAGGGCCGGCCGCTGGGACGAGGTGCTCGACATCGAGAAGTGCTGGCTGACGACCGACCTCGGCAACGCCATCCGCAAGCGCGTGCGCTCCTGGGCGAACGAGCAGGGTCTGGCAGCGTTCGACCAGGAGTCGCAGGAGGGATACCTGCGCCATCTCGTCGTCCGGGAAGGGAGGAACACCGGCCAGGCGCTCGTCGTCCTCGTCACGGCGCCGGGGGCTTTCGACGAGGAGAGCTTCGTGGCCGCTCTGCGCACGTTCCCCGAGGTCAGGTCGGTGCACTGGGCGGTCAACGACTCGCCAGCCGAGATCACGAATCTCCCCACGAAGCTGCTCTGGGGGGAAGAGGCGATCGAAGAGGCGATCCTCGGGCTGCGCTTCCGCGTGCGCCCCAACGCCTTCATGCAGACCAACACGGCCATGTGCGAGGTGCTCTATCGCCTGGCCGGAGAGTACGCCGGCCTCAGCGGCGAGGAGACGGTGTATGACCTCTATTGCGGCACCGGGACGATCGGCCTCTCCATCGCGAGGGACGCCCTGACCGTCTGGGGCATCGACTCGTCCGAGGAGTCGATCGCCTGCGCCGTCGAGAACGCCCAGCTGAACGGGCTCGCGAACGCCGCGTTCTTCGCGGGGGACGTGAGCACGGACCTCGAGGAGCTCCAGGGGCGCGCGGGCAAGCCGGACGTGGTCGTCGTCGACCCGCCGCGCGCCGGCCTCGCGGGCAAGTCGCTCAGGCGGGTCGCCTCGCTCGAGGCGCCGAAGCTGGTGTACGTCTCCTGCAACCCGACCACCCTGGCGGGCAACGCGAAGGAGCTCGTAGGCGAGTTCGGCTATAGGCTCGAGCGCGTGAGGCCCCTCGACATGTTCCCGCACACCCCGCACGTCGAGACGGCGGCTCTCTTCACGCGGCGGCCAGATTCGTGAGCATGTTCCCGGCTCCGTGCCGAAAACCGAGCATGCCAAGGACGCAAGGAGGTCGCATACCGTCTTTAGGTATGTGGGCGACTGAGGACGAAGGCCTGCGAAGGTTTGCAGGTGCGGAGGCGGACAACGGTGCTTGCGGATGGGGCCGCCGATAATGAGGGTCGCGGCGCTTTACGACGTCCACGGGAATCTCCCGGCGCTTCGGACGGCCCTCGAGGACGTCGACCGTGTGGGCGCGGACCTCATTCTCTCGGGCGGAGACCTGCTCCTCGGCCCCGAACCGGCGGAGTGCCTCGACCTGCTTCGGGAACGAGACGCGACCTTCATCCGCGGGAATTGCGATCGCGTCGTCGCGAGCGGGCCGGGCCCGGACGACTCGTGGGACGACTGGGACGACAGGGTGTCCTGGATCGCGAGCCGCCTCCAACCTGAGCAGCTCGAGTTCGTCCGATCCTGGCCGGAGGTCGCGCGTTTCGAGGTGGACGGCCTCGGCCAGGTCCTCTTCTGCCATGGCTCCCCCCGAAGCGACGAGGAGATCATCACGGCCATCTCGCCGCCGAAGCGCCTCGACCCGATGCTCGACGGCGTGCTCGAGAACCTCATCGTGGGCGGCCACACCCACGTCCAGTTCGACCGCGTGGTGGGCGACCGCCGGCTCGTGAACGCCGGCAGCGTCGGCCTGCCCTACGAGGGCGAGGCCGGGATCGCGTGTTGGGCGCTCCTCGGCCCGGACGTCGAGCTACGCCGGGCGCGCTACGACGTCCAGCTCGCGGTCGACGCGCTCGAGGCGAGCGGCTATCCGGACGACGACGGCGCCGTCCGCGGTTTCCTGCTCGAGCCGAGCACTGCCGAAGAGGCGACGGCTCATTTCGAGTCCGTGGCCGAGCGCTCCCGGTAACCCCGCCAGATCAGGTCGGCGTTCGTGAGGATGAACGCGGCCGAGAGCAGCGGCAGCGCCGGGAGGCCTGCGACGTCGAAGGCGACCGCGAGCGCGAGCGTCACGCCGAACGAGAGCGCCATCGTCAGCCACGTCAGGCCGACCCGGAGGCCGAAGCGCTGCGCGGCTCCGAGGAAGAGCGAGAAGAAGAGGAAGTCCGGGAGCCCGAGCTGCGCCGACGAGTGCTGGCCGGGGAGCGGGAAGGCGATGCTGAGCGCGTCGAAGACCTGCGGCTGGTTCTCGACGATCTCCTTCGTCGGGCCGCGGGCGACGGAGAAGCTGTCCACGGGGATGATGAGCAGGGCCACGAGCAGGACCCACGAAAGCGCCTCGAAGAAGCCGAGGAACCACCAGGCGACCGAGACGACGGCGGCGATCTTGACGAAGTTGGCGGCGATGTCGAGGTCGGCGAGCTCGAGGATGACGGCCAGGAGCACGAAACTTGCGGCGGCAATGGCGAGGTCGCGCGGAGCGCTCGCGCTGAGCGGGAGCGCCAGAAGCACCAGCAGCAGCGTGAGGGGCATGAGCCCGAGTGCGAGGAACGCAACGTCGCCCCATTCCGGCAGGCCCGGAAGGCTCTCCGAGACCCCGTAGTAGACCGCGAGGACAAAAAGAACCGCTAGTACGGCGGCAGCTCGGACCACCAGGGCCCGATCGCCTTGAACGCGTCCCAGAAGGCCCTCTTCGCGGTCGAGTCGTCGAGCGACGCGTCCACGTCGGGACAGACGAGCGCCTCGATCGTCGGCGTGAACTGCTGGATCGTCCCCGGCTCGTTGGCCACCTCGGCTGCCAGGGGGAAGCGGACTGCGTTCAGACACGCGAGAGCATCTTGCCCCATGGCCACGATGAGCTTCGGCTGGACGATGTGGAGCTCGCGCGCGAGCCACGCCCGCGCCTGCTCTTCGTCGGCGCCCGCGAACTTGAGGCAGTTTGTGCCGTAGATCGCGGTCGGGTCGACGTGGAGCCGCTGGAGCGACTTGAGGATGGCCTGGCCCGTGCGACCGAAGAAGGCGACACCCTCGTGCTGCTCGGCGTCCTGCGGGCCGTACTTGAGGAGGAAAATGTCGGCGAGCGGGTGGCCGGAGCCGAGCACCGGGGCCGCGTCCTTGCCGGCTGCCTGCGCGATCTCACGGCCGAGATCGTTGATCTCGGCGATCGCCTTCTTCAGGTAGCGCTCTGAGATGTCGTCGGCGGGCACGGTCAAGGGGGCGCCTACGGTATTCGGGGTACGGCCGGTCTCTTCCTACTGAGTGGCCTGCCCGGCCACGTCATCCTGTCCTTGAGTCCTTGCCCGGCTTGGGTTTCGCGTGCCGGGAACGTGGCAACGTCACCGGGCAGACCACTCGGCCGCCTTGCGGCGATCCCGCGCCTGGGCAACCCACTTGAGGCCCTGGAGGTAGACGAGCGACTTCGGCCGCCGCAGGATCTCGGCCGAGCGCAGACTGATGAGGAACTCCTCGGCCGACTCGAAAGCCCGCATCCGGACGAGCCCGGTCCCCACTCCCTGGAGCACGTGCGCGTCGGACCCGGCGCCCATCGTCAGGTTGTACTTGCGGGCGAAGCGAAGCGCCTCGTCATTGAACCCCTCGAAGAGCAGCCGCGCGTTGTAGACCTCGAACACGTCGATCTCCGCGAGGTGGCGGTGGAGGTTCTCGGCGTCGGGGATCGTGTGCAGGCGATCGAACGGATGGGGGACGTAGACGACCCCGTTCTGCTCCCGGATGGCCGCGATCGTGTCTCCCATGGACATGCCGCGCGGGATCTCTCGCTCCAGGAAGAGGCCGATGACCTCGCCCGACTCCGTCTTCACCTCTTCACCCGGGATGACGACGAGCTTGCGCCCGCGCGAGCGCTCGGCCGCCTCCTGCGCGCCCCCGAAGACGTTGTGATCGGTGATGGCTATCGCCCCGAGCCCCTGCGCCTCGGCGTAATCGAGCAGGGTCTCGACGGGGACGGCGCAGTCGTGTGAGTGTTCCGTGTGCATGTGTAGGTCGCAGAGGACGAGCGGGCGGTCGGCGAGCGGATCCGAGGGGCCGTGAGCCCGGCGGCGCCTGCCGAGCACGGAGCGGTAGATCTTCTCCAGCTCGTCGCCGAGCGCCGCGCTGCTCTCTGCGGTCACCGCCTTCCGTCCCTGGTCGGAGAGCTTTGCCCGCCAGTCGTCGTTTTCCGCCAAGCGGCCCATCGCCGCTGCGATCAGTTCCGGCTGGGCGTCGGCGCCGGGCGGGTCGAGCAGGGGAATGCCGGCTGCCTGTGCCTGGAGAGCAAGACGGGCCAGCCCTCGCTGGGCCGGAACGAGCGCAGCTGCGCCGTCGAGCGCTCGCGCGCGCGACTCCGGATCGAGCGCCGTGCGGACATGGACTCGGCCACGGAGGGCGAGGGGAATGTGCGGCCGGCCCGCGAGCGGCTTCGTCCGCAGCAGCACCAGCTCCCAGCCGGGGAGGTCACGAAGCGCGCGGAGCGCCGCGCGGGCGCGAGGGAGCTCGTCGGCACGCCACTCGAAGAGGAAGCGACGCCGGGGCTTGTCCTCGGGCATGGGCGCGGGGTCGACTCCGTGGGGCAGGAGCCGATACGTGCCCGGGAAGCGCCTGCGCGCGGCCGCGAGCGTTTGTTCGCCGACCGCCGTCAGCGCGTCGATGCGTCCGAGTAGCCGCTCGCGCTGCAGCTTCCCAGGTGGATAGCCGAGCCGTTCCGGCGAGTGGAACGTCGCGACCGTCAGCGCCCGCGCATGCCGCAGCGCCAGGTAGGAGAGGCTCGGCATCCCGGGCTCGTGAGCATGGACGACGTCGAACGAATCCGCCGAGAGCGCGAGCTCCAGGTTCGCGCGCACGCCGAGCGGAACTCCCACGCGGCTCCGGCGGGAGACAGGGATTGCCGGCCCGAGCGCGACGATTCCCTCGAGCGGCACGCCTTCGCGTCCCAGTCGCCGAAGCGCCCTCCGCCCGGCGGCGAGCTCGACGGCGCGGTTCGAGGGCGCGAGGACGACGACCTCGTGACCTCGCCGCCGCAGCTCCTCGGCGGCTGCGCCGACGTGCTCGTTGACCGTGTGGGGCTGCGACCACGCGAACGGCGTGACCATGCAAATGCGCAGGCCCATCGGCCTGATTGTAGTCCCGCTCGGGTTCTAGCTTGCCGCGGCTTTGACCTTCGACTTGGCGTTCTTCTCGATGAAGTCCTCGACGAGGTCCATCGCCTCGTCGTCCACGATCTGCTTGGGCGGCGACTTCATCAGGTAGGCGCTCGGCCCCTCGAGCGCGCCCGCGATCCCGTTGTTCAGCGCGAGCTTCGCGAGGCGGACGGCGTCCATCACGATCCCGGCCGAGTTGGGGGAGTCCCAGACCTCGAGCTTGAGCTCCAGGTTGAGCGGCACGTTGCCGAACGAGGAGCCTTCCATGCGGATGTAGGCCCACTTGCGGTCGGTCAGCCAGGGGACGTAATCGGACGGGCCGACGTGGACGTTCTCCTTGCCGAGGTCGTAGTCGAGCATGGACGTGACCGCGTTCGTCTTCGAGATCTTCTTCGACTCGAGGCGCTCGCGCTCGAGCATGTTGAGGAAGTCGGAGTTGCCGCCGACGTTCAGCTGCATCGTCTTGTCGAGGCGCACGCCGCGCTCGCGGAAGAGGCTCGTCAGCACGCGGTGGGTGATCGTCGCGCCGACCTGGGACTTGATGTCGTCGCCGATGATCGGGACGCCGGCCTGCTCGAAGCGCCGC
>JBKPFG010000187.1:0-9559 GCA_046728735.1 Actinomycetota bacterium
CGCATCCCAGCGATGGATCGACAGGTGGCTCGCTGCCTGTAGCGAACTGGCCGAGCTCGAGCGCTCCAATCCGATGACGGACGCGGTCATCGACGAGATCGACGGACGCATGATCCGGATCGGCGACCGCTGGCTGGCCGATTTCGCCTCGTGCAACTACCTCGGCTTCGACTTGGATCCCGAGATCATCGCCAGCGTTCCGCAGTACCTCGAGACGTGGGGAACGCATCCGAGCTGGTCGCGCATGCTCGGCAGCCCTGCCCTCTACCCGCAGATCGAGGAGCGCCTGACGGAGTTGCTCGGGTGCGAGGACACGCTCGTGATCCCCACGATCACGCTCATTCACCTCTCCGTGATCCCCGTGCTCGCGGGGGACGGGACGATCTTCGTCGACAACCGGGCCCACAAGACGATCTACGACGGGTGTCAGTTCGCAGCGGCGCGCGGGGCGACCGTGAAGCGATTCCGCTTCGAGGACCCCGACGACCTGGAGCAGCTTCTGCGCAAGGACAAGGCATCCACGCGGCTGATCTGCATGGACGGGGTCAACAGCATGACGGGCAACGCACCGGACCTGCAGGAGTTCGCGCGGATCGCGCGCCGGTACGACGCGATGCTCTACGTCGACGACGCGCATGGATTCGGCGTCATCGGCGAGCGCACAGCGGACGAGCCGAGCCCGTACGGGATGCGCGGAAACAGCGTCGTCCGTTACTGCGACGAGACGTACGACCGAATCGTCCTCGTGGCGGGTTTCTCGAAGTCCTACTCGTCGCTCGCGGCCTTCATCGCCTGTCCGACCGAGTTGAAGGAGCTGCTCAAGACGGCGGCTCCTCCCTACCTCTACTCCGGCCCGTCGCCGATCGCCTCGCTCGCCACCGTTCTGGCCGGCTTCGACGTCAACGACGCCCGGGGAGACGCAATCCGCGCGGATCTCTGGCGCAAGACGGACGAAGTCCTTCAGTGTCTCGATCGACTCGGGGTCCATACCCCGAACCGGTCCGGGTTCCCGATCATCGAGGTGCCGCTCGCTCGCCATGAAGACATCGACGCCGCCGGGCGCTTCCTCTTCGATCACGGCATCTACGTGACGCTCGCCGCCTACCCGCTCGTGCCCAAGAGCGAGGTCGGCTTCCGGATCCAGATCACCGCGGCAAATTCACAGGCCGAGATCGAGCAGCTCGTCGACACGCTGGCCAAGCTCGCCTCGAGCTTCGACCTGCGTCCTGCGAAACAGGAATTCGCAGCGTGAGTCGCTTGGCCATCAACTGGAGCGCCCGACTCTGGATCGTCTATCTGGGGGCAGGCGCGCTGTTGACCGCAGCCTACCTCTGGGTTCCGCCGCTGCAGGGCAACGGTCCGCTGATCAACCTTCTCGGGCTCTCGTCCTCCGTCGCGATCGCGATCGGGATCTACCTGCACCGGCCCAAGGCAAAAGCCGCCTGGTACCTCTTCATCGTCGGCCAGTTCCTCTTCTTCGCCGGCGATCTCTACACGTACAGCTACCCCAAGCTCTTCGGCGTCGAGGTCGAGTTCCCGTCGCTCGGCGATGCGATCTACCTCATGGTCTACCCGGCGCTCGTTGCAGGACTGCTCCTCCTCGTCCGGCGACGAAACCCGCGCGGTGACCGCGCAGGCGTCATCGACTCGCTGATCCTGACGGTCGGCGTCGGACTCCTGTCCTGGGTCTTCCTCGTGGCGCCGAACATCCATCTCTCGGGCCTGACGCCTCTCGAGAAGGCCGTGTCCGCCGCCTACCCGCTGGGCGACATCCTGCTCCTCGCGGCGGCCATCCGTCTCGCTGTCGACCTCGGCAAGAGGGCCGCCTCCTTCTACCTCCTCATCGCGAGCATCGTCTCGCTTCTTGCCGTCGACTCTGCGTACACCTATGCGCTCCTCACCGATGCCTACAACCACCAGCTCAGCTACGACGTCGGCTGGATCGCCTACTACCTGCTCTGGGGCGCCGCGGCCCTCCATCCCTCGATGCGCACCCTCGAGGAGCCGGCGCTCGATTCGCGCACCCGCCTGACGCCACTTCGGCTCGTGCTCCTCGCAGGGGCTTGTCTGATCGCGCCGGGAGTCCGCTTCTACCAGTCTTTCGGCGACACCGACAGGCTCGTGCTCATCGTCGCCTCAGGCGTCCTGTTCCTGCTCGTGGTCAGCCGCATGGCCGGCCTGGTCCGTCAGGAGCGGCGGGCGGCGTCGCGCGAGCTCGCGCTACGAAGCGCGGGCGTCGAGCTGGTGGCCGCCGCCGGTCGCGAGCAGGTGAACGAGGCCGCGATCTCCGCCGTCCTGGCGCTCGTCGAACGCCCAACGGGCGTGCGGCTCATCCTGTTCGAAGGGGAAAGCGCGGTCGTTGCTGCTTCATCTCGCACAGAGGGGGACTGGACGATCTCGAAGACGACCTCGGGGTGGCTCCGAGAGTCCGCGAGATCGACGCGGCAGCTCTCTCTGGCGAGGGTGCCGGACGAGGTTCGCGCACAGCTTCGCCTGCAGGACGGCCACACGGCCCTGCTACTTCCGCTGTCCGTCCGGGACGAGGCTCGCGGATTGCTCGTCCTGACCTCGGAGGTAGGCGTCGCCCGCGAGCTCGTCGACTCCCTCGAGTCGCTGGCCTCCCAGGTCTCACTCGCCGTCGAGGGAGCCTCTCTCGCGGAGGATCTCCACCGGCGCCAGAGCGAAGCCCGCTTCCGCTCGCTCGTGGCGCATTCGAGCGACCTCATCACAGTCCTCGACGCACAGGGAATCGTGACCTACCAAAGCCCATCGATTCAGCGCGTCCTGGGATACTCCGTCGACGACATCGAAGGAAGCGAGTTCGCACGCCTGCTCAGGAAGGCGGATCGGCCACGGCTCGCGCAGATCGTCGCCGGCGTCGGCGATGCCTATGCGGGGGGCGGTGTGGAGACGCACGTAATCGAGTGCTCGCTCAGGCATCGCGACGGCACCTGGCTCCAGTTCGAGGTGCAGCACACCGACCTCCTCCAGGACGAGCACGTTCGCGGCGTCGTGCTCAACAGCCGCGACGTCAGCGAGCGGAAGGAGTTCGAGGACCAGCTCGCGCACCAGGCCTTCCACGACCCCGTGACCAGCCTCGCCAACCGCGCGTTGTTCGCCGACCGCGTCGACCACTCCATCAAGCGCTCGAGTCGCGGCGGGCCCGCGATCGGGGTCATGTTCATCGACCTGGACGATTTCAAGACGATCAACGACAGCCTCGGACATGCCGCCGGCGACACCGTCCTCCAGGAAGTAGCGCGCCGGCTGCAAGGAGCGGTCCGCCCAGGCGACACGGTCGCGCGGTTCGGGGGCGACGAGTTCGCGATTCTCCTCGACGGGGTGACGGATTCCGGCGAGGCCGCCGATGTGGCGGGTCGGATCCTCGGCGTCCTCGAGCTTCAGTACGACATCGACGGCAAGCCGGTCTTCCCCCGCGCGAGCGTCGGCATCTGCCTCACGGGAGACGGGCTGGGGTCCACCGACGCGGAAGAACTCCTTCGCAACGCCGACGTGGCCATGTACATGGCCAAACGGGACAGCAAGGGGAGCTATCGCGTCTTCGAGCCGGCCATGCACGAGCGAGTCGTCGAGCGACTCGAGCTGCAGGCCGAGCTGCAGCGCGCGCTCGAGCTCGACCAGCTCGAAGTCCACTATCAGCCCGTCGTCCGGCTCGACCACCAGGCCGACTTCGGCCTCGAGGCCCTCCTGCGGTGGATGCATCCCACGCGCGGCACGATTCCGCCGCTCCAATTCATCCCACTTGCCGAGGAAACCGGACAGATCGTCGCGATCGGCCGATGGGTCCTGCTGGAGGCGTGTCGCCAGGGGGCTGTTCTACACGAGCAGTTCCCGCGTACGCCCCCCTTGACCATCAGCGTCAATCTCTCGGTGAAGCAGCTCCAGTCCGAGTCGATCATCGACGACGTCGTCGACGCGCTCGAAGCGAGCGGCCTGCCGCCCTCGGCGCTCGTGCTCGAGATCACCGAGTCGGTGATGATGGCCGACACCGATCTCGCCGTGGAGCGGTTGCAGCAGCTGAAGGCGCTGGGCGTGCTCCTCGCGATGGACGACTTCGGTACCGGCTACTCCTCGCTCTCCTACCTGAGCCGCTTCCCGGTCGACATCCTCAAGATGGATCGATCCTTCCTCTCGACGGAGCACGAGGAGTCCGGGCTCATCGCAGCGATCATCGCGCTCGGCACGAGCCTGAACCTCGACGTCGTCGCCGAAGGGATCGAGCTACCCGAGCAGATCACCTCGCTTCGCGACCTTGGCTGCGATCTCGGTCAGGGCTTCCTGTTCGCCAAGCCCATGAATCAGGAAGCGCTCGTCGAGTACCTCGTCAACGGCGAGCAGACCGCCGGCGAGCCTCGGTCGCATGCAGCATAGCCACGAGGCGCTCGACCGCCCGGGCGGCTTCTCCCGCGTCAATCTCCTAGCTCCGCTGCGGCACCGGGACTTCCGTCTCCTCTGGACCGGGATGACCGTCTCGCTCGTCGGTGACGGGATCTTCCTGGTCGCGATGGCCTGGCAGGCCTATGAGCTCTGGAACGCGCCGGCCGCGCTCTCGCTGCTCGGCATCGGAATGACCATCCCGACGATCGCCTTCCTGCTGCCCGCCGGCGTTCTCAGCGACCGGCTCGACCGACGGTCGTTGATGCTCTGCGCCGACCTCGGCCGGGCGCTCGTCCTCGCCGCGCTCGCGGTGCTGGCCCTCACGGGGCTCCTGACCTTCTGGGAGCTCGTTTTGCTCGTGGCGCTCTACGGAGTCGGCACGGCGTTCTTCACGCCCGCCTTCGAGGCGATCGTCCCGGACCTCGTCCCCGCCAAGGACCTGGCAGCCGCCAACTCGCTCGACCAGTTCGTGCGCCCGATCACGCTACGCCTCGCAGGACCGGCCCTCGGGGGAGCTCTGGTCGCGGGAGTGGGCACCGGCGCAGCCTTTTCAGTTGACGCCCTCTCGTTTCTCGTGTCCACCTGCGCCGTCTTCCTCATGCGTCCCCCCGCGCATCCGCGTTCGGAGCACGCCGAATCGTCGGTCGGCGCGGTCAAGGAAGGGCTTCGATTCGTGCGCAAGCGCGTCTGGCTGTGGGGGACCCTCGTTTCTGCGGCCATCGCCTATCTCGCCTTCATGGGGCCCGCGGAGGTGCTGCTCCCATACGTGGTCAAGAACGAGCTTCACTCCTCGGCCGGCGACCTGGGCCTCGTCTTCGCCGCCGGAGGAATCGGGGCGATCGGTGCCGCGTTGTTCATGGGCCAGCGAGGCCATCCTCGCCGTGACGTAACGCTCATGTACGCCGTGTGGACGCTGGCGACGCTGGCGGTGGCGGGCTACGGGCTGGCGACGGCGTCCTGGCAGCTCATGGTGGCGTGCCTCACCTTCAACGCGCTGGAGACGGCCGGCACGATCATCTGGGCGACGATCAAGCAGCGGCACGTGCCGGCTTCGATGCTGGGGCGCGTCTCGAGCCTCGACTGGCTGATCTCGATCGGCCTGCTGCCCCTGTCTTTCGCCCTCACCGCTCCGATCGCCGGGCTGGTCGGAGTCCGGGCCACGCTGGTCGGTGCCGCCGCCATCGGTGGCGCGGTCACGCTCGGCGCTCTCTTCCTCCCCGGCATGCGGGACATCGAGGGCCAGGCCGCCGACGTTCGGGACGGCGCTCCTCAGCTCGATCCGGAGTTCCTCAGGCCCCCCGCCCTCGTGGATCTGCAGCGGTAAGAACGCGGGCGGGAAGAATCCGAAGGCGTTCCGCGTTCTGACTAACCGCTTCGTCTGACGAAGCCCCGTACCGATACTGGGCAAGGAGAGGCTCGGCGCCAGCCGGGCCTCTCCTCTGGTCCGAAAGGGCGGAGAGGGGCGCCGGATCCTCGGTTTCCGCGCGCCCCTCCTCCGGATAGGGGCGTCGTCCTGCCCGGTTCGACCCAGGCCGGACGCGTGGCTGCGGCACCCTCGCGCCCTGGACGACGCCTCATCCCCTTCAATCGGCAAAAGCTGGGTCAGACGGCCTAACTCGTTCGGGTGATTCCTCTCGGTGACCCGAGATGGCAGCCTCGTAGTCGCCACTCAGCTCCCGTGCTGTCGTCGAAGTAGCGCGCGGACGTCGGCGACCGGGCCGAGATGCCCCAGCTTGTCCGGATTGATCACAGAGCGCACGGTCTGGACGGCGCCGTCGACGACGTCAAGCGAGAAGACGTTGGTCAGCTCCCCAGCACGGTCGAGAAACATCGCGCCCGGCTGTCCGTTCAGCTCGCAGGGCCGGATGATGATGCCGAGCTCACGCATTTGCCGACCCATTCCCGCGAGCAGTCGCGCCACCCGTTCGACGCCATGGATCGGCGCCGCCCACTGAGGAGCTTTTCCGCCGCCGTCGCCGTAAACGACCACGTCGGCGGCGAGCAGCTCGACCAAGCCGTCGAGATCGCCCTCGGCGACAGCCGCGAAGAAGCGCCTCGCAAGCTCCTCGCGATGCCGCCGTGAAGCATCGAAGCGCGGTTTCTCGGACTCGATGTGTCGCCGGGCGCGCAGCGCGAGCTGGCGGCAATTGGCTTCGCTCTTGCCCACGAATGCCGCGATCTCGTCGTAGCCGTAGTTGAAGACGTCGTGCAGCAGAAAGACCGCCCGCTCGACTGGACTGAGCCGCTCGAGCACGAGCAGGAAGGCCATCGACAGCGAATCGGCTTCCTCGGCGTGCCGAGCTGGATCATCGAACCCCGCGTCGGTGAGCAGCGGCTCCGGCAGCCACTCGCCGACGTAGGTCTCGCGGCGAGCATGGGCCGATTTCAGCTGATCGATCGCCAGCCGCGTCACGACCGCCGAGAGGTACGCCTTGGGCGAATCGATCTCGGCGCCGTCGCGGAGCGCTCGCTCGTACCTGAGGAAGGCCTCTTGAACGACGTCCTCGGCGTCGCTGACACTCGCGAGCATCCGGTAGGCAATCGAGAACATCAGCGGGCGTAGGCTTTCGAACGTCTCGGCGATGGTCATCGGCCACTCGGTCTGATCAGACTGTGGACCTCCGCCCGACCACGGCTTGGGCGGGAGTGCCGTCTGCCGGGCCGTCGCGGAATCCCTGGCGCCAGCTTGGCCACTCGGGCTGCCAGCCGAGCGCGCGCTTGGCTTTCGAATTGGAAGCCCCCCGGGCTTCGGTCATGAGGCCCACTACGACCTCGCCGGCCACCAGACGACCGAACCAGACCGGCAGCCGCATCGGCGCCTTCGCGCCGACGACCTCAGCCAAATACGGGAGCCATTCCGAAACCCTTGCAGGTTCATCGTCGACAATGTTGTAGATGCCACGCTTGCCGTGCTCGACCGCAGCCACGGTCGCCCGGGCCGCGTCGTCGATATGGATCCACGACCACACGCCGCCCCCATCGCCCACGATTGGCATCTTGCGCTTTCGGATCAGCTCGACGAGGTCCTCCGACGCACCGGGGCCATAAAAGCCTCCGTACCGCAGCACGATGCCCTCAAGTGGAGCGGCAAGGACGGCCTCTTCCAGGAATCGGATCGCAGCCAGCGACTCGGTCTGAGCCTTCGCCGGCTTCGGATCGAGTGGATCCTCCTCGCTCTTGACCATCCCGCCCTCGCGGACGTTCGTCCAGCCCGTGAAGCTCTGGGCGACGAAACGCTCGACGCCGACTGCCTTGGCGGCGGTAAGCAGGTGCTCAATGCCCTTCGTCCGCAGCTCGTTGGTACGGGCGAACCACCGATCGAAGTGCTTCAGGTCCGCCTTGCCCGCCAAGGCCGTCATCTGATGGACGATCGCGTCCGGCTCGGCTCCGGCGACGGCTTCGCCGACGGCGACGGCATCGAGGCCGTCGACGACGAGAGCCTCGGCGCCAAGGGAGCGGAGCTGCTCGAGCTTCCGCGCGCTTCGCGTCGTCGCCGTGACCTCATGTCCGCGCGCGACGAGTGGCGGCACCAGCCGCTTCCCGATCGCGCCGGCTGCTCCTGCGATGAAAACACGCATCAGGAGGTGCTCCTTCCCGTGCCGTTTTTCCTCTTGGCGTCTAGGACGAGATAGCGCGCCGTCCTGTGACTCGGGTCTGCGCAGCACGTCGCCCCGTCCGCCGGTAGCAGGCTCCACGGGGCCTCCGGCTACGGTTCAAAGTGGATGGACGCGCAAATCGTGGAAGTTGCCGGACGCGACGTCGCGCTCACGAACCCGGCCAGGGTGTTTTTCTCTGAGCGCGCCGAGACAAAGCTCGACTTGGTGCGGTTTTACCTGGCCGTTGCCGAGCCGTTCCTCCGTGCTGCGGGTGGGCGACCTACACTCATGCAGCGCTTCCCCCACGGCGCGGAGGGCGATTCGTTTTTCCAGAAGCGCGTTCCGAAGAGCGCGCCGGAGTGGCTGCAAACGACGATCGTCAGCACGCCGAATGGGACGACCTCCCGCGCGCTCGTGCTGGCGGACATGGCACATGTGGTCTGGGCCGTGAATCTGGCCTGCCTCGGCTTTCACGTCTGGCCTTACCTCCATGATCGTCCCGACGTCGTGGACGAGCTGCGTCTCGACCTCGACCCACAGTCAGGTGTCGGCTTCGACGAGGTGCGCGCCGCGGCGACCGAGGTACGCCTGCTCCTCGACGAGCTCGGAATCGTCGGCTATCCGAAGACCACGGGGAACCGCGGCCTCCACGTCTACGTCCGGCTCGAGCCGCGGTGGAATTCGTACGAGGTGCGGGCCGCCGCAGTCGCGGCCGCCCGCGAGCTCGAGCGCCGGCGCCCCGAGCTGATCACATCGGCATGGTGGAAGGAGGAGCGAGGACGACGCATCTTCGTCGACTACAACCAGAACGCGCCGCACAAGACGGTCTTCGGCGCCTGGTCGGTGCGCGCCCGTCCCGGCGCTCAGGTATCGGCGCCCGTGTTTTGGGACGAAATCGAAACCGTCTATCCCGATGAACTTACGATCGCGAGCGTGCCCCAACGACTCGAGGCGCACGGTGACCCCTGGGAGGGAATGCACGAGGAGCCGCAGTCGCTCGAGCCACTGCTCGTCCTCCACGAACGGGATCGGGCCGCGGGCCTCAGAGACGCTCCCTGGCCGCCTGTCTACCCGAAGCAGCCGGACGAGCCTCCGCGGGTCGCCCCCAGCCGGGCGCGCTCATCCTCGAGCTCGTGATGACGGTCAGGTCGGATTCCAGCCGAAGTAGACCTCCGTCCGGACGATCTTGTCCTCGATGAAGGACAGGATCTCTGTATTGCGGCCGCCGGTTCCGTCGGGCCGACGAAGTTCGTAGGTGACGACCACCTCGTCGCCCGCCGCCACGAGCCGAATGAACTCGAACTCCTGCCCGCGTCCCGCCCCGGGCCAGCACCGCGCGAACCACCCGTCGCGGTCAAGGTGCGGATCCGGTGGACTGGAGAACGCGAAATCCTCGCCCAGATGCTCGTCGAAGAAGCTCCGGTCGCCGGCGGCAAAAGCGTGATAGCTCTCGCGGGCGATCCGAAGGCGGTCGTTGGTGGCCACGATGCTCCTCCTTCCGTCGTGAGCTCATGATCTTCCTACCGAGACGCAAGTGCTCGGGATTGCGTCACACTTCGTTCACC
>JBKPFG010000283.1:0-7989 GCA_046728735.1 Actinomycetota bacterium
AGGTCGCCGCCGGCGAGATGCACGGTCACGGGACTGTCGCACCAGCCGTTGGCCACCGCTGCCGCCGCCACGGCGCAGGCGCTCGTCCCCGACGAAAGCGTCTCTCCCGCGCCTCGCTCCCAGACGCCCGCGGTCGTCTCCTGTCGCGAATCGACGCGCACGAGCTGGACGTTCGTGCGCTCGGGAAAGCGCGGGTGGTTTTCGACGAGCGGCCCGATACGCAGGACTTCGGAGCGGTCGGGCTCGCGCGCGATCACTGCATGCGGGTTACCGACCGAAACGGGGGTGAACTCGAGCGCGACGCCGTCGACCTCGAGACGTTCGAGCGGCTCTACCTCGACGGCCCCCATGTCCATCTCGACCTCGTGCCCGGCGCCCATGCGGGCGAGCACCGTGCGAGGACCGACGGTGATCGTGACCTCGTCCGCGCCGATCGTCCCGGCCAGCCACCGCGCAGCGATGCGCGTTCCGTTTCCCGAGAGCTCCGCAGTCGACCCGTCCGGGTTCCAGATCACGACGTCCGCGCGCGGGCCATCCGTCTCGACCACCTCGAGGATGCCGTCGGAGCCGACGCCGAAGTGGTAGTCGCAGAGTCTCCGGACGACCCCAGGCTCGAGGGGAGCCGGGAGATCGCCGCGCTGGACGAGGAGGTAGTCGTTCCCGAGCCCATGCCATTTCTCGAATCGGATCGTCGCGGGCACCGGGCCTCAGACTATCCCCCAGCAAGGAAAAAGGGCCCGCTTGCGCGGACCCATTGCTTTCCGATTGACGCGGACCTCTTGGCGTGCGGGCCGAAGGAGTCAAACGGCATGCCCGGTCGGGTCGGCCTTACTCTTTCGGACGCCGGGCGGGCCCGGTTCTTGCTGCCCTGAAAGGGTCATTCGGCTCCGAGCAGCCTCCAGCAACGCCTCAGCGACCTCGTCCGGCGGCCGGTCGGCGGGAAGCGAAATCAACCCGGGAAGCCGGCGCATCCACTTCCGCTGGTACGCGGCGTACTGGAGGGTCCGCCTCGTGATGGCGGCGATCGCCTCGTTTCGGGGCAGATCCCGGACCTCGCGCAGGCCGATCACCTGACCGGCCGTGCTGGAGAGCCCGCCCCCCAGGGCGCGCTCGACCTCCTCCTCGACTCCTCGCTCGAACAGGGCCCGCGTGCGGGCCTCGATGCGCTCGGTGAGGACGTCCTTCGAGACCTCGAGCCCGAAGACGATCGTCGGATGCCTCAGCTCGTTCGTCCACAGGCGGTTGGCAGCCGGTGCGAGGGTCTCGCCCATCTCGGCCAGCTCGAGGGCTCGGACGACGCGCCTGCGATCGTGCGCATGAACGGCTTCGGCGGCTGCGGGGTCCCGCTCGGCCAGAAGCGCGTGCGCGTTCTCGGGACCCTGCTCGTCGTAGAGCGCCTCGAGTCGCGCACGTGCCCCTGGCCGAGGGGGCGGCGGGAGCTCGAGCTCGGCGAGTGCCGCACGAAGGTAGAGACCGGTCCCCCCGGTGACGATCGGGGTTCGTCCTGCCGCGAGAATCTCGTCGATTGCCTGGTGGGCGAGTTCGGCGTATTCGCCGGCCGAGGCCTCGTGATCGAGATCCCAGATGGCGGCGAGTCGGCCAGGGCTCTCCGCCTGGTTGGTGAGGACCGGCAGGCCGCGGTAGACCTGCATCGAGTCGGCGGAGACGATCTCGGCCGGGATGCGTCGCGCCACCTCGTCTGCGACCGCGGACTTCCCGCTCCCCGTCGGGCCGAAGATGGCCAGAACGCCCCGCTCGAGAGGCCTCATCGGTGGGGCCACCCCGCTCCTCCACCCGCTTCGAGCGTAACTTCGAAAGGCTCACGCGTGGCGCGCCGAGTATGCCGAGAGGGTGTCAGGCGGGCACGAGCGCGGCCTGCGTCCCGCGCAACGTCGTCGAGGTCGCGCCTTCGATGCGCACGTCGACGAGCTCACCGGCAGCGGCGCTTCCCGTGAAGTTCACGGTCGTGTTGCGCCGGGTGCGACCTCGAAGGAGCGCAGGATCCGTGCGGCTTGCGCCTTCGACCAGCACCTCCTCGATCCCTCCGATCCGACCGGCGTTGCGCGCGGCCGCGACCTGCTGGACGAGCTCTACGAGCCGCTGGATGCGCTCGCGCTTCACCTCCTCTGGCACCTGATCCGGCATGGTCGCCGCCTCGGTCCCGTGCCGCGGGCTGTACACGAACGTGAACGCTCCGTCGTATCCCACCTCCGCGACGACCTCGAGCGTCTCCTCGAAATCCTCCTCGGTCTCGCCCGGAAAACCGACGATGACGTCCGTCGTCAGCGCGAGATCGGGAATGGCCGAGCGCAGACGGTCGGCGAGGGCGACGTAGCGCTCGCGACCGTACGTCCGCCGCATCGCCTTGAGGATCCGCGTTGAGCCGGACTGGAGCGGCAGGTGCGTGTGCTCGCAGACCGCCTCGCACTCCGCCATGGCTTCGATCACGGGCTGACGGAAGTCCTTCGGGTGCGGGCTGGTGAAACGGATGCGCTCGATGCCGGCAATGGCGTCGACCGCTCGGAGGAGCTCGCCGAAGTCCGTCCGTAGGTCCGGAAGGAGATCGCGTCCCCAGGAGTTGACGTTCTGTCCGAGCAGGGTCACCTCACGCACTCCGCCGGCCGCGAGCCTAGTGACCTCGGCGACGATCTCGCCTGGACGGCGGCTGACCTCCCTCCCTCGAACTGCGGGGACGATGCAGTAGGAGCAGACCGAGTTGCAGCCCATCGAGACCTGCACCCAGGCCTGAAACGCGCGTTCGCGCCGGACGGGAAGATCCGCGGCGAACGCGCGCTCCGCGGTGCCGAACTTGCCCCGCTCAAGCCCTTCGCCGCCGGCTCCGAGCCACTCGCCCAGATGTCCGATCGAGCCTGGCCCGAAGGCCACGTCGACGTACGGGTAGAGCTCGAAGACGCGCTCGCGCTGGGCCTCCGCGTAACACCCTCCGACCGCGATCACGCGCTCTGGATCGGCGCGCTTGAGGGCGGCAGCCTGGGCGAGGTGGGCCGCAAAACGCTGGTCGGGCTTCTCCCGCACCGTGCAGGTGTTGAAGACGAGCACGTCGGCGCCGTCCGCAGAGGGCGCCTCGCCGAGACCGAGCTCTTCGAGCATGCCCTTGATTCGCTCGGAGTCGTGTGCGTTCATCTGGCACCCGAAGGTGGTGACGAAGTAGCGCTTCACGCGGTCACTGTAGCGGCGCTCTCCGCGCCTATTTCGCGAACTCGGTCGCTCTGCTCTCGCGGATGACGGTCACCTTGATCTGCCCGGGATACTCGAGCTGGTCCTCGATCTCCCGTGCGATCTCGTGGGAAAGAAGGACGGCGGTGTCGTCGTCCACCTCGGCCGGCTTGACCATCACGCGGATCTCCCGTCCTGCCTGGAGGGCGAAGACTCGTTCGACGCCCTTCTTCTCGCCGGCGATCTTCTCGAGCGTCTCGAGGCGCTTGATGTAGCTCTCGAGGCTCTCGCCGCGCGCCCCAGGGCGAGACGCCGAGATCGCGTCGGCCGAGATCACGAGCACTGCCTCAACGGTCTGAGGCTGCACTTCGTAATGGTGCGCCTCGATCGCGTGGACGACGTGCTGGGTCTCGCCGTAGCGCTTTGCCTGCTGCGCCGAGATGAGCGCGTGCGAGCCCTCGACTTCGTGAGTCATCGCCTTGCCAATGTCGTGCAGGAGCGCGGCGCGCTTGGCGGTCTTCACGCTCGCCCCGAGCTCGGAGGCCATGACCCCCGCCAGGTGAGAGCACTCGAGCGAGTGCTTGAGGATGTTCTGGCCGTAACTCGTGCGATAGCGAAGCCGGCCCAGGATCTTGATCAACTCGTCGTGCATCTTGCCGCAGTTGGCCTCGAACACGGCCTGCTCGCCGGCCTGCCGGATGTGCTCGTCGATCTCCGCCTTCGACTGGTAGTACATCTCCTCGATGCGCGAGGGATGAATGCGCCCGTCCTCGACGAGCTTCGCGAGCGTGAGCTTGGCGACCTCCCGCCGAACGCCGTCGAAGGACGAGAGTACAACCGCCTGCGGCGTGTCGTCGATGATGAAGTCGACGCCCGTGAGATTCTCGAGTGCGCGGATATTCCGTCCCTCCCGCCCGATGATCCGGCCCTTCATGTCGTCGGAAGGGAGCTCGACCATGGACACGGTCGTCTCGGCGGCATGACTCGCGGCCACACGCTGAAGTGCGTCGGCCACGAGGTTCCGGGCCCTGCGCTTGGCCTCGGTGCGCGCCTCCTCCTCCATCTGTCGCACCATGCGGGCCATCTCGTGGCGCACGAGCTCCTCTGAACGTTCGAGCAAGTGCCGCTTGGCCTCCTCGATCGTCATGCCGGAGATCCGTTCGAGCTCCTTCAGCTGACCGTCGGTCGCCGCCTTCAGCTCCTCCTGCAGCTGCTTGAGATGCGCTTCCCGGTCGGAGACTCCTTGCTCTCGCCGCTCGAACTCCGTGAGCTTGCGGTCGATGTCCTCTTCCTTTCCCAGGACGCGCTCCTCGATCTTGAGGATCTCGGCCCGCTTGTCCCGAAGCTCGTTCTCCACCTCCGCCCTGAGCTTGAGGGACTGTTCCTTGGCTTCGAGCTGCGCTTCGCGTCGGACCGCCTCGGCCGCCCGCTTTGCTTCCTCGGTCAGTCGTGACTGCTCGTCGCGCGCAGCGCTCAGGCGACGTCCGATGAAGAGTCGAAGGCCGAGCACGGCGACGAGAAGTCCGGCCGCCAAACCGACCAGAACGCCGATTCCAAGCTGCATTGCTCGCTCCTACGTCGTCGCCCGTAGGACCGGCTTCGTCGTCTCGGGTGCAACGCGGAGCAGGCCCTATGGGCCTTGGTGCGAGGCGTCCTCCGGGTCGCGATGCCGCGTGATCAAGTTTTCGTGGTGATGGAAGGTCGTGGTCCGATTCGGCGAAAAACCGTCCCTTGCAGGCGGTTTGTTGATGAATGGTGTACGGCTATCCTAGCCCGCCGCCCGCCTCCTCGTCCAGCCACCCGACCGCGGCGCCGATGGTCTCCTCGTCGAAACCCCGGCGCGCGAGGAGAGCCCAGGCCTTGGCGCGGCTGAGCCCGCGAATGACCTTCTCCGCTCGAAGAGCCTCCGCGGGGAGGCCGGCGAGCGCGCCTCGGGCATCGCCCTCAGCGATTCCCTCCGCCTCGAGCCGTGCTGCGATCGCTGCGTCCCCCCAACCGCGCTCCGCGAGGCTCGAGGCTCTCGCCTCCGCGAGCCGGGCGTCGTCGAGGACACGCGCGTCGGTGAGCGCCTGCAGCGCGCTTCGTTCCGCGGCGGGCGCGACACCCGCCTTTTCGAGTCGCTCGGCGAGCCGGCGCGTGGACAGATCCCGGCGGCGCAACGAGCGGCCGGCGACCGTAAGCGCCTCGGCCTCGCGCAACTCCCTGCGCAGGCGGCGGAGCAGAGGGCGGTCGAGCTCCAGGTCCGCCCGCAAGCCGCAGCGAACGACCACAGCGTCCGGCACTGTCCGCCAGGGCTCGCCGTCCACGAGCAGGAGGACTGCGCCCCGCCGCGCTCGCCGAAGCGCGGTGAGCTTAGGCGGTGGAGGCGACCTCGCTCGCCTCCTTCTCCTCGGCCTCCGTCGGCTTCACGGAATCGTCGTCGACCGCGGGAAGCAGACGCGAGGAAACGACCGAGTCGGCGCCGAGCTCGGTCTGGACGGCCCGCAGGATCTGCTCGGTGACGTCGGGATGCTCCCGCAAGAATGCCGTCGCGTTCTGGCGTCCTTGGCCGAGCCGCTCGTCGGCGTAGCTGAAGTAGGAGCCCGACTTCTGCACGAGCTTCCGTTCGAGGCCGACCTCGAGGACGCTTCCCTCCCAGGAGATCCCGTCCCCGTAGATGATGTCGAACTCTGCCTGCTTGAAGGGCGGCGCGACCTTGTTCTTGACGACCTTGACGCGCACCCTGTTGCCTACCGCCTCCACGCCCTCCTTGAGCGTCTCGATGCGGCGGATGTCGAGCCGCACCGAGGAGTAGAACTTCAGCGCCCGCCCGCCGGGCGTCGTCTCGGGGTTCCCGAACATGACGCCGATCTTCTCGCGCAGCTGGTTCGTGAAGATCGCGACGGTACCCGTGCGGTTGAGAGTTCCCGTGAGCTTGCGCAGGGCCTGGCTCATGAGGCGGGCCTGCAAGCCGACGTGGCTGTCCCCCATCTCGCCCTCGATCTCGGCCTTCGGAGTGAGGGCGGCGACGGAATCCACAGCGACGACGTCGATGGCACCGCTTCTAATCAGGAGCTCGGCGATCTCGAGAGCCTGCTCGCCGTTGTCGGGCTGAGAGACGAGGAGATCGTCGATGTTGACCCCGATGCGCCGCGCGTAGGCCGGATCCATGGCGTGCTCGGCGTCGATGAAGGCGCAGATGCCGCCTCGACGCTGGGCCTCGGCGATCACGTGGTAGACGAGCGTGGTCTTGCCCGACGACTCGGGGCCGAAGATCTCGACCACCCGCCCGCGGGGCAGGCCACCCACGCCGAGCGCGATGTCGAGCGAGAGCGATCCAGTCGAGATCGACGGAATCGCGACCTGGGCCTGGTCGCCCATCTTCATGACCGATCCCTTGCCGTACTGCCGCTCGATCTGGCTCAGAGCCGCTTCAAGTGCCTGCTCGCGCTCCACGCGTTCAACCTCCTAGCGAAACCGATTCGAGGACCTCGTACTCCGCCCCGCCGGGGCGCAGACGGGAAAGCATGACGGCCATCTCGGACGACATTACCCCGCCGAGCGAAGGCGCGGGCGGGGCCAGGCGAGGACGCGTCCGAAAGCGCGCGACGGTGACGTGGGGAAGCCAGTCGCGGCCCTCCCGTTCGTAGACGCCGAGCCGCTCGAGACCTGCGAAAACTCGTTCTGCGAGAGCGGTTGCCCGATTTCCCTGGTCAGCGAGCACGATCATCGCGACGGTCCGGGTCTCGCAATAACGGACGGGCTCGAACACGGGTGGCGCGACCCCAGGGGCGGTCTCGCGCAGGACGCCCGCGATCCGGTCGACGTCCCGCGGCGGGCGTCCCCCGAGAAACGCGATCGTGACGTGCAGGTTCGCGGCGGGAACGACGCGAAGCCCCGGCCGGCCGGACAGCTCGCGCTCCTGCCAGGCAGAGAGGCGGGTGAGGGCGTCCTCGGGCAGGAGCAGGGCGACGAAAAGCCGTAGACGTTCACGAGGCTCCACGCTAGCCGCGTTCTGTGCGCGGAGGTGTGCCGCTGCGGGTCAGAACGCGCCTCAACAGGTGCAAAGAGAGGCTTGTTGCTCGGGCCCGAACCGCTTCTCGATCGCCCGGAAGCGTCACACGAAGCGAGTCCATTCCGGAGGGGGTCGCGGCGTGGATGAAGACGAGGCCCACGGGCTTCTCGGCGCTTCCTCCGCCCGGGCCTGCGATCCCGGTCACCGCCACAGCCGTGTCCACTCCGAGCCTCGCTCGCGCTCCCTGGGCCATCTCGGCCGCGGCTTCCGCGGAGACCGCCCCGTGCTCCGCCAGCGTCTGTGGCGAGACTCCCAGCTCGTCGCGCTTGACCGTGTCCGAGTAGGCGATCACGCCGCCGAGGTAAACGTCGCTCGCCCCCGCGATCTCCGTCAACCGCGCCCCCACGAGTCCCCCCGTGCAGGACTCGGCCGTGGCAAGCGTCAGTCCTTGCGCGCGACCGAGGTCGAGGACGATCTCCTCCACCGCGCGCTCGTCGTCGACGGCGAAGAGCTCGCCCGGAAAGGCCTCCTCGAGCATGCGGTGGAGCTCGTCCGTTGCGCTCGCGGCCTCGGGCTCGTAGAAGACGTCGACGTGGATCTCGAGATCGCGGGCGCAGACGGTGATCTCCATCCCGGGCGCCTCTCCCCCGGCCTCGTCGAGGACGCGGGCCACGGCCGACTCGCTCGGCCCGTAGAGACGGAGGACACGGTGCCCGCGCGGGCTCGCGTGCTCGAGCACCCGCACGACGGCCGGATGGGCCAACGCCTCGCCCCAGAGGCGCCGGAGCTCGGGCGGCGGGCCCGGGAGCAGGAGGACG
>JBKPFG010000232.1:0-5940 GCA_046728735.1 Actinomycetota bacterium
CGACCACGATCGCGACGTTGGACATGAACTCGCGCAGGTCCGGCGGGAGCGAGTCGAGCGCGTCCTCGATCGCCTGCTCGAAATCGCTCTCTCCGCCGGCTCCGTGCTGTGTGTCACTCACCCCGACCAGGCTAGTACCGACGCGACTCCCTCTGACGATGGCTTCAATTCTGGCGGGCGTTTCGCCAAGCTGTCGCCAGCTACGGTAACCACATGAGACCCCGCGAGAAGCCCGAGCGGCCCGCCGACCCAGCCGTCCGCCGCGCCAATCTCCGCCGCGTCGCCATCCTCTTCAAGGCCTACCGCTGGCGCCTGGCTGCGGTGCTAGGGCTGATCTCCTTCTCGGCCCTCCTCGGGATCGTCTCGCCCTTCCTCGTGCGAGACATCTTCGACGAGGCGCTCCCGAAGGACGACGACGGCCTTCTCACGCTCCTCGTCCTCGGGCTGATCGCGATCGCGGTCGTCACCGGGGCTCTCGGTGTCCTGCAGACCTGGCTCTCCAACGTCGTCGGCCAGCAGGTCATGCACGACCTGCGCGCGGCCGTTTACCGACACCTGCAGCGGCTGTCGCTCGCCTTCTTCACGCGCACGCGCACCGGCGAGGTGCAGTCGCGGATCGCGAACGACATCGGCGGCGTCGAGCGCGTGGTCACCTCGACGGCGACGTCGATCGTCTCCAACGTGACGACGGTGATCGCGGCCGTCGTGGCCATGTTCCTCCTCGACTGGCGCCTGGCCGTCTTCTCGCTCGCGCTCGTCCCGATCTTCGTCCTGCTCACGCGCCGCGTCGGCGAGCAGCGCCGCCGGATCACGACCGACCGGCAGAAGACGATGGCGGACATCTCCACGATGGTCGAGGAGTCGCTCTCCGTCTCCGGAATGCTGCTGGGGAAGACGATGGGCCGAAGCGGCGAGCTCTCCGAGCGCTTCGAGCGGGAGTCCTCCGAGCTCGCCGGCCTCGAAGTGCGGCAGGTGATGGCCGGCCGCTGGGTGATGGCCTCGATCCAGGCGAGCTTCGCGATCATGCCCGCGCTCGTCTACTGGTTCGCCGGGCAGAGCTTCGTCGGCGCGGTGTCGCTGGGGACGGTCGTCGCCTTCACGACGTTGCAGACGCGGCTCTTCTGGCCGGTCGGTTCGCTGCTGTCGGTGCAGATCGACGCGCAGACGTCCCTGGCGCTCTTCGACCGAGTGTTCGAGTACCTCGACCTGCCCGTGGACATCGTCGAGAAGGAGGACGCCGTCGATCTGCCGCCCTGCCGCGGCGATCTCGCCTTCGAGGACGTCTGGTTCCGCTACGAGCCCGGGGCCGCCTGGACGCTCGAGGACATCAGCTTCGACGTGCCCGCCGGCACGACCACCGCGATCGTCGGCGAGACCGGCTCCGGCAAGACCACAGTCGGCTACCTCGTCGCGCGGCTCTACGACGCGGAGCGCGGGCGCGTCACGATCGACGGCATCGACATCCGCGGAGCGACCCTCTCCTCGCTCGCGCGCACCGTCGGCGTCGTCTCCCAGGAGACCTACCTCTTCCACGCCTCCATCAAGGACAACCTGCGCTTCGCCAGGCCGGAGGCCTCGGACGAGGAGATCGAGGAGGCCGCGCGCGCCGCCCGGATCCACGACCTGATCGCGAGCCTCCCAGACGGCTACGACACGATCGTCGGCGAGCGCGGCTACCGCTTCTCCGGCGGCGAGAAGCAGCGCATCGCGATCGCGCGGACGATCTTGCGGAATCCGCCGGTGCTCGTCCTGGACGAGGCCACGAGCGCCCTGGACACGCAGACCGAGCGCGCCGTGCAAGAGGCACTTGACCGCCTCGCGGAGGAGCGGACGACGATCGCGATCGCGCACCGCCTCTCCACGATTCGCGACGCCGATCAAATCGTCGTGCTCGAGCGGGGCCGCATCGTCGAGCGCGGCGCGCACGACGAGCTCCTCGCGCTCGGGGGCGCGTACGCGCGCCTCGTCGCGCGCGATGCCGACCTCGGCCCGACGGTTCGGGTGCCCTCAGAAGAGCTCGCTTAGCAGCAACCAAATCTTTACGTCGCGGGCGGCGGGACGGCGCTAGGGTGGCCTCTGGAAGCAATCGGGGAGGTGCCTATGACAGCGAGAAAACTTCCGATTCTGGCCGGGTTACTCGCAGCCGTGGGAGTGCTCGCGGCAGGTGTGGCCTGGGCCGGCGTGTTTACCGCATCCGCGCCGAAGAAGGTCTCGGGTGCCAGTCCATTCGCGTCGTGCACGGCGGACGCCGGACAGACCGGGATGAACTTCGCCAACACAGAGGTCGAGCCCTGGGTGGACGTGAACCCGACCGATCCCGACAACATCGTCGCCACGTGGCAGCAGGACCGCTGGTCTGACGGCGGGTCGCGAGGCCTCGTCGCCGGCGTCAGCACGAACGGCGGCAACTCATGGAGCGAGGTGGTCGTCCCGAAGGTCTCCGTCTGCTCGGGGAACAACTCGTACCTGCGGGCATCGGATCCCTGGCTCTCGTTCGCCCCGAACGGCGACCTCTACCACATCAGCCTCTCTGCGAACGGGGGCATCACGGCCGCAGGGTTCCCCAACAGCGCCATCCTCGTCTCCAAGTCGACGAACGGCGGCACGAGCTGGGGCGATCCGACCGTCGTTAGAGCCGATAGCGGGCCGAACATCCTGAACGACAAGGAATCGATTACGGCCGATCCCACGAACGCGAACTACGCCTACGCCGTCTGGGATCGCCTCGACAACGCCGGCAATGCTGATCCGGTGCAGGTGTTCCTACACGCGCTCGGCTCGCGGGGGCCGACCTGGTTCTCACGCACGACCAACGGCGGCACGAGCTGGGAGACCGCCCGCATGATCTACGACCCGGGCGAGATCAACCAGACGATCGGAAACCAGATCGTCGTCCATCCGAACGGCGACCTGCTCGACTTCTTCGACGTCATCTACAGCTTCAAGAACTCGAATCAGATCCGGGGCTTCAACGTCGGCTTCATCCGCTCGAGCGACAAGGGCGCCACGTGGTCCGGGGCGAAGATCGTCGACAAGCTCAACCGGGTCACGGTCCGCGACCCGGATACGGGGCGGGCTGTGCGAACCGCCGACTTCAACCCCGACGTCGCAGTCGATTCGGCCAACGGGAACCTCTACATCGTCTGGCAGGACGGCCGCTTCGACGCGGGGCGCAGCCACATCGCCTTCACGATGTCGGAGGACGGCGGCAACACGTGGAGCCCGACCGTCCAGATCGACCGGACACCGGCCGGGACATCCGCCTTCCTGCCCTCCGTACACGTGGCGAATGGCGTAGTGGGAGTGTCCTATTACGACTTCCGTAACAACACGGCCGCTGCGGGCCTGCCGACCGACCACTGGTTCCTGCACTGTCACTCAGGGTGCAGCGATCCAGCCAACTGGGCCGAGAACCACGTGGACGGCGGCTTCGACACGGAGAAGTTCCCCACCCCGGGCGGAAGCTTCTTCCCAGGGGACTACCTCGGCCTGACCGCGATCGGGGACCGCTTCGGCTCCCTGTACATCAAGTCGGGCGCGACGAGCCCCTCGGCGGATGCCTGGTGGGCGACCGTAGGTAGCCCGTAGCAAGTCTCTTGCTCGAGACAGCCCCGGCCGGCAGCGGCCGGGGCTGTCTCAGGCGATTACGCCCAAGAGCTCGTACGCCTGTACGGGGCGCGCGAAGCCTTTCACCTCCAGCTCCGCCACAGGCCGCGCCTCGACTTTCCCCTCGAGCGCCGCGTACGCGCGCTGGCTGAGGAGGATTTGCCCGGCCGCGGCCCGATCGCTCAACCGCGCGGCCAGGCTCGTGACTGCGCCCAAAGCGCCGTAGTCGTAGCGCCCCTCGAAGCCGATCCGCCCGAGCGTGGCGTGGCCGACGCCGATTCCTGCTCCCAGGCCGAGCTCGTAACCTCGCTTCCGCCATCCTTCCGCGAGCTCACTCACGCGCTCGCGCATGGCGATCGCCAGCCGCGCCGCCTGGAGCTCCGGGTCGGGAACCGGAACCGGATCGTTGAAGAAGACCATGATCCCGTCCCCGGCGAAGTGCTCGAGGGTGCCCGCATGTGCGGTGACGAGCTCGCCGGCCACGGCGTGGTACTGGCCGATTACGTCGATGAGCTCCTCGGGCTCGGCGGTCTCGGCGAACGCCGTGAACCCGCGCAGATCGAAGAAGACGACCGTGATGTACGCCCTGTGGCCGGCGAGGAGCTCGGCGCCCTCGTCGCTCGAGACGAGGGCCGCCACCTCCGGTGACAGGAACCGGGCGAGCTCGGTCTTCTGGCGCTCGACGGTCTCGAACAGCCGAGCATTGGCGACGGCGATCGCGCTCTGGTCGGCGAACGTCGTCATGAGCTCGATCTCGGGCTGTTCAAACGGGGCGAGCTCGGCGCGGGCAAGCCCGAATACGCCGAGCAGCTCGTCGTCGAAGAGGACGGGTAGCCCGAGAGTCGTGCGGTACGGCATGTTGGGATACCTGTAGTCCGGGTCTGCCTGAACGTCGGGTATGTGCACCGGCTGTCGGGTCATCGCCACCCGCCCGGTGCAGCTGTGCGGGCCCGGTCGGTCCGGGTGCTGGCGTTCGTACTCGACGACCTCCGCCGACATTGCGAAGCCCGCCTGCATGCAAAAGACGTCGCCTTCGGCCAGGTAGATGAAGCAGGAGTCTGCCCGGCAGAGCCGCGCGGCCGTCTCGACGATCTGGTCGAGAATCGGCTGCAACCGCATGCCCGAGGTGCTCAGCGCCCGGAGGATGTCCGCGACCCCGTCCTGCCGCGCTCGGAGTGCCTCCAGCTCCCTTCTCAGGTTGACGACTTCTTCGCTCTCGGAAACCACGTCTCCCACGCCTGCAAGCGTACGAGTCAGGCGAGCTGAGTTCTAGGACCTTTCCAACGCATAAGAACCAGCTCCATTAGGCTCCACTGCGACGAAAAACCTCTGCGGTTGTCGTCGGCGCTAGGCGCGGACTCCGAACGAAGGAGGGGCCGTGGAAAGACACGGATCCGAGAGCTACTACGTCATCGGCGAAGGCCTGCTCGGCGAAAGCATGGGTGGCCGCGAGCGGACGCTCGCGAGCCTCGTCGAGGCGGCCGCTCCGCCGTTTCGCTTCTCCCGCATGGGGCCGAACGGCCGCGACCGCCAGCTCAGCGACACGACCCTGAAAGCCCTCGGCAACGCCATGGTCGTCGGCGGCGGCGGGCAGTCGCAGATCCCGGCCGGCTTCACCTACCTCGGCCAGTTCGTCGACCACGACCTCACCTTCGACAGGACGGACGTCACGTTCGGGGATCGCGTCTCGCCGGCCGAGCTCCTGCAGGCGCGCTCGCCGAGCCTCGACCTCGACTCGCTCTACGGTGCGGGGCCGACCGATCCCGAATCCGCGAAGTTCTACGAGGCCGACGGCATCCACCTGAAGATGGGGAAGACGCGCGCGTTCGAGGGCGAGGTCGCTCGAGACGGCTTCGACCTGCCTCGCGGCGCCGGGACGACTCGCGCCCAGAAACGCAAGGCGATCATCCCCGACCCTCGCAACGACGAGAACCTCGCCGTCGCCCAGACGCATCTCGCACTCATCCGCTTCCACAACCGCGTCGTGGACACGCTTCCTGCCTCGGTGGCGCCTTCGCAGCGCTTCGCACGCGCGCGCCGGGTCGTGACCCGCCACTACCAGTGGATGATCCGCACCGACTTCCTCCCGCGCGTCTGCGCGCCGGGCGTCGTCAACGACGTCTTCACCAACGGGCGCAAAGCCTTCGAGGTCGGCCTGCCGGCGACCGAGGTGCCCACGATGCCGATCGAGTTCTCCGTTGCGGCCTACCGGCTGGGCCACTCGATGATCCGGCGGGCCTACAACTGGAATCGGATCTTCGACTTCGGCTTCGGGACGCTCGACCTGCTGTTCCATTTCACCGCCGGGAGTGGAAACCTCGACGGCGGCCTGCG
>JBKPFG010000041.1:0-6152 GCA_046728735.1 Actinomycetota bacterium
AGGCTCACGTGAGACCTGCCGAGGTAAGCGGCTCAGGCTCCGGCGCTCCCGCGTGGCGGAGCCCTCACTATGCGCCTTGGACGCCCCCTCCTCTTCGCGCTGGTCCTGCTCCTCCTGGCCTTCCCTGTCTCGGCGGCCGCCGAGGAGTCCCCGCTCAGCCCCGGCAGGGCAGAGGAAACGGTCACGCCGCAGCTCGAGCACACCCTCATCTCGGACGCGGGGGAGGTTGACGAAGCCAGGCCCGTCGGCCGGCCCCGGGTCGTGGAGATCGCCTTCCGCTACCTGCGCACCCCCTACCGCTGGGCGGGCGCTTCACCTTCCGGTTTCGATTGTTCGGGCTTCGTCATGTACGTCTACGGCCGGATCGGCATCGAGGTGCCGCACTCGAGCTGGATGCTCTGGGGGGTGGGGAAGCCGGTCGCGCGCAAAGACCTGCGGCCTGGCGACATCGTCTTCTTCAACGGCCGCTCGCACGTAGGGATCTACGTCGGCCGCGGCCGTTTCATCCATTCACCGCACACGGGGGACGTCGTTAGAGTCACGCGTCTTTCGGAATCCTCGTACGGCCGGACCTATGACGGCGCACGCAGGATCTGAGCGGCGCCCTAGCCGCCGAGCGCGGCGCTGAGCTCGGCGGCCGACGTGACCGGCGCCTGACAGGCAAAGCGCTCGCAGACATAGGCGGCCGGCTTGCCGTCCACGAGACCTTTGCCGGCGAGCAGGGCGACGTCCTCGGTGGGCTCGTCCGTGAAGGCGAAAACCGTGTTCGGCTGGAACCCGGTCAGGGCGGCGGCTCGGAGCTCCTCCGACGAACCGACGACGGCGATCTCGCGGGGAGGCGAGAAGTGGAGGTCGAGCGCGCAGAGGAGGTGTCCCACCGCCGTCGGAGCTCTCTCGAGGAGGGGGCGCGCGAGCCGGAAGACGCCGACCGCTCTCTGCTCCAGCTCGTCGTCGCCGTAGACGCGGGCGAGACGCAGGAGGACGAACGCCATCATCGAGTTGCCCGAGGGAGTGGGGTGGTCGTCGAACTCCTTGCGCCGGGCGACGAGGCCGTGGTGATCCACGAAGTAGCCGCCGCGCTCCTCATCCCAGAAACGGTCGGCGGCCGAAGCGACCCGCCGCGCCTGCTCGAGCCAGACGAGGTCGCCGGTGGCCCAGTGCAGCTCGATCAGCCCGTTCGCGACGTTCGCGTAGTCCTCCAGGTAGCCGTCGATCTTGGCGGCGCCGTCCCGATACGTCCTGTAGAGGCGCCCGTCGGGCCCGGCCATCTCCTCGCCGAGGAAGCGCGCGAGCTGCAGCGCCACCTCCAGGTAATCCGACCGCTCGAGCCGCCAGGACGCCTCCGCGAAGGCGGCGAGGGCGAGCCCGTTCCAGGCGGTCACGACCTTGTCGTCGCGAAGCGGTTGTTCGCGCTCGTCGCGAACGGCGAGGAGGCGTTCACCCAAGTCGTCCGCCAGCTCCCCTCTGAGGATGAAGCGGCCTTCCTCGAAGGGCTGCAGCAGCTCCTGGTCTTCGATCTCGTCGGGCGTCCACGTGTAGGTGAGGCCCTCGACGCCGTCCGTGTCCGCATCCTCGGCCGAGGCAAATCCGCCCTCCGGCAGCCGCAGTTCGCGGACGAGGTAGTCGAGCGTCTTCTCGACCACGGTCCGGTAGCGATCGTCTCCGAGCGCGACCCAGGCGTGGAGGTAGGCACCCGCGAGGAGCGCGTTGTCGTAGATCATCTTCTCGAAGTGGGGGACGAGCCAGCGGTCGTCGACCGAGTAGCGGTGAAAGCCCCCTCCTACCAGGTCGTACATCCCGCCGGCCGCCATCCCGTCGAGCGTCTTGCGAACCATCGCGAGCGCGTCCTCCCGACCCGTGCGCAGGAGCAGCTCCAGGCTCGAGGCGGGCGGGAACTTGGGTGCGCGGCCGAAGCCGCCGTACTGGGAGTCGAACTGGGCCGCCAAGGCGGAGACCGCCCGCGAGACGAGCTCCGTCGTCAGCGGCTCGGACGACGGTCTGGCGGCGCTGGCTTCGCGGATCGCGCCGACGAGCGCGTCGGCCTGCCGCTCGAGGTCGGCGCGCCGATCGCGGTACGCCTCGGCGACCGCCGTCAGCACTTGCGGGAAGCTCGGCATGTTGAAGCGGGGCTCGGGCGGGAAGTACGTGCCGCCGTAGAAGGGCCTTCCGTCCGGCGTGAGGAAGACGGTCATCGGCCAGCCGCCGTGACCCGTCATGGCCACCACGGCCTCCATGTAGAGCCCGTCGACGTCCGGCCTCTCCTCGCGGTCGACCTTCACGCACACGAAGCGCTCGTTCATGAGCGCGGCGGTCTCCGCGTCCTCGAACGACTCGTGCTCCATGACGTGGCACCAGTGGCAGGCGGCGTACCCGACCGAGAGCAAGATCGGCTTGTCCTCGGCCTGCGCGCGCTCGAGCGCCTCGTCTCCCCACGGGTACCAGTCGACGGGGTTGTCCGCGTGTTGGAGGAGGTAGGGGGACGTCTCCTGGGCCAGGCGGTTCATGGGTTCCAGCCTACCCCGGCGATACCGTTCTACCCGTGCCCACGAGCCGCCTGGAGGCGTTCGCCGACGGTGTCTTCGCCATCGCGGCGACGCTCCTCATCCTCGAAGTTCAGCTCCCGGGGGACGATGTCGGCCAGGGGCTGCTCGACATCAGGCCGTCCTACCTCGCGTATGCGCTGAGCTTCCTCTCGATCGGGATCATGTGGGTGAACCACCACGTCGTCCTCTCGTTCGTGCGGGAGGCCGACCGCGCGTTCCTCTTCATCAACCTCTTCCTGCTCATGGCGATCGCGTTTCTCCCCTTCCCGACGGCGATCTACGCGGAGCATCTGCACAAGCCGGGAGCCGAGGCGGCGGCGCTCGCCTACGGGCTCACATTCGTCGTCATAGCGATCTTCTTCCAGGTCTTCTGGCAGTACGCGCGCCGCAGGCTCCTGCGGCCCGACGCCGATCGCCGCGAGGTGAGCGGGATCAACCGCAGCTACTGGCCGGGCGTGCCCCTCTACGCGGTCGCGACCCTCGTCGCTCTCTGGAACGCCACGGCCGCGCTGATCTTCTTCACGGGGATCGCGCTCGTCTACGTCTCGGCGTCGATCTGGGGCGACGAAGAGATCGCCTAGGGAAGATCGGCGTTTTCGCGTGCGAGTAACCGCTATACGCGACGGATGCCAGCGAGGAGCGCGTTTGCAAGCGCACGACGCGGTTGGTCGGGCACCGACCCGAAGTGCACGCTGAGGCGAAGCGCCCTGCCTGCAAACCGGACGTTCCACGAGACGACCTGACTTGCCCTGGGTGAAGACGGGAGATGAAGCCTTCGAACTGACGGCCAGTCAGACGAGTACGCATCGGGTATGAAGTCGCCGACCGTGACGAGGATGCCATCGCTGGGGACCGTCGGCGTACCCTCTCGGTGCTTTGCTCCCCAGTCCGCTGGGAAACGGAAGTTGCCAACGAGAATCCAGGCCACGGGGCGACTCTCTTGGAAACCTGGGTTGATCGACACGGTTCCGCCGTAAGGCACCGGAACGCGAAGCACCCCGTCCGTCACGCTGCGGGAACCCGTACGAGCGGTGTCAGGCAAAGGAAGCGGCGTGATTGAAGCGCCGTGCGCCGTTCCGCCACTCCCTCCACCGGAGGAGAAATGCCAGACCATCGAAGCCCCCGCGACGGCGACGACGATCACGATGGCGGCGATCAAACGCCGCTCGCGTTGCCGTCGTCGCGCGTCCTCGACCACAGCATCCACCTTCCTCGCAAGGACAATCGAGTTCGGCATTCTGCCGAGCCTACGGAATCGGGACGGTGCGAGGTCCCGGCGAGAGCCAGAAGTTGGGGAAGGCGGCGGCGAGCCGCATCCGACGTTGTCATGGGATAGAAACCGGTCCATGTGGGGGACCAATCGGACATCCCTGCGGCGAGACCGCTACCCATGACGGACAGGGATTTCGCAGTTGTCCGCTAGGCCAGCTTCGTTCCGCGGGTCTCGCGGCCGAAGAGCATCGCCGTTGCGCCTGCGACCATCACGAGCGCGACGAAGACGAGCGACCAGACCGTGTCGCCACTCCAGTCCATCAGGGCGCCGAAGAGGTAGGGGCCGCCGATGGCCGCGCCCTTGCCGACCCCCTCGACCATGCCGAATGCGCTCGAACGCACGTGGGTGGGGATGAGCTCGGCCGTGTACGGATAGACCGCGCCCCAGGCGCCGAGGTTGAAGAAGCCGACGAAGAAGAGCGACGCGACGTAGACGGCCTGCGTGTCGGCGAGCGCGAACGTGAGCGCGCTCACGCCGCCGAGCGCGAGGAAGAGCGTCAGGGTCGGCTTGCGGCCGATTCGCTCGACGAGCCAGATCGACGCGCCGTAACCCGGGAACTGCGAGAGCGCCGAGAGCGTCAGGAGGAGGTAGACGTTGATCGTGAAGTCCTTCTCGTCCTGAAGCACGAACGGGAGCCAGAGGAAGAGCCCGTAGTACGAGATGTTGAGCGCGATCCAGACCAGGACGATCACGGCTGAGCGGCCGCGGAGCTTCTGCGAGACGAGCTCGCGCACCGAGGTGCGCGTCTCTTCCGGCACGATCAGCTCCTCGGCAGAGACCGGCCGGCCCGTGATCTCCTCGAGCACGCCGGCGGCCTCCTCCGTCCGCCCCTTGCGCGCGAGCCAGTACGGGCTCTCCGGGAGGTTGAGGCGCGCGAAGAAGGCGAGGAAGGCGGGGAAGGCCGCGGCGAGGAAGAGATAGCGCCAGCCGGAGTCGCCGCCGATCTGGTCGAGGAAGACCCACGAGAGCCCGGTGGCGAGGAGGAGGCCGACGGGCCAGAAGAAGTCGAGGAAGACGAGGAAGCGGCCGCGACTCTGCGGCGGCAGGTACTCGGAGAGCATCGAGGGGTCGACGACCAGGAGCGCGCCGAGCCCGATCCCCGCGAGGAAGCGGAAGGCGGAGACCGACCACGGTCCCCAGGCGAGGGCCGTCAGCGCGGTGAAGCTCGCGTACCAGAGGATGGCGTTGACGAAGATCCGTCGACGGCCGATGCGGTCGGCCAGTCGGCCGAAGATGACGCTGCCGACGAGCGATCCCGCGAGCGCGGACGCCGTGATCCACCCGGCGAGGCTTCCGGAGATCCCCCAGATCGCGGTGAAGACGGGGACGGTGAAGCCGACGAGGAGGATCTCCATCGCCACGAACGTCCAGGCGAAGCCGGTGACGGCCACGGCTCGGCGATGAAAGGAGGTGAAGCCGCTCTGGCGGAGGACGTCTTCCACGTCCACGCTGCTCGGCGGTGCCTGGGCGACAGGTGCTTCGACGACTGCCATTCGCGCTATTCTCCTAGTTTGCGACTCTAAGTCGATAACCTATGGAAGAGTTTACCACAGAGCACCGCGCCGCCCATGAGGCATTGGGGGTCGTGTTGCAGGTGCGGGAGGGCCGCCTACAGGTGCTTCTCTGGCGTCGGGCCCGCGAGCCGTTTCTGAGCGCCTGGGCCCTCCCGGGCGGGCGTCTGTCGGCGTCCGAAGGCCTCGAGGAGTCGATCCGGCGGCACCTCGCCGCGAAGGTCGACGTTCGCGAGCTCTCGCACCTCGAGCAGCTCGAGACCCTGAGCGACCCCGAACGCTTCCCGGGAGAGCGCCTCGTCGCGACTGCCTATCTGGGCCTTGTCCCTGCGGGGATCGACCCCAGCGTCCCCGCGGACACCGAGTGGCACGAGGTCGACAAGCTGCCCGAGATGGCGTTCGACCACCTGGCGATCGTCCTGGCCGGACGCGAGCGACTGCGCGCGAAGCTCTCCTACACGAACCTCGGCTTCGCGCTCGCCCCGGCGACGTTCACGATCGCGGAGCTTCGCCAGCTTTACCGCGCCGCGCTCGGTCACGACGTCTCCGCGACGAACCTGCAGCGGGTGCTCCTTCGGCGGCGCCTCCTCGAAGCCACGGGCGAGGTCAGGCCGCCGGGCCGGGCGGGGGGCCGCCCGGCAGCTGTCTATCGCTTCCGCACGCGTGACCTGGAGGTCACCGATCAGTTCGCTGTGCTGAGACCACCGCGATAGCCCGGTGAGCTAGGGGCTCTGGGGCGGCGAGCGCCGGCCAGAGCCGCTAGATCAGGCCGCAGTAGCGGGCGGTGTTGGGCCAGGGGTAGAAGCCGCGGCCGTCACGGTACGC
>JBKPFG010000172.1:0-1550 GCA_046728735.1 Actinomycetota bacterium
CCCGAACGTCCACCCGGGGACAGCTTGATGACGGCGTACGTGACGCCGGCCGCGAGCGCGATCACGGCGACGATCCAAACAACCATCCCGATGAGGCCGAGGACTGTGTCCATCTCGGCACTAGAATAGCCCGGTGCCGCGCGCGTGCGTGATCGTGCTGGACGCGGTTGGCGCGGGCGAGCTGCCTGATGCGGCGGACTACGGGGACGAGGGTTCGAACACGCTCGGAAACGTGGCCCGCGCAGTTGGGGGACTCGACCTTCCCAACCTCGAGCAATTCGGCCTCGGCAATGTCGAGGAGCTCGTCGGCTGCCCGCCGCAGCCGCATGCGCCGGCCCTGGCCGGACGGCTCGTGGAGCGGTCGAAGGGGAAGGACACGACCACTGGGCACTGGGAGCTCATGGGCATCGTCACCCCGGAACCGATGCCCACCTACCCGCACGGGTTCCCGTTCGAGATCATCGAAGAGTTCGCCCACCGGACCGGGCGCGGCGTCCTCGGAAACAAGGCCGCCTCGGGCACCGAGATCATCGACGAGCTCGGCGAGGAGCATCAGGACACGGGCAAGTGGATCGTCTACACGTCCGCAGACTCCGTCTTCCAGGTCGCGGCTCACGAGGAGACGATTCCGCTCGAGGAGCTCTACGCCGCCTGCGCGATCGCGCGCGAGATCCTCACCGGCAGGCACGCCGTGGGCCGGGTAATCGCTCGCCCCTTCGTCGGCGAGCCCGGCAACTACACCCGCACGCCGAATCGCCACGACTGGTCGCTGAAGCCGAAGCAGCCCAACTACCTGACGCTGGTTCGCGACGCGGGCTCGGAGGTGCACGGCGTCGGGAAGATCCACGACATCTTCGCGGGCGTCGACATCGACCATTCCCATCCCACGAAATCGAACATCGACGGGATCAAGCAGACGGAGGCCCTCTTGCGGGAGCTCGATGACGGCTTCGTCTTCGTCAACCTGGTCGAGACGGACATGCTCTGGGGTCACCGCAACGATCCCGTCAACTTCCATCGCTGCCTGCAGGACTTCGATCGGCGGCTTCCGGACCTGCTGGACGCCCTTCGGCCCGAGGACCTGCTCATCCTCACCTCGGACCACGGGTGCGACCCGACGACGCCCTCCACGGATCATTCCCGCGAGCATGCGCTGCTCCTCGCGTACGTCGAGGGGAAGAACGCCGCCGGCGCCGTCCACGAAGGTGAATTCGCAGACGTGGGTGCGACCGTGAACGCCTGGCTGGGCGGGAAGGCGCCCACGCGCGGGATTCCGGGCGCGTCAATGATCGATCAGTGAGCTTCGACGACCCCGAGGTCGTCGCACGCGAATACGCGAGCGAGGAGCGTTTTGCGGCGCGGCGCGTCGTCTTTTCCGACTTCGTCGTCGGTGAGAAAGCCGAGGATCTCGCGCTCTCCGCCCTGGGCGAGACGAGACCTGGTCGAATTCTCGAGATCGGCTGCGGGCTAGGCGACTTCGCCGAGCGGATGGGGCGTGAGCTCGGCGCCGAGGTCAAGGCCATCGACATCTCGCCGCGGATGGTCGAGAT
>JBKPFG010000004.1:0-12116 GCA_046728735.1 Actinomycetota bacterium
CGCTCTGGGCCATGTGCGACCGCTGGGACATCGGCGGCCTCTCGACGAACATCCATTTCCAGACCGGGCGCCCGACCGTCTTCATCTACGACGGCCACGCGGGTGGAGTCGGCATCGCGCGGCGTGGCTACGACCAGCTCGAAGGATGGGTGGCCGACACGGAGCGCCTCCTTGCCGGCTGTCCTTGCGAGAGCGGCTGCCCGTCGTGCGTCCAGTCGCCCAAGTGCGGGAACCTGAACGAGTTCCTCGACAAAGCCGGCGCCCTCACCCTCCTGCGCCGGATGCTGACCACCCAGAAAGGCTGAGGAGGGGCCGGCCCGTGCGCCGACCCCTCCACGCAGCCCGGGGTTCCACCCAGGCCTACGCCGTTAGGCTCAGAGCGGATTGCAACGGCGCGAGGCATATGGGGGAACGCTCGTGCTCGGCGGTGGTTTCGCGGGCGCCTACGTCGCACGGCTGCTCGGCAAGCTCGGCTCGACGATCGTGAGCCGCGAGAACTTCATGCTCTACACGCCGATCCTCCCCGAGGCCGCCTCGGGAACATTGGAGCCGCGTCATGTCGTCGTCCCCCTGCGCATGATGTGCCGCCACGCCGAGCTCGTGCTCGGGAAAGCAGTCTCGCTCGACCTGGAAGGGCACAAGCTCCACGTGGAGTCCGAGATCGGTCCCGCCGAGATCCACTACGAGCGGCTGCTGGTCGCCCTGGGCGCGGTAGCGCGGACCCTGCCGATCCCCGGCCTCGCCGAGCACGGGCTCGGCTTCAAGAGCCTGGCCGACGCCATCTATCTGCGCAACCACGTCCTGCGCCAGCTCGAGCTGGCCGACGCCGCGCTGACCACGGACGACGCCAAGCGCCACCTCAGCTTCGTCTTCGTCGGCGCGGGCTACGCGGGCGTCGAGGCGCTCGCCGAGCTCTCCGACCTGCTCCGCGACACGGCGCGCTTCTATCCGCGGCTGAAGGGCGTCCGCCAACGCTGGGTGCTCGTCGACGCAGCGCCGAAGATCCTGCCGGAGATTCCCCGGCGGCTCGGGGACTACGCCGCGCGCGAGCTCTGGAAGCGCGGAGTCGACATTCGCGTCTCGACTACGCTCGAATCCGTGGAGGAGCACGCCGTGACGCTCTCGGACGGCAGTCGTCTCGAGACCGAGACCTGCGTCTGGACCGCCGGCGTCAAGGCCAACCCGTTGCTCGCAAAGCTGGGCCTTCCCCTCGACGATCGCGGTCGGGTGATGGTCGACTCGATGCTGAAGGTGCAGGGCATCGAGGACGTCTGGTCGCTCGGCGACTGTGCCGCCGTGCCGAACGAGGCGACCCCGGGCGAGTTCGATCCTCCCACCTGCCAGCACGCGCTCCGGCAGGCCCGGCGCCTTGCGAAGAACCTCAAGGGGAGCCCGCGGCCCTACAGGTACCGCATGCTCGGCCAGGTTGCCACGCTCGGGCGCCACAAGGGAATCGCAGACGTCCTCGGGCTCCACTTCCGCGGCTTCCTCGGCTGGTTCATCACCCGCACCTACCACCTGTACCAGCTACCGCTGCTGACCCGGAAGCTGCGGGTGGTCACGGACTGGACGGTGTCGCTCTTCTTCCGGCGCGACATCGCCGAGCTCGGAATGCTCGGGCACCCGGCGCCGCTTCGCGATGACACCTGAGCTCGAGCGAGCCGCCACCTTCGAGGACGCTCTCCTGGAGTCGGCAGCCGAGCGCATCGAGCGAGTCCCGCTCGGGAGCGCCGTCTTCACCGACTCCTTGCCGGTGGTCTGGTCGCTCAACCTGCTCCGGATCGAGCAGTCCGGCCCGACCGCGGAGGAGATCGCCGCCGAGGCCGAGCGCCTGCAGGGAGAGGCCGGCCTCGAGCACCGGCGTGTGGCGATTCAGGACGAGAACACCGGCCGGGCTCTCGAGGCCGGGTTCGTCTCACTGGGCTGGAAGCCCGACGTCTTCCTCTTCATGGTGCCCCGCGGCGAGCCGAAGAGGGCGGTCGACACGACCGGCGTCGTCGAGGTGGAACGGGAGGATCTACAGCCGATTCGAAAGGCCATCCTCGGCGAGTGGCTGGGCGAGCTCGACGGTGAGGTGATGCGACAGATCGCGGAGTCGGACCGCCGCTTCGCCGAAGCGGGGAACGCCCGGCATTTCGCAGTGCTCGTCGACGGCAAGCCGGTCAGCTCCACCGACCTCTTCTCGGACGGCCGCACGGCCCAGATCGAGGATGTCGGCACGCTGCCCGATCACCGCGGCGCAGGTCACGCGAGCGCCGTCGTCACGAAGGCGCTCGAAGAGGCGCGCGCGATGGGTCACGACTTCATCTTCCTCGTCGCCGATGCGCGCGACTGGCCCAAGGAGATGTACCGCCGCCTCGGCTTCGACGGCATCGGCGAGAAGTACGCCTTCCTGCTCAGCGAGCGCGCCCCTTGAACGTCGAGCCACTCTACAAACTCCGACTGAGCACTCCACGGCTCGAGCTGCGGCTCGGCACGCGGGAGGAGCTCTTCGAGCTCGGGAGGTTGGCAAAGAGGGGCATCCATCCGCCGCAGGAGATGCCTTTCGAGGTTCCCTGGACCGACCGGAGCGGCGAGCCGGAGTTCGTGGACGACTTCGTCGCGTACCACGAGACGGTGCTGCGCGAGTGGAGCCCCGCAGGCTGGTCCCTCAACCTGCTTGCGTTCCTTGGCGATCGCCCTGTCGGCTCGCAGAGCATGCGCGGTGAGGAGTTCTCGACGCGACGTGAGATCGACACGGGCTCCTGGCTCGGCCGCGCCTATCAGCGCCAGGGGCTCGGCACCGAGATGCGCGCGGCGGTGCTCGAGCTGGCCTTCCGTCGGCTCGGCGCCCGGGCCGCGACTTCCGGGTCGGTCGTGGGCAACGAGTCCTCCAAGCGGGTCTCGGAGAAGCTCGGCTATGTCGTCGTCGGCACGAGCACGATCGCTCCGCGCGGCGAGCCGGTGACGAAGTACGACCTGCGGATCGAACGAGCCGAGTGGCAACCTCCGGTCGCCGTCGAGATCTCCGGCGTGGAGGCCTGCCTCGCGCTCTTCGGCGCCCCCAACCCTCCTAGCGAATCCGCTTGAGAGCCTCGCCGATCGACTGACGCCCCTCCAGCACGGGCGCGAACAGATCGCCGTCGCGCCGGATGCGCCCCAGGACGACCTCCATGGTGAAGTCGGTCGGCTCGAGCTTCTCGTTGACCTCCTGCCAGCGGAGCGGGGTCGAGACCGGCGCACCCTCCCGCGGCCGCACCGAGTACACGGAGGCGATCGTCTTCCCCTCGCCGTTCTGGTTCGCGTCGATGAGAACGCCGCGACGCTTTGATTTCGACCACTCGGTGGTCACGAGCCCCCGGTGGGTGCGCTCGAGCGTCTTGGCGATGATCTCGGCGAACTCGCGCGTGTCCGCGTACGTGTAGCGGCGCTGGATGGGAACGAGGACGTGGATTCCGTCCGAGCCGCTCGTCTTGGGGTAGCCCTCCAGCTCGAGCGCGTCGAGCACCTCCTTGATGAGAAGCGCGACCTGGACGGTCTCCTGGAAGCCGACGTCGGGCGAGGGGTCGAGGTCGAAGAGCACGAAGTCTGGCCGCTCGGGCTTGTCGACGCGCGAGTACCAGACGTTCATGTCGATGCAGCCCATGTTCACCATCCAAAGGAGCGCGAGCTCGTCGTTCACGAGCGGGTACGTGATCATCCGCTTCTGCCGCGATTCCCGCGAGGTGGCGCGGAACGCCTTCCGCGCGATCCACTCGGGCATGCCCTTGGGCGCGTCCTTCTGGAAGAAGAAGTCGGCGTCGATCCCGTTCGGGTAGCGCTTCATGGTGAACGGCCGCTCCTTCAGGTGCGGCACGAGCACGTCCGCGACGTCGCGGTAGTAGGCGAGCAGATCGCCCTTCGCGATCCCCTCCTCCGGCCAGAACACCTTGTCGAGGTTCGAGAGCCGCAGCACACGCTTGCCCTTGCGGATCTCGGTCTCGATCGGCAGCTCGGGACGAACCTCCTCGGGCTCCTTGTCCTCACGGAGACCCTGGTACGAAGGCGCGCGCAGATGCCCGTCGTGCGTCCACTCGACGAACTCGACCTCGCACACGAGCCTCGGCTCGACCCAGACGACGTCTCCCTTCTTGACGCGAGGCATCTTCGGCGCGACTGAGAACGGCGAGCTGGGGCGCTCGAGCGGTTTCAGAAGCTTCAGCAGCTTGTCGATCTCGGCCTCCGTGAACCCGGTGCCGCAGTTGCCGACATAGCGGAGCTCGCCGCCCTGGTTGACCGCGAGGACGAGGGAGCCGAGCAGCCCCGAGCGGCGGCCCTGCCCCCGCGTGTAGCCCGCGACGATGAACTCCTGGCGCTGCTTGCCGGGCTTCACCTTCAGCCAATCCCGGCTTCTGCGCCCGGGCTCGTAGCGCGATTGCGCGCGCTTGGCCATCACGCCCTCGAGGCCCTGCTCGAGCGCCGCCTGCTCGAGCGCACGGCCGTCGTCGAAGGCTTCCGAGAGCTGGATCGTCTTGCTCCGCCGGTCGAGGATCTCTTCGAGGCGCCGGCGCCGCTCGACGAAGGGGAAGTCGATCAGCGGCTCGCCCTCGAGCTCGAGCAGGTCGAACACGTAGTAGACGAGGGGGTAGCCGCCCTTCTGCATCGCCGAGAAGCTCGTGCGGCCCTGCTCGTCGATGGCGCAGACCTCCCCGTCGAGTACGCAGTTCGAGGTCCTGAGCGCGCGCGGCACGGCGCCGGCGACCGCGGCGAAGCGCTCCGTGTAGTTCTGGTCCTTACGGGTGCGAAGCTGCGCGTCGCCGTTCGTCACGTACGTGATCGTCCTGTAGCCGTCCCACTTGGCCTCGTAGAGCCACCCTCTTCCAGTCGGCAGCTTCTCGGCGAGCGAGGCCAGCATCGGGGCGTAGCGGCGATGGGCTCGTTCGACCGTCGCCTCGTCGCGCTTCTTGATCAGGAGCCAGTTCTTCTCGTCGCCCGAGAGCTTCGCGGGGACGAGGGCCCACAGGCCCTGCAGCCGCTTGCCCTCGAGCAGAACCGTGAGGCCGCCGTCCTTCTTCTCCTCGACGAGCTCGTAGGTCCCGTTGTCCCACACCTCCACCTGGCCGGCGCCGTACTGACCCTTCGGGATCTCGCCTTCGAAGGTCGCGTAGTCGAGCGGGTGGTCCTCGACGTGCACCGCCAGGTTGCGCTGACCCGGCTCGAGCGGGACTCCCTTCGGAACCGCCCAGCTCGCGAGCGCGCCGTCGCGTTCGAGGCGGAAGTCGTAGTGGAGCCGCCGCGCGTCGTGGCGCTGGACGACGAAGATGGGCTTTTTCCGGCGCCGGCTGCCGCCCCCGAAGGGCTCCGGCGTCTTCTGCCGGTCCCGCTTGCGCTCGTACTCCCGAAGGCGCGCCACGGCCTTAGCATGCCTCTCGCGCGAGCTTTTTGAACGGTGGAGGGTTTAGTGGCACCGGCCCGGGGTACAAGGCACCCCGAGAAGGCTCCTTTGCGACTTTCTCTGCCGACCAGGGGGGGTTGGTACTTGAGGCCGGTAGCGATACCGGCCTCAAGGCCATGGTGGAAAGATCGCGGAAGCAGGGGAAAACTCTGTGGATGCTGTGGACGGGCGATGACCGCCCGTTCACTCGAGAAAGACGCCCATATCGCGGAATTTCTGGTGGCGGGCACGCCGGCGTTCACGAGAATCCACGCCTTCCACATCCAATAAGGCTTCCCTGAGGGAAGCCCCCAGGAGGCGTGCGGCCTCGTCCGGATCGGTGTGCGCGCCGCCCGGCGGCTCCGGGACGACGGCGTCGACGACACCCAGCTCGAGGCAGTGGACGGCGTCGGGCTTGAAGGCTGCCGCGGCCTTCTTCGCCTCACCCGCGTCCCGCCAGAGAATGGCCGCGCATCCTTCCGGTGAGATGACCGAGTAGATCGCGTTCTCCTGCATCAGCACCCGGTCGGCGACGGCGATCGCAACCGCGCCTCCGGAACCTCCCTCGCCGATGATGCAGGCGACGCTCGGCACGCGGAGACGAAGCATCGCGAGCTGCGCGCGGGCGATCCAGCCGCCCTGTCCGTGCTGCTCGGCGACGACCCCCGGGTAGGCGCCCGGCGTGTCCACCAACGTGAGGACCGGGAACCCGTGTCGATCGGCGACCTCCATCGTCCGCATCGCCTTCCGGTAGCCCTCCGGATAGGTCATGCCGAAGTTCCGGTGAGCACGCTCGCGAATGTCGCGACCCTTCTGATGACCGACGAGCGCCACCGTACGGCCGTCGAAGCGGCCCAGCCCGGTCACGAGCGCGGCGTCGTCTCCGAGCGAGCGATCGCCGTGAAGCTCGACGAAGTCGTCGAAGATCCGCTCCACGTAGTCGAGCGTGTAGGGACGGTCCTGGTGGCGCGCGAGCTCGACCGCCTGCCAGACCTCGTCGGCGGTGGGCTCGGCGCCGATCCGGTCGATCTGCCGCTGCAGCCGCGCCATCTCGCCCGACACGCCCACCCCGCGCAGGAGCGGCAGCTCACGTAGCTTGGCCAGCCGCTCGCGCAGCTTCAATTGCTCGACGGCACCCTGAGTGCCTTCCTCAGTCACCACTGCGCTCGAAAAGGGTCAGCACGCGTCCGAGATACGGCCGCAGCTCCAGGCGCGGGACGATCGCGTCGACGTGGCCGAAGCGCTGGTTGGACTCCGCCAGGCCGAAGTCCTCGGGCAACTTCTCGCGCGTCGTCTGCTGCACCACTCTCGGTCCTGTAAAGGCGAGCAGCGCACCGGGCTCGGCGACGATCAGATCTCCGAGACTCGCGAAGCTCGCAAGCACCCCGGCTGTGGTGGGATGGGTCATGACGGAGATGAAGGCGGTCGGCGTCTCGCGGAGCTCGTCCACGGCCGAGACCGTCTTCGGAAGCTGCATCAGGGAGAGGATCCCTTCCTGCATGCGTGCGCCTCCGGAGGCAGTCACGCAGACGAGGGGTGCCCGCCGGTCCGCCGCGCGTTCGCAGGCACGCACGAACTTCTCGCCTACAGCGCTTCCCATGGAGCCGCCCATGAAGGCGAAGTCCATCACCGCCAGCTCGCAGGGCCGCCGCTCGATCATGGCGCCGCCCGCGATCAGCGCGTCGCCGAGCCCGGTGCTGACCTCGGCCTCGGCGAGCCTCTCGGTGTAGGCGCGCAGATCGAAGAAGCCGAGCGGGTCGGCGGAGCGAAGCGCTGCGTCGGCCTCCTCGAAGGTTCCCCGGTCGGCGAGCTGCGTGACCCGGTCGCGGGCTCGCACCGGGAAGTGGTGACCGCACTGCGGGCAGACGCGAAGGTTGGCTTCGAGCTCCTCGTCGTTGTAGTGCGAGTGACAGCTGGGGCAAGTATTCGGGTGCTTGCCCGTCGGCTCAGGCTCGGGTCCGCGATGCTCGATGGACACGTCGATCCGGCTAGCCATGGCCGCCGTATCTTACGGCGATGGTCCGGCCGGTTCGCGGCGCCGAGCTCGTGAGGCGCGAAAAGCGATACGCGGGCGACCGAGGACGCCGGCGGACGATGTTTTGCAGCCGTGCACGAGCCTGTGAGCGGGCCGGCCGGGCCATTTGAGCTAGAGGCCCAGGGCGCCGCAGACCCGCGCGAGCGCGCCGACGTTGCGCGGGTGGGCGGAGAGGCCCGTGAGACCGACGCCGGCGACCGGTTTGGCAGCGGCGATCCCGGCCAGGATGTCAATGCTCTCGGAGACGGAGAGCCCGCCCGGCTCGGGCATGTAGGCGGCCACCTCGTCCTCCGGGTCGAGCACGTCGCAGTCGAAGGCGACGTAGACAGCATCGACTTCCTCGAGGGCGGCGCTGACCTCATCCGGTCCGCACAGGAGGCCCGTGGCGGCGATGAACTCCTTCTCCGGTGGATCGAGGCTCCGCGCCCCCACGAGCACGGTGTCCTCCGGCGAGACCGTGCCCGAGTCGAGCAGCATGCGCAGCGGCATCCCCCACTGGTTCCCGCTCGGCGAGCTCTCGGCGGTGTTCAGGTCGCCGTGCGCGTCGAACCACACCAACGCCAGCCTGCCGTAACGGGTCGCCAGGCCCTCGACGGCGCCGACGTGAGCGCAGCAGCAGCCGCCGAGGACGACGGGCCGCTCAGGCAGCGAGGCCGCGAGCGCCAGGTTCTGCTCGGTGAGGGTGTCCTCGTCGACGACCGCCGCCTCGGGGTAGGGGAGCGGAAGGAAGGCAGCCTCGATCATCTCCTCGCCGCCGTCGCCCCAGGCGCGTGGCACACGGACGAGACCGGCCGGAAAAGCACGACCGCAGGAGTGGCATTCGTACTCGCCTGCTCCGAGCGCTACAGCCGTCAGCGTGCGGCAGTCAGGGCACCGTGCCCGCAGATGCGACACCTAGTGATTCCTCCGGTCGCGCGGCCAGATCGCTGGCGCGTGAAAAGCGATACGCATCCGCGTTGAGTTACACGCAGGGAACCCGTCATTCTGAACGCGGACGCGTTGGAGGCGACTGAGGACGCCGCCCGGCGAAGCTTTGCAGCCGTCCAGAGGGCTGGAGGGCGCGGCCGGGGGGATCACTCCAAGACTGTAGCCGCAGGGACGAGGTCGTCCGCGACCTCGGGCAGGCGGGCGAGATCCTTCAGCTCGGCCCCGCGGGGGAGATCGCTCGTCTCGTGCAACCGGTTGATCCAGATCGCCCTGAGCCCGAGTTGGGCCGCGGGCTCGATGTCGTGATAGAGGCTTGCGGCGACGTGGACGTGCTGTTCGCGGTCCGCGTCGTGATGCTCGAAGAAGTGTTCCCAGTGCCCGGGAGCGGGCTTGTACGAACCGGCCTCGGCCGCCGTCACGCGAGCGTCGATCGTGACGCCGATCCGCTCGAGCGAGGCGTCCAGGAGGTCCGGATCCGTGTTCGAGAGGATCGCGAGCTTGAAGCCGCGGCCGCGCAGTTCGGCGAGCGCTCCCGGCACCTCGGGAAACGGCCGCCACGAAGGCAGGGATTCGGCCAGGGTGTACTCCTCCTCGAGCCGGAGCGGCAGCTCCTCGTCGCCGGCCAGGAGGACGACGGCCTGGCGCATGACCTCGCGGTACGGGAGGGTGCCTTGGAGCTGCACCCGCGGCTCGATCTCGTGGTAGCGCTCGAGCAGCCGGTCACGATCTTCGTCGGGCCAGAGGGAGGCGAGAGCGTCGCCGATGCCGCGGTTCCAGTCGATCAGGGTCCCGTAGCAGTCGAAGGTGGCCCAGCGGTCGGCCACGCTACCCCTTGAACTTCTTGAAGACCAGGCAGGCGTTGTGGCCGCCGAACCCGAAGTTGTTCGAGAGCGCGTAATCGGTCTGCCACTCGCGCGACTCGTTCGGGATGTAGTCCAGATCGCACTGGGGGTCCGGGTACTCGTAGTTGATCGTCGGCGGGACGACGTCTCGCTGGACGGCGAAGGCGGAGATGATCGCCTCGATCGCCCCGGAGGCGCCCAGGCAGTGGCCCGTCGCCCCCTTCGTGGAGGAGATCGGCGTCTTGTGGGCCTTCTCCTCGCCGAGCGCGATCTTGATCACGCGCGTCTCGCTCGCGTCCCCCAGCGGCGTCGACGTGCCGTGCGCGTTGATGTAGTCGACCTCGTCGGGATTCGCGCCTGCGTCCTCGAGCGCCATGTGCATGGCGCGCGCCGGGTGCTGCCCGGTCGGATCGGGCTCCGTGATGTGTTGGGCGTCGGAGGAGATGCCGTAGCCCACGAGCTCGGCATAGACCTTCGCGTCGCGGTTCTTCGCGTGCTCGAGCTCTTCGAGGACGAGGATGGCGCCGGCCTCACCCATCACGAAGCCGTCGCGCTCGGCGTCGAAGGGCCGGCTCGCCTTCTCCGGCGCCTCGTTGCGGCGAGAGAGCGCGCGCATGGCGCCGAAGCCGCCGATGCCGACCTTCGTGATCCCGGCCTCGGTGCCCCCCGCCAGCATGGCGTCGGCGCGGCCGAGACGGATGTCGTCGAGCGCCTGGCCGATCGCCATGTTGGATGCTGCGCAGGCGGTGCACTCCGACCAGAGGGGGCCTCGAGTACCGAGCTCCATCGACACCCACGCGGCGCCCATGTTCGGGATGATCGCGGGGATCGAGAAGGGATTGACGCGATCCGGCCCGCGTTTCAGCAGCTGGTCGTAGCAGTCCTGGAAGGCCTTCAGCCCACCGATTCCCGTTGCCACCGAGGCGCCGATCCGTGCGGTCTCCGGCTCGATCTGCAGGCCCGAATCCTCCTCGGCCATTCGCGCCGCCGCGATGATCATCTGCGCGAAGCGGTCGATCTTGCGGGCCTTGCGGTACTCGATCCAGTTCGTGGGGTCGAAGTCCTTGAGCTCGCAGGCGAAGTGGACGGCGAAGTCGGAGGGATCGAACTGTTGGATCGGCGCAGCACCGCTCTCCCCCGCGGTCAGGTTCTTCCAGAATGTCTCGGCGTCGTTTCCGAGCGGCGTGACAGCCCCTACCCCGGTCACGACGACGCGTCGTCTTCCGTTCGTACTCAAAGGCTTCCTCTCCTACATCCCCAAGCCGCCGTCCACGAGCAGCACCTCGCCCGTGATGAAAGCGGCCTCGTCTGAGCAGAGAAAACGTACCGCACCCGCCACGTCTTCCGGCTCACCGAGGCGGCCGAGCGGCGTGTTCTGCAGGATCAGCCCTCGCTGGTCCTCGTTGAGCACGTCGGTGAGCTCCGTGGCGATGTAGCCCGGGGCGATCGCGTTGACCCGCACTCCCCTCGAGCCGAGCTCGCGCGCGAGAGCTTTCGTGAGGCCGATGATCCCGGCCTTCGAAGCTGCGTAGTTCGCCTGGCCCGGGTTCCCGTGCACCCCTACGACGCTCGAGAGGTTCACGATCGAGCCGGTTTTCCGGCGGAGCATCTTCCGAGCGACCGCGCGACAGGTGTTGAACGTCCCGCGAAGGTTTGTGTCGATCACAACTTCCCAGTCCTCGTCGCTCATGCGGGCGATCAGCGTGTCGCGTGTGACCCCGGCGTTGTTGACGAGCGCATCGACGTCGCCGAACTCGCCCTCGACGCGCTCAAGGAGCGCCTGGGCCTCCTCGGCGCTGGAGACGTCGGCCTGCACAGCGAGGCCTCCGATCTCGCCGGCGATCGCCTCGGCAGCCTCCTGTCCCGCCCGGTAGTTGACGGCCACCCTCGCCCCCGCCTGGGCGAGCTCACGGGAGATCGCGGCTCCAATTCCGCGGGAGCCGCCGGTGACGAGGGCGACCTTGCCCTCGAGCGATCCGAAGGTGCTAGGCGGCAGAGAGCGCCTCCTGGAACCGCCGCAGGGACTCGGGGTCTCCGACCGACATCGTCTTCAACGAGCGGTCGCAGCGGCGCAGGAGGCTGCTCAGCACCTGGCCGGGGCCGATCTCGACGAACATCTCCACGCCTTCCTGGACGAGCCCGCGGACCGCCTGGGTGAACTTCACCGGCCCCGTCAGCTGCTCGACGAGGAGGTCGACAAGGCTTTGGGCGTCCTCCAACCGTGCGGTGACCGTCGACATGAAAGGCGTCGCCGGCTCGCTGAAGGTCACCGACTCGAGCGCCGGTCGCAGCCGCTCGGCCGCCCCCTCGACCAGCGGGCTGTGAAAAGCCCCGCTCACGCGGAGCTTCACGGTCTTGCGCGCGCCCACCTCGGTGGCACGCTCGAGCAGCAGGTCGACCGCTGAGTTCTCACCCGAGACGACGACCTGACCGGGACAGTTGTAGTTCGCGGGCCACACGTTCTCGATGCCGGCGCAGAGGTCCTCCACGACGGCGTCGTCCAACCCGAGCACAGCTGCCATCGCCCCGGGTCTCTCCTCAGCCGCCTGCGCCGTCGCGCGGCCACGCTCACCGACCAGGGCCAGCGCATCCCTGTCTGCGAGCGCCTCGGCGGCCGCGAGCGCTGAATACTCGCCGACCGAGTGGCCGATGACGAAGTCCGGCTTGGCGCCCAACGACTGGACGGCGCGCAGGCACGCGATGGAGGTCGCCACCAGTGCCGGTTGTTGCTTCTCGGTGCGCGTGAGCTCCTCGATCGGCCCTTCGAAGCAGAGGCGCGCGACGTCGAAACCGACTGCCTCCGAGGCCTCGTCGAAGACCGCGCGGGCCTCCGGGTACTCGCCGGCGATCGCCTGGCCCATGCCGACGTCCTGCGAGCCCTGGCCCGGGAAGCAGAAGGCGATCTTCACGCCGCCAGCCC
>JBKPFG010000203.1:0-4899 GCA_046728735.1 Actinomycetota bacterium
TACCCACGGACGTTGTGAACGCGGCTGATCGGCGGCCGGTCTCCGAGCGAGCTGTGCGGCCTGCGTCGGTTGTAGTGGTCGAGCCAGTGTGGCAGCGCCTGGTTGCGCTCTCGATGGGAGCGGTACACGAGCCCGTAGGCCCACTCCCTGGCCAACGTCTGGTGGAAGCGTTCGACCTTCCCCTTCGTGCGCGGTCGGTAGGGCCTGGTGGTCAGGTGGCGGATTCCCTCGCGGGCGAGTAGCTCGCGTAACGAAGCGTTCTTGACGTAGCTGAAGGCGTTGTCGCTCATCAGTCGCCTCGGCCTGATGCCGTGGCCTTCGTAGAAGGCAAGCGCCCGCGCGATGAAGGCGGTCACCGTCGCCGCCCGCTCGTCGCGATGGAGCTCGACGTAGGCGAGACGCGAGTGGTCGTCGACGATCGCGTGTGCGAAGTCGTAGCCGACCTGCTTCTGCGAGTGCAGTGACCGGTTCCAGCGCGGAGAGCGGTCGCCGGTGACCGCATGGCCGGGGCGCTCGAAGCGCGCGAAGCGGCTGACGTCGACGTGCAGGAGGTCGCCGGGGCAGGGCCACTCGTAGCTGTTGGCGGACTCCCGCGGCGGGCGAGTCGGCCGGGAGATGCCCGCCCGCTTGAGTACCTTCCAGACGGTCGAGTGCGCGAAGCCGGTGACGGCGGCGACGAGTCGCGGACCCCAGCCCGTCTCTCGGCGGCAGGCGCAGATCCGTTCCTGGAGCTCGGGGGCCAGCTGGCGCGGGCTGCGACGCGGTCGGCTCGAGCGATCGAGGAGACAGCCGAGGCTCGAACGCTCTTGCCCGCCTGCCTCGGACCAGCGATGCCACCAGCGGTGCGCCGTCGCCGGCGACACGCTGAAGGCCGCGGCGGCGGCCTTCATGGTCGCTCCTGCCTCGATTGCCTGGACGAGCGCGAGACGGCCGGCCAGTCCGAGCTTGGCGTTACGGTGAAACGTCATCCGGGTCCCTCCTTCGGGGCGTGAGTCCTGGCAGACCCACAGCCTCAGAGGAGGCCCGGATGTCCTCTCAGCCGTTCACAACGTGTGTGGGCACGACAGCTAGTAGGTGAGCGTCGTCTCGGCCCAGGTGGCGAGCTCGACGATCCCCTGGGCTGCGTCAGCGGTCTCCCGGCGAGCGAGCTGAACGGCGTCGCCCGCGAGGAAAACCTGCACGTCGTGCTCCTCCTCGGACGCCGTGCGGGCGATGAGAAGGCCCAGTGCGGCCCGGGTCGGATTCTCCGGGCCCGTCGCGATGTGCACGAGGATCTTCGCCATGTTTCCTCCGTGCGTCGAGCGGCACCGTAGAGTAGGCGCTGTGAGCTACGTCTCGCGAGGGTTCCGTGGCAAGCGGCGCGACGAGGGGCCGACCGATCGAGTCCCTCCGGGCCAGTACCTCGTCGACGACTTCCCGGTCCTCTCCGCAGGGCCCACCCCGCGGACACCGCTCGAGCAATGGGACTTCGCCGTCACGCGAGACGTCGGCGAGCCGAAGCGCTGGACGTGGGAAGAGTTCCGGGCCCTGCCGAGCGAGACGATCACCAAGGACATCCATTGCGTGACCAAGTGGTCGAAGCTCGACACGGACTGGGAGGGCGTCGCCGTCGACACCCTGCTCGAAGACGTCGAAACCTCGGCCGAGTACGCGATCGCCTTCTGCGACGGCGGCTACACGACCAACGTGCCGCTCGAGGATCTCACTGACGGCAAGGCCTGGGTCGCCTACAACTACGACGGCGAGCCTCTCGACCCCGAGCACGGCGGACCGGCCCGGCTGCTCGTCCCCCACCTCTACTTCTGGAAGAGCGCGAAGTGGGTGCGAGGGCTGCGCCTCGTGGACGAGGACGAGCCCGGCTTCTGGGAGTCGCTCGGCTACCACATGTACGGCGATCCATGGCGCGAGCAGCGCTACTGGGGCGACTAGTGCTCGGCCCGGTAACGTGGCCGCGCGACTGGCGCGCGAAAGGCGATACGCGTCCGCGTCGAGTTACACGCAGGAGCCCGCGTCATTCCGAAGGTGGATGCGTTGGGTGCGACCGTCGAGGCGGCCTGGCCATGGCTTGCAGCCGCTAGGCGCCCGGATGACGTTGCCGGGTCGGGCACTTACGCCGGTGCGGTGGCAGCTCGCCGACGTGAGCGAGCTGTTCGAGGAGACCCCGCAGGTGAAGACGATCGTGCTCGACGCGCCGGACTGGCCCGGGCACCGGGCCGGCCAGCACCTGGACGTGCGTCTCACCGCCGAGGACGGCTACCAGGCGCAGCGGAGCTATTCGATCGCGTCCGCGCCCGAGGACGAGCGCCTCGCCATCACCGTGGAGCGGCTCGAGGACGGCGAGGTCTCCCCCTACCTGGCGGAGGAGCTCCGCGTGGGCGACAAGCTCGAGCTTCGCGGTCCGGTCGGCGGCTACTTCGTCTGGGAGGCGGCTCAGGGAGGCCCGCTCCTGCTCGTCGGTGGAGGATCGGGAGTCGTTCCCTTGACAGCGATGCTGAGGCACAGGGCCGCCACGCGGACCCCCGTCCCCGCACGGCTCCTCTATTCGGCGCGGTCGCTCGACGACGTCATCTACCGCGAGGAGCTCGACGGCCTCGCCGCCGACGACGAGGGCCTCGAAGTCCTCTACACCCTCACGCGCGAGCAGCCACGCGGATGGACCGGCTACGCGCGTCGCGTGGACGAGGAGATCCTCCGTGACGTCGCCGATCCGAACGGGGCCGGCGTCGCCTACGTCTGCGGCCCGACGCGATTCGTCGAGTGGGTCGCCGACGGCCTCGTGAGCGTAGGCTACGCACCCGAGAACGTCCGCACCGAGCGCTTCGGCCCCACGGGAGGATGAAGTGGAAGAACAGGACCTGAAGCTGGACGGAAACGCCGTCGCGGGGCTCTTCCGTGAGCTCTTCTCCTTCGAGCTGACGACCGCCCGCGGGCGCTGCGACAACTGCGGCGCGATCGCCGAGGTGGGGGCCGTTCTGGTCTTCGCCAACGCCCCCGGCTCCGTCCTCCGGTGCCCCCAGTGCGAGAGCGTCCTCATGCGCATCGCTCGCAACGGCGGGCGCTACTGGCTCGACGTGCGCGGGATCACCTGGCTCGAAATCCAGGCGTGAGCGCGACCCAGGCGGAGAAGCGCGCGGCGGCGGAGGAAGCAGCGGCTCTCGTCGAAGACGGCATGGTCGTCGGGCTCGGGACCGGCTCGACCGTTGCCTTCCTCCTGCCTGCGCTGGTCGAGCGGCGACTTGACATCCGCTGCATCCCCACCTCGCCGCAGACGGAAGAAGCCGCGCGCAACCTGGGGCTCCCGCTCGAACCCTTCGATTCCCTCGACCGGCTCGACCTGACGATCGACGGCGCCGACCAGGTCGATCAATCCGGCTGGCTCGTGAAGGGAGGGGGCGGCGCCCACACGCGCGAGAAGGTGGCGGCCGCGGCCTCGGACCGCTTTGTCGTGATCGCCTCCTCGGACAAGCTCGTGGAGGCGATCGCCCCGCCGGTTCCGCTCGAGCTCCTCCCCTTCGGCATCCCGGCGACGCTCCGAGCCCTCGGTCTCGCGACGCTCCGCGATGCGCCCCGCAGCCCGGACGGGGGAGTGATCGCCGATTACCTCGGGCCCGTGGACGACCCGGGAGAGCTTGCCGACCGGCTCGCTGCCATCCCGGGAGTGATCGGGCACGGGCTCTTCCCACCCTCTCTCGTCAGCGAAGTCCTCGTCGGCCACGACGGAAGGGTCGACCGGATCGAGCCCTAGGAGTCAGCTCCGGAGCGCGCTCAGCGCCTCGCGGGCGGCGGCCTGCTCGGCGGCCTTCTTCGAGGGGCCGCTTCCCACGCCGACTTCCTCTCCGTCGATCGTGGCGGCGCACGTGAAGCGCCGGTCGTGTGGGGGCCCCTCGACCTCCAAGACCGTGTACGCGACCGCCTGGGCTCGGCGGGCAAGCTCTTCCTGGAGCTCGGTCTTGAAGTCGACGTGACCCTCGACGGCATAGTCGATCCGATCGGCGAACGCATCCACGATCGCCTCGCGAATCGGCTCGAAGCCGTGCTCGAGGTAGAGGGCTCCGAGACAGGCCTCCACAAGCGCCGCGAGGACGTTGCGGTTGGTCGCGAGCCGGCCGATCTCGGCTCCCTCGCTCTCCGAAGCGTGCCGAGCGAGCCGCTCCCCGAGCCGAAGCGTCCGCCCCACGACGGCGCAGCTCTGCCGCGAGACGACATGGGCGCGGATCTTCGCCAGGCGTCCTTCCTGGTAGGTCGGGAAGCGCTCGTAGAGCTCGCGCGCGATGGCGAGGCCGAGGACGCTGTCCCCGAGAAACTCGAGTCGCTCGTAGGACTCGGCGCGGTCCCCCGCCCACGAGGCATGGGTGAACGACTGGCGCAGACGCTCGGCGGGCAGTTGATCGATCAGCTGCCCGAGGTCGGCCTCTCGTTGGCCCTGCTTACGGCTGGTGGCTCGCGATGTAGTCGACGGCCTGCCCGACGGTCTGGATCTGCTGCGCGTCCTCGTCCGAGATCTTGATCCCGAACTGATCTTCCAGCTCCATGATGAGCTCGACGAGATCGAGTGAGTCGGCGTCGAGGTCCTCCTGGAAGGAAGCCTCCTCGGTGATGTCGCCCTCGTCGATTCCGAGCTGCTCGACGAGCACCTCCTTGACGCGGTCAGCGATCTCCTCGCGCGAAGCTGCCATGTCGGTCTCCTAACCTGCCTCTCTTGGTTGCGGGGCCCCAGCGGACGGCGGATGCTAACACGCTATCCAGGCGCTGCTCCAGCTTTTTCCGCCAGTCGCGTGGAGACGCGCTCGACGACCCGGCCGCGGACGCCCTGCGCTCCGAGCCGGATCGCGTTGGCGATCGCCGTGCGTGAGCTGGAGCCGTGAGCGATCACCGCCAGGCCTCGCACTCCGAGGAGAT
>JBKPFG010000251.1:0-4437 GCA_046728735.1 Actinomycetota bacterium
GCGAGAATCACCGCTTCCCGCTTTGCGCCGATGCCTTGCACTTCCCGCAACCGCCCGGCCCTGGCTGCCTCGCGAAATTCCTCGGGGGTCGCCACACCGAGCGTCCGGGCGATCTCGACCGAGCGCGTCGCCGACAGCCCGAGGAAACGGCCCAGGCCGACGATCTGGGGCTGCACCTCACGCTCGAGCTCGTCGAGCTCCTCGATTCGCCCGGTTTCGACGAGCTCGACCAGCCGCCGCTCGATTCCAGGGCCGATCCCGCGCAGCTCCCGCACCCGTCCTTGCCGAACGAGCTGGGCGACCGGCGCAGGCGTGGCCCTGATCAGCTCCGCCGCGCGCCGATACGCGCGCGCCGTGTAGTACGACGCCCCCGCCAGGTCGAGCAGGGCCGCAAACGCGTCGAGGCGCTCGGCAAGCGCGGAATTGGCGAGCTCCGGGCTCACACTCGACCTTCGGTCAGTCCCGACCGACCGATCTGGAGTTGGGTTTCGGCACCGACTCTCGCATCATCCAGGCATGGAGGGGCAGAGGGTCGCCGAGCCGCGTTCGAGCTCGCCACGGGTTCGAGACGAGCGGCTGCGTGTGCGGCGCTGGCGCCGGGAGCAGTTCTTCGAGCTCGGCTTCACGTCCTCGGACGCGGTTGCGCTCGCGAGATCGCAGGCGGACGTGCACGACACGCGCAGGCTTCTGGAGGCCGGCTGCGAGCACAAACTCGCCTTCCGCCTGATGAGATGAACGGGAACGACCCCCACACCCGGCTGATCGTCCTGACCTACACCTTCTCGGTCTCGCTCGCGTTCTCGCTGAGCGCGTTCGTGCCGGTGCTCCTCTTCCTGCACTGGCTCTTCTGACCGCCCAGTAGCCAAAACGGCCACTTGGAAGCTCGTCGTGGGGCTGCCAGGCTCAACGGCGTGCGTCCTGCTCTGCTAGTCGCCCCGCTACTCGCCCTGCTCGCGCTCTTCCCGCTCGCCTGCGGAGCGACGCATCGGGCTTCCGCGGAGGTGACCACGGTCCTCGACGGCGACACCATCGTGCTCGAGGACGGCCGCCACGTGCGCCTCGTCCAGCTCGACGCCCCGGAGACGGATGAGCGCGAGTGTTACGCCGACCAGGCCAAGACCGCGCTCTACCGCCTGATTCCGCCTGGTACCGAGGTCGAGATCGAGACCGACCCTGCCCTCGACAAGGTGGATCGGTACGGCCGCACCCTCGCCTACGTGAAAAAGAATGGCACCAACATCAACCTCGAGCTCGTCCGCGAAGGCGCCGCCGCGCCCTGGTTCTTCGAGGGCGACCGTGGGCGCTACGCGTCCGACTTCCTCGGGGCGGGCCGGGACGCCCGCAAGCATCACCGTGGCCTCTGGGGCGCGTGTCCCGGCACGCCCTTCGACCCGCTTCACTCCGTGGACGCTCGAAGTTAGGAAGCTGTAAACGAGCAGGACAACGATCGGACTTGGCCAAAGCCCGGTTGAGTGTTTCACTTACGTGTGGTGGGTCGGGCCGCAGATCGTCCACCGCTCATGAGGCTGAGGCAGTCGCCCCGGTTTCGTGGCGTCGTCGCCGCAGTCCTCGGAGCAGCCTTCGAGGCGGGCGTCAGCGTGGCCTTCGGCGCGACGGGCTTCGACGCCGTCGTCTTGGCGGCGACGATCGGGCTTCTGATCGCCGTGCTCGCGGGCGCCGTGGGAGGCCTCTGGGCGGGCCTCCTGGTCGCGGCCGTCGGCTGGACGCTCCACTTCCTCCTCGTCTCGGAGCAGTCGTGGCGGGACCTCGTCACGCTCCCGGCGTGGCTCGGGGCAGCGGCTGTGGCCGGTTTCCTCTCGACGCGGCTGCGAGCTCGAGCGAACGAGTACGAGATCCTCGGCGATCGGTTCCGCGCGCTCCGCGGAGCGACGCGCGACGCGGTCATCGGCCTCGAACCGGACGGAACGATCAGCTCCTGGAGCGAGGGGGCCGAGAACCTCTACGGGTACACGGCTGCTGAGGCGGACGGGCGCGAGCTTGCGGATCTGGTCGCCCCAGGAGAAGGACGTGACGCGACCCGCGCCGTCGTCGAAAAGGTGCGCAGCGGCAAGAGCGTGGCCGATGTCGAGCTTCCTCACGAGCGGAGCGACGGCTCCGGCCGCGTCGTTCGCCTGACCGGGACGCCGGTGCGCGACCAGGTGGGCTCGCGCGGCGCCGTCCTCGTCGCTGCGGACATCACCGAGCGCATCCACTCCGGGCAAGAAAAGGACGAGCTCGAAGCCCGCTACCACTCGCTGGCGCAGCAGCTTCCGGGGGCGACCTACGTCCACGAGATCGGGAACCGCGAGAAGTTCGTCTACGTGAGCCCTCAGGTCGGGACGATGCTCGGCTACCGCTCCGAGGACTGGCTCACCGACCGAGGGCTCTTCTTCCACCTCGTCCACGAGGACGACCGAGCCCGGGTCCGGGAGGAGATCGACCGCGCCTCGGAAGCTGCGACGCCGTTCGTCAGCGAGTACCGCATGCTCGGCCGGGACGGAAGCGTCGTCTGGGTCCGGGACGAGGCCACCACTGTGCGTGGGAGCGACGGCCAGCCGCACTACGTGCAGGGGTACCTCCACGACATCAGCGCCGAGCAGCAAGCCCGGCTCGAGCGGGAGCGCCTGCGCGCCTCCGAGCGCGCGGCCGTCTCCGAGGCGGTCGAGCGGCAGGTGAAGCTCGACCTGCTGGCACGGGCCAGCCTCGGGCTCACCGGGTCCCTGGAGCGGGACGCCGGCCTGCGGCGGGCCGCAGAGCACCTGACGGAGGGCTTCGCCGCCTGGTGCGTGATCGACCTCGTGGACGAGAAGGGATCGACCATGCGGGCCGTCGCGGCTCGCGGAGACGCCGATCCCGCCACCGGGGCCCCGAAGTCGGAGCCCGAGGCAGTCGCCATCGAGGCGATCGAGACGGGCGACGCTGTCCTCTCCGAGACCCGCATTTGCGTCCCCATAGCAGCCCGCGGCCGCATCCTGGGCGCGATCACCTTCGTCGCCGGGAAGAACGGCCGGCCGTACGGCCCCGACGATTTCAGCTTCGCCGAGCATCTCGCGCTCCTCGTCGGCCTCGCCGTGGACAACACACGGCTGCACCAGCAGGTGCAGGAGGGCGCGGACGCCGCGCACGTGCTCACGTACGTGGCCGACGGCGTCTTCCTCGTCGACCGGGGCGGAGTCGTCCGCCTCTGGAACCCGACGATGGAGGCGATCACGGGCTTCGAAGCCCGCACGGTGATCGGCGCGCAGGCCGCAGACGTCATCCCCGACTGGCAGAGCATGGCGGAACGGATCCCCGTCGGCGGGGCCGAGCCGGTGCAACCGGAGACCATCCCGCTCGAGACGGAGTACGGCGAGCGCTGGGTCTCCGTGTCCGGGGTCGAGTTCTTCGACGGGACGGTGTTCGCGCTCCGGGACCTCACCGAGACGCGCCGGCTCGAGCAACTGAAGGCCGAGTTCGTCGCCACCGCCTCGCACGAGCTCCGCACGCCGCTCGCGGCCGTCTACGGCGCCGCCCAGACGCTGCGCCGCCACGACTTCGCGCTCGACGAGTCGGGCCGCGAGCGGTTCGTCTCGCTGATCGTCGAGGAGTCGGAGCGGCTCGGGCGGATCGTCAACGACATCCTGCTCGCGAACCAGCTCGACGTCGGCAACCTCGAGTTGCGCAGCGAGCTCTTCGACCCGGGCGACCTCGTCGAGCGGGTCGTCGAGGCGGCCCGCGCGCATGCGCCCTCGTCGATCACGATCGAGGTGGCGGCGGGCCCGCCTGCTCCGCCGATCCCCTCCGACCGCGACCGCGTGCGTCAGGTGCTCGTGAACCTCGTCGAGAACGCGATCAAGTACTCGCCGGAGGGCGGTCGCGTGGAGGTCGGCGCCGTCCAGGCCGACAAGATGGTGCGCTTCTTCGTCCGCGACGAGGGACTCGGAGTCCCCGAGGAGGAGCAGCGCCGGATCTTCGACAAGTTCTACCGGCTCGACCCGCACATGACGGCGGGCGTGGGGGGTACCGGCCTCGGGCTCTACATCTGCAACGAGCTCGTCCGTCGCATGGGCGGGCGCATCTGGGTCGAGGCCAACAACGGGCAAGGCTCGACGTTCTCGTTCGTGATCCCGTCAGGAGAACCGTCACCCGCCCGGCCGCACCTGCACGAAGTCTTCGAGAGCCCCGGCGGCTAGCGGACGGCACGGCGATGCGTGTCCTCGGGGGAGATCTCACCGTGCGGTGTGCCGTCGCCCTGGCCTGCGCCGCCGTCTGCCTGGCAGCGCCGGCTGCGGCGAACGCAGGCGCTGCGAACAGGGCAGCGCTGCAGGTTGCTCTCCGACTGCACGGGACCTATGCAGGACCGATCGACGGGATTTTCGGCCCGCAGACCCGCCGGGCGGTCCGCCGCTTCCAGCGCCACAAGGGGCTCGCCGTCGACGGCGTGGCCGGCCGTCGTAC
>JBKPFG010000277.1:0-2389 GCA_046728735.1 Actinomycetota bacterium
GCGCTGGTCCGCTACGCCAATACCTCGCTGTCCCACCCAGGTGGGTTCACCGTGGCGGACGCCTTCGTCGGCGAGTCGGTCAAGCGCAAAGGGTCCACCACCGGTACGCATGGAGGCACCGTGACCGCGCTGAACGTCTCGGTCCGTTACGTCGGTCGTCTCCATGGTGTCGTCAGTGGCTTGATTCAAACCAACGTGTGTGCCGAGCCAGGCGACTCCGGCGGCCCGCTCTATGACGGGACGAAGGCGCTAGGACTCACCTCCGGAGGCAGCGGAGACTGCACGTCCGGTGGCACCACCTTCTTCCAGCCGGTCCGCGAAGCCGCCAACGCCTACGGCGTCACCGTGTACTGATCGCCGCCAGCTCATCCATCGCGCGTTGGCCGAGGCGGCCAGCATCGTCCTCACGACAACAGACTTCGGCGAGCGTGAAGGCGCGCATCGGCCGAGGTGCCGACTGTGGGTTCGGTCCGGCGAAGCTTCGCCGGGTTCCGCGGCATGTAGCGCTCTTGCACCCTTAGTGTGAGTGCCCATGAAGGTGGGTGTCGAAGTGCCAATGGCCGAGGGTGAAACCGGCGATGGCACTCCCGACTGGCCTGCGATTCGTGCGTTTGCCCGGACGGCTGAGGAGCACGAGGTCGACTCGCTCTGGCTCTGCGACCACCTCTTTCGCTTCCCGACCGAGCCTGCCGGTGCCATCCATGAGGCATGGACGATTCTCGCCGCGCTAGCCGCCTCGACATCCCGAGTCGAGCTTGGCCAGCTTGTTCTTAGCACCTCTTTCCGCAACCCGGCCCTTCTCGCGAAGATGGCCGTCACCGCTGACGCGGTGAGTAGTGGCCGGCTCGTTCTTGGCCTTGGCGCTGGATGGGCCGACGCTGAAGCCGACGCGTTTGGGTACCCGACCGACGATCGCGTCGCTCGGTTCGAGGAGGCCCTTCAGGTCATCGTCCCGCTCCTCCAGGGCGAGACCGTGACATTCAAGGGCAGCTACCAAAGCGTCCGCGATGCCGTCCTGCGTCCCCCGCCTGAGCGCCGCATCCCTATGCTCGTCGCCGCCAGCCGGCCGAAGATGCTCCGCCTGACTGCGCGGTTCGCCGATGCCTGGAACACGGCATGGTACGGCCTCCCGGACGACCGCCTGCACGATCAGCTCGCCGCACTGGAGGCCGCGCTCGATGCGGAAGATCGCGACCGCTCCAGTCTTCGCCGGACGGTTGGCATCGTTGTTCGCGACGCTGACGTCGCGACCGCGCATGACAAGCCCGGCGGCTTCAGCGGATCCATCGACGAACTAACGCGCGCCATTGACGCTTATGCCCTCCTCGGCTTCGACGATCTAATCGTGGGGCTTGAGCCGCGAAACGAGCGATCGCTTGATCGCTTGGCCGAGGCGATCCGCCTCTACCGCTCCACCTGACTTGCACATTTCGTCTATGCGGAGCACGTTCTTGCACGGTCGGCGGAGACTTTGTGACGTTGCTTGTGACACTCGGAAACTCGTCGCCACAAAAGTCGACTGGCTGCGGGTATTCAGACATTGCCGCCGTGCGGGATTCTTTCGGCTCCCTCGCCCTTCGTCTCAGACGTCGAAGAGACGATCCTGCGCCGCGGGCTGGCTCCGAGCCTGGGCCTCGGGTCGGCTCACTTTTCCGAGTAGCGCGGCTTCAGGAGAGTCGGCTGCAGGGCCGCTGAGTGCGAGCCTGCTTGCCAGCCCAGGAACCCCAGCCTCGCTGACCGGCACGAAGTAGGTTGGCCTGCAGCGAATCGGTGAACCACGCACCGGCTGGTGTGACGGCCACGTCGTTGACGAGCGTGGCGGGCGGTAAGGCGAGCTGGTAGGTAGCTACCGTAGCGCGCGTCCGGGTGTTGTAGACGTCGGCTTGCCCGGTGAAGCCACCGGCCACAAACAGCACGTCGTGGGCGAGGTCGCCGCCCATGCCCAGGGCCATGCGGCCATCGGGGGCGTCGATGAACAACTGGGCAGCGCCTCGTTGGAGGTCGCCGCGGAAGATGTCGCCCCGGAAGAGATCGCTGGCGTAGAAGGTGGTGCCTAGGCCGGCGGCGATGCCCTCAGCCGAGCTCGCGCCCGGGAAGGACGATGACCTCGGCTGGGCCGGCGGTGGCAGACGGCACGGCCAATTCGGCCACGAGGGCAACCAACGCCGCGAATCGACTCGCCAGCGGCGAGGTGCCAGGCCGGCGTTCTGGTCGCTCGCTCGTGTCTCCAAATGGTGAGCGTTGTCCTACTGGAGAACTGGCTGCAGAGTGTTGGGGAAGGTGTTGGGGGAACTACCCCGCAGGCTCGGGAAGCCGCTAGTCAAGCCGAATCTAGGCCAAGAGAGCGCCGAGATCGCACCCAGGAGGTCGCCGGTTCGAGTCCGGCTAG
>JBKPFG010000021.1:0-27636 GCA_046728735.1 Actinomycetota bacterium
CCCACCTCGAGATGAGGCTTCCCATCCCCTCGAGGGAGTAAGGATCGTGGGAGACCACCACGTCGATAGGCGGGACGTGTAAGCGCAGCAATGCGTTCAGCGGACCCGTACTAATCATCCGAGGTCTTGATTTAGAACACCTAAAGTCGCTATGGAGTTTTGAGGGTGCGCAATGCGCATGCTCTCGCATTGAAATGTTCAAGTTTCCGGCGGTCATAGCGGCGGGGAAACACCTCTTCCCATTCCGAACAGAGCAGTTAAGCCCGCCTGCGCCGATGGTACTCGGAGGGTAACCTCCCGGGAGAGTAGGACGCCGCCGGTTTTTCTTCGAAGGCCGCCCTGGGGCGGCCTTCGTCGTTCTGTCCTCAGATCAGGATGCCGCCGTGCGTAGCTCCGGCACCGTTCGAGCGCGGGTCGACGGCTCGATGGTGCATTTCTTGCTGCAGATGCCCGGGAGGAGCTCGCCGGCACCGGCTCGCGAATAGAGGTATATGCCCGGCGATGCGGCGCCCGTTCCGCAGGCGGGTCCCTTCGGCAAGAAGACGATGGCTCGCCCATCGACGGTCCAGCCGAGTGCGATGGACTCCGGGCTCTTGGCCCAGTCGTCCTCGCCCGTGACAGAAAGTGGCTTCCCGCCGGCGGCCTCGACGAGGAACGCGATCGGCACCTCACACTCGGCCGACCATTGCGCGAGGATCGTCGTCCCATCCGGGGAAAGCGCCGCCCATGCCCAGTGGCCCGCCTTTCCTGCGTCTGAGGCTGTCGGTGTCGGTCCCGGTGGCAGCACGCCTGCCTCCCGCTCGACTCCGCCGTCCCCGAGAACGAACAGGCCGTGTCCCCCCGCGATTCGCGGCCCGGAGCAGAGGAGCAGGCGGCTTTCTGCGATTCGGCCGACCCTCTGGCAGTCCCCCCGCATTGCCGCCTCATGCGCAGCCGAGTTCGCCGGTCTGGTAGCGGGCGGTTTCCCCGCCTCGGAACTACCCCCGTCGTCACCGCAGCCGCCCAGAGCACCCGCGAACACGACGGTCGCGAGACGAGCAGCGGTCGGCCAGGTGCGGTCCATGCCTCCGACCTTAGGACCCCGGTCGGAGCGCGAAGCTTCGTGTGAGCGATCGCCTGACCCTAGCCAGGTGGTCGCGAATTCACGAGGATCGCGGCGGCGAGCAGGATCGCCATCGCCACGGAGGACTCTGCCAGGAGGCTCCGCCCGAGACGTGCTTGCCAGCGCGACGAGCTCCCTCCGTCGAGCGCCGGCCTCGCGACGAAGTGGTGGAACGCGCCCCAGAGAAGGGCGAAGCTCACGAGCGAGATCTTGACGAGGAGAATTTGCCCGTAGCGCGTCGTCCAGAGATCGTCGAGCGCCGGCAGACGGACGATGCTCAGGTAGATCCCGGCGGCGAGCAGCGCCGCGATCAGAAGCGTCGCGAGTCGTGAGAAGCGCAGGAAGGCGTCACGCCTGAGCTCCCGGGCGAGCGGCCAGACGCAGAGTGCAAGTACCGCGAGGCCGCCGACCCAGAGAAGCGCGGCGGAAAGGTGGACCCAATCGGCGAGCTCGGTCGCCCGCGAGGAGCCCCGGTCGGCGGACTGGTGGCCGGAGAGGGAGAGCCCGGAGGCCAGGCCCAGGGCCAGCAGAAACGCCGGCCAGAGGAACACGACTCGGTCCAGGAGCCACGCGACGTAGACGAGGACCGAGACGATGACGAAGCCCATCGTCATCGCGGTGAACGCGCTCCCGATTCGTGTGCCGGACGCAATCGGGGTCAGGTCGGCGTAGAGGAGCCTGGCGAACGGAAGCTGCAGCGCTCCCTCGGCTCGCATGATGAACGCGAGGATGCCGACCTCGAGTGTCGCGACGATTCCGAGGCCGATCAGCTTGTAGAGGCGCCGCGAGAGCACGGCCGGCATGCCGCGGAGGACGAGCAGGGCGAAGCCAAGGCCGCCGACGACGAGGGAGAGCGAGAGGAAGTAGGCCCACCGAACCACGTCCTCGGTGCGCGTGGGGCCGGCGGCGCCGAAGGCCTCGGTGGGAGGCGGAGCCGCAACCCGGACTCCGAACGTGTAGACGCCGCTCACGGGATGACCGTCGGCCGAAAGCACGTGCCAACGCACGGTGTACGCGCCCCGCGGCAAGGGCCGCACCGGGGCGAGGACGACACGGGCGTCAGCGCCGCTCGCTGCCTGGTCGGAAAGGATCCGACCCTTGGCGTCGAGGACGACGATCGAATCGGGAAAGGCCGTCACCGCCTGGTCGAAGCGGAGGACGACCGCCGCCGGCCCCGACCCCAGGCGCTCGCGGTACCCGGGCGAGGGGTCGCGCAGGGACGCATGCGCGAAGGCGCTGGCCGGCGCCGCGAGAATTCCAACGACCGCGATGACCGCCAGTCCGAGCAGCCGAGCTCTCATCGGTGTGGGGACCCCGCGATAGGAGACAGGTGTCCGAAGATCTCGGCGACGTCACGATGCGAGTAGAGGAGGACCGAGACGACCAGCAACGTCGCCGCAAAGCCCGCGCCGAGCACGAAGGAGCGGGGCCGGAAGGTTCGCGCGATGGGAAAGATCGCGCCACCGACCATCACCCACCCCATCGCGTGGTGAATGAACGCCGAGCGGGAGAAGAGCCAGTCGTTCTGCTCATGGACGAGGGAGGCCGCCCCCGAGACGAGCAGGGCGAGACCAACCGTCAGGTGCCAGTAACGGCTCGTCAGCTTCCCACGGGCGAGCGCGAGCTCAGCCCCTCCCGAGAGCATGAGGACCTGGGCCCAGGCCGAGTGCGCGACCATGTGAATCGTCGAGTTGGTGAAGAGGATCATCACGGGCCACATGGAAATGCCCATGACGAACATGGCCCCGGGCCAGAGGTAGGCACGCCAGGCGCTCCGTCCCCAGACCTCGGGCCCCACGATCGACTCGGCCAGGAGGCAGATGCCGAGGACGAGAAAGCCCGTCGCGAAGAGCCAGTGGACGAACTCCGCCTCGGGCTGCATCAGCCCTCTTCCTCCTCGGCCTCGAGGTCCGCGAGGAGGCCGGGGGCGACGAAGGCACCGAAGAGAACTCCGACGAGAATCACGAGCAGCGGTGGTTCGACCGCAAGCCACCAGAAGCCCTGGCCTCCCGGGTGGAGGAACGTCAGCCGGTGGGGCTGGGCAAAGGCCCAGAGAGCGCCGGCGAGGATGGTGAGCGGCGCGATCGCGCTGACGGCACGCGCCCGCACCGAGCGGCGAACGCGGGGCGCCTCGAGCTGGCCTGGTTCTGCCCGCATCGGCTAAAGAGATACCGACCCGGGCAGGGGCTACGCAAACGCACCGCCTTCTAGGCGGCCCGCAGTCGCTCGCGCCAGTCGGGATCCAGGTTGCGCAGCCGTTGGACGCGCTCTCCGATGGGCGGGTGCGTCGAGAACATGGCGGCAAGCCCAGCCGGCTCGAAGGGATTCACCGTGTAGAGCGGCTCCGTGACCGGGCTGGCGGTGAAGCTGATCAGCTCGATCGCCTGCTCGAGACGGATGAGCCCGTCCGCAAGCCCGTGCGGCGATTCGCAGATCCGCGCCGCGGCCGCGTCCGCCGCGAAGATTCGCCTTTGGGAAAGCAAGACATGGACGAGACTGGCCGCGATCGGCGCGAGCACGAAGAGGAGCGCGCGCTCGAGCCAGCCCCCGATCCGGCTCGCCTCCACGATCCAGCCCGCCAGGACGACGACCGGGGTTTGCACTACGACGTCGCGATGCCGGATCTTTGCGAGCTCGTGGGCGAGGACGCCTTCGAGCTCCGCGGGCGGCAGCGCGGTGACGAGCCCGTGGCTGACGGCGAGCGCCGAAGCCGAGATACCTCTCCCGACCGCGAACGCGCGCGGGTGTCCGTCCGGGAGGACGAAGAGCCTCGGCCTCGACACCCCTGCGAGGGCCGCAAGCCGCTCGACGGTGGTGTGCAGCAGCGCACCTTCGGCGATGGTCAGCTCTCGCGCCCCGAGCGAAGCGAGGACGATCCGGGGCCCGTACCAGTGCAGCGTCGCGGCCATGAGCAGGCAGACGACGAAGAAGACACTCGCCAGGCGGATGCCGCCGAGCCACCAGCCGAGCGCCGAAAAGACGGCGACGAATCCCCCGAGCAGGAGGACAGCCTTCGCGACGTTCTTCGCCGCGAGCATCAGTACCTACGTCTCTTCGCCGTCGGCGCCTGTCAGCCCGCGTGGCGGCCAGTCGGGCTCGGGAGCGTCGCAACGGCTCGAACAGTGGAGGGAGGCGATGTTCTGGAGCGGGATGAGGATGTGACCGTTGAGCTCGATGTGCGGCACGCCTTCGATTCCGCAGTACGCGGTCAGCGTGCCGTCCTGGTACTCGCCGCCGAAGAGCTCGACCTCGACCTGCTCACCCTTGTACTTGTTCGTGTAGTCCTCCACGGGTCGGAGCGTAGCGGAGCTAACGGATCCGTCACCGGTTCCGGTTTGACCCCCGCCCCTTGGCTCAGTAGGTTCGCACTTCCACGTAACTGCGGATACGGGAGGTCATCACCACAATGCGGAAACGGATCGTTGCGGCCGCGATCTGTGCGGTCGGAGTCATGAGCCTCACTGCCGGTTCGGCGTTCGCCGGCGAGATCACCGGAAACGGTAAGTGGATCGCCGGTTCCGAAGAGGCCCCCTTGCAGGGGGCGTCCGAGTGCGCGTACTCAGGGCAGAACGACGAGTACCAGCTCGGCGACGAGTCAGCCCCGCGAACGCAGTCCTGGGGCTCTGACTTTGCGAGCCAGGGCGCCCACGTGGGCATTCCCGGCACAGCGTGCAACCCGACGAGCGGCGAAGAGGAGTAGCCAAGCATCGAGGACGGCCCCCGCACGGCTTCGTGCCGGGGCCGTCCTCTCGATCAACCCGGCCTGAGTGTTCCATTCTCGACGCCGACCGCTGACAGGCGGGCGTTCGGCTCTACCGGCTTCAGGCGGCGGTATTCGTGGATTCCCATGCCGTTGGCGGCAGCCTGGATGGCGCGAATCGGGCCGCCGTGCGAGACGACCAGGATTCGGCCGCCTGGATGGGCTTCGGCGATCCGGTTTACCGCTCTGAGTGTGCGAGCGGCCATCTCCTCGTAGGTCTCGCCGTCCTCCCAACCCGCTCCCCCTGAGACCCAGCGCTCGAATCCTTCTGGAAAGCGCCGCTGGACCTCCTCTCGCGAAAGGCCCGACCAGGCGCCGGTGTCGACCTCGCGAAGGTCCCCCTCCTCGACCACCGGGAGCCCTGTGCGGGCAGCCACGATCCGCGCGGTCTCGAGCGCGCGGATGAGTGGGCTCGAATAGATCGCGTCGACATTCTCTTGCGCCACGAGCTCCGCGAGTGCCTCGGCCTGGCGCCGTCCAAGATCTGTCAGCGGCCTGTCGCTGTGGCCCTGGAAGCGGTTCGCCGCATTCCAGTCGCTCTCGCCGTGGCGCGCGAGGAGGATCGTCGTCACATGGTTATCGTAGGGCGGCCTTGGATCTGGGTCTCGAAAACCGCGTCTGCCTCGTCACCGGCTCCACCGAAGGGATTGGCCTGGAGACCGCGCGTCTCCTGGCGGAAGAAGGCGCCCGCGTGGTCACGTGCGCTCGCCGCGAGAGCGGCCCTGGCGTGGGGGAGACGCTGCATTGCTCGTCCGACCTCGCCCAACCGCAGGCGCCGGGGGAAGTCGTCGCGGCGGCCGAGGAGCAGGTGGGCCCTCTCGAGGTCCTCGTGAACAACGTCGGCTTCGCCGAGATCCGCTCGTTCGAGGACCTGACCGAGAAGGACTGGGAGCAGCTCTGGCAGCTGAACGTGATGAGCTACGTGCGTGCCATCCAGGCGGTGCTCCCGGGGATGCGCGAGCGCGGCGCCGGGCGGATCGTCAACGTGAGCTCGACCGCGGGGAAACGCCCGTCGACCGGCATGCCCGACTACAGCGTCACGAAGGCGGCCGTGCTTTCGCTCTCGCGGCTCGTCGCGGACCTCTACGCCAAGGACGGGATCCTCTGCAACGCCGTGACACCGGGGCCGACGGCATCGCCGGCGTGGCTGGCGGACGGCGGCCTCGCGGATCAGACCGCGCGGCGTTCGGGCAAGAGCCGCGACGAGGTGCTCGCGGACGTGGGCAAGGGGCGTCCGCTCGGCCGGCTCGCGGAGCCGGCGGAAATCGCGGGAGTGATCGTCTTTCTGTGCTCCGATCGTGCCAACTACGTCACGGGAGCTGCTTGGAGCGTTGACGGCGGGACCGTCCCGATCATTCTCTAGGCTGGGGGAGAAGATGCCTGACTTGGCTGGACGCGTGGCCGATGAGTTCGAGGCTCGCGTTCGCGAGCACGAGGAAAGCTGGCTCTCTCCGCTGGCCGTGCGTTCCTACGAGACGCGCGGACGCGCCGGCGACGAGAAGGAGGAGTGCCGGCTGCGCACGCCCTTCCAGCGCGATCGCGACCGGATCGTCCACTCGAAGGCGTTCCGCCGCCTCAAGCACAAGACGCAGGTCTTCATCGACCCCAAGGGCGACCACTACCGCACCCGGCTGACGCACACCCTCGAGACCGCGGGGATCTCGCGCACGGTCGCGCGGGCCTTGCGCCTGAACGAAGATCTCACGGAGGCGATTGCGGTCGGGCACGACCTCGGCCACCCACCCTTCGGTCACACGGGCGAGGAGGTGCTGGACGAGATCCTCTACGAGCGCTTCGGGCGCCGCTTTCGCCACAACGAGCAGTCCCTGCGCGTGGTCGAGCTGCTCGAGCGCGACGGGCGGGGGCTTAACCTCACCGCCGAGACTTGCGACGGCATCCTCCACCACACCGGGCCCGCCGAGCCGGGCACCCTCGAGGGCAAGATCGTGCGCTTGGTCGATCGCGTCGCCTATATCAACCACGACATCGACGATGCGCTCCGCGCGGGGATCCTCCAGCCCGGGGAGCTGCCGCAGGAGGAGATCGCGCTGCTCGGGGAGCGGGGTTCGCGTCGAATCGACACCCTCGTCCACGACCTCGTCGAGGCCTCCTCCGCCGCGGGCGATATCGCTCAGAGCGACGAGATCGGGCGTGCGATGCTGAACCTTCGCGCCTTCATGTTCGAGCGCGTGTACCTCGGCCCGGCGGCCGAGGAGCAGCGCCGCACGGCCGCGGAGACCCTTCGTCGCATCTTCGATCACCTGATCGACCATCCCCAGGAGCTGCCCGACTCTCGGCCGGGCGAGCCCTACGAGCGCGTCACCGACTACGTCTCCGGCATGACCGACCGCTTCGCGCTCGCATGGCACTGATCAAGCGCTCGTCCGTCGAGGAGGTCGTCGCAGCGGCGGACATGGTGGAGGTCGTACAGGGTCGAACCCAGCTACGGAAGGCGGGTGCCCGGTGGGTCGGGCTCTGCCCGTTCCACGCAGAGAAGACGCCGAGCTTCGGCATCAATCCCGTCGAGAAGCTCTTCTACTGCCATGGCTGCCACAAGGGCGGCGATCTGATCACCTTCGTTCGCGAGACGGAAGGCCTCGACTTCGCGCAGGCCGTCGAGTGGCTCGCCGAGCGAACGCGGATGCAGGTCGAGTACGAGGAGACCTCGCCCGTGCAAGAGGCGCGGCGAAAGCGCCGCGACCGGCTCGAGGCACTGCTCGAGGATGCGGCGAGCTTCTACAGCCGCTACCTCTGGGACACAGGCGCGGGGGAAACCGTTCGCGAGTACCTGCGCCAGCGCGGGCTCTCGGAAGACACCTGCCGCGAGTTTCGCCTCGGGCTCTCGCCCGGAGGGGACCAGCTCGCAGTCAAGGCGCGGGCGAAGGGCTATTCCCAGGAGGAGCTCGTTTCCGCCGGGCTGGTCAACCGGCGAGGAAACGACTACTTCGCCGGCCGCCTCGTCTTCCCGCTCTCCAATGCGCGTGGACGGGTGCTGGGCTTCGGCGCGCGCCGCCTGCACGAAGACGACCCGATGAAGGCCAAGTACGTCAACTCGCCCGAAAGCGAGCTCTTCCGGAAGAGCAAGATCGTCTACGGCTTGCATCGGGCCCGCGCTGCGATCGCCAAGCAGGACGAAGCGATTGTCGTGGAGGGGTATACGGACGTGCTTGCGCTTCATCAGCGCGGCCGGCTGACCGTTGTCGCCTCGATGGGCACCGCGCTGACCGAGGAGCAGCTCAAGGAGCTCGGCCACGTGACGAAGCGGATCTTCCTGTGCTTCGACGCCGATGCCGCAGGCGAGGCGGCCACCATGCGCGGCATGGAGCTCGCCGTCGGCCGCGGGTTCGACGTCCGCGTGGTTCCGCTACCGGCGGGCGCAGATCCAGCCGACGCGGCCGACGATTTCGAGCAGCGCCTCGCCGCTGCGACCCCGTACCTCGTCCATCGCGTCAAGCTCGAGATCGACCGCTCGTCGAGCGCGCAGGCTGCCTTCGACTCTGTCCAGGGCTTGATCAAGAAGGCGCCGCGCGGGCCCGACCAGGAACAGGCCGCCCAGTACGCCGCCGACCGATTGAATGTGCCCTTGAGGGTCGACGCGACGAGCGCGCCCGTGTTCGGGGAGGCCGGTCGCAAGGTGATCGACGCCGGCGACCGCCTCGAGCGCGATCTCCTCGCAGTCTGTGTCGTCAATCCGGAGCTCGCCGAGCGCTACCTCCACGAGCTCGACGATCGCCACTTCGACAACCCGGTGCATCGCCGGTTGCGGGCCTACCTGGTGGGCGAGCACGAGGCTGACGAGAAGATTCTCTCGTTGCGGGCCGAGCTCGACGCGATCGCGGCGGCCGAAGGCCTCAACGAGGAGACCGCGGCGCAGCTCTTCCTCCGCCTCGAGGAGCGACTCGTGCGCCGCCAGCTCTCCGAGCTCGAAGGCGGCGACCTCGAGCGCACTGTCGAGCTGCAGGGGGTCCTCGCCAAGATCCGCGAGGCTCTGCGCGAAGGCGTGCCGACCTAGCTCGCTACACTGGGGCAGCCGTTCCCCGGTAGCTCAATTGGCAGAGCATCCGGCTGTTAACCGGAGGGTTGTTGGTTCGAGTCCAACCCGGGGAGTCGTGAAAAGGCCCGCAATCGCGGGCCTTCTGCCCTGCGGACGTACCTGTGCCGGCGAAGACTTTTGCCGAATATTGCCTCGCACGCGGTTGTGCCGGGCATGAAACCCAGGAGGTAAGCCGTCTGGCGTACGAGTCGGGGCATCGCTTCTGAGTTGAGCCGTTCGAGCGGGACGGTTTTAAGGCTAGGCTGACTCAGGATGCAGCTCGGTTCGGAGCGGCTGTCGGCTGAGTCGCAGGCGCCGCTGTCCGTCGCCTTGGCCGCGCGAAGCGTCCGGGGATACATCCGCTCCGGCCGCTTGCCAGGCCGCTACGACGGTGAACCCACCTGGGGCGGATGGTTGACGACGCAGGAGGCCGTGGATCGCTATCGCGGACGATGACCGCGAGCACGAAGGCTTACCGAGGGCTTGCCGGTTGCCTCGTACCGAGCGGGGTCACCGGAGCGGGCGCGCCGGGTCAAATGAGCGCATTTGTATCGATGCGTTGAACAGCATTGACTCGTGGCGGGGACTCTGAGAGTGTCGTCGTTCTACCCAAAGCAACGGTGCCCGTTCAAGTTTGGTCTCGGCGCCCATTGGTTGGCCGCGGGATTGACCCCAAGGCGGGTAGCGTGCAAGCAAGCAGGGAGGTCATCGTGGAGGGTGCCGCAACCCGCAGTCCACTGATGCTGATTCACGGCGCCTGGCTCTCGTCGCGGAGCTGGGATCCGTTCGCCGAGTATTTCCGCGACCGCGGCTACGAGGTCTCCGCCCCCGAATGGCCACGCAAGCAGGGCGACGTCGAAGAGCTGCGCGAGGCAACGGAAGCGATCGAGGGCCTCGGCCTGACGGAGATCGTCGACCACTACGAGGCGCAGATCAAGGCGCTCGACCGGGAGCCGATACTGATCGGCCACTCGTTCGGCGGGCTGATCGTCGAGCTTCTACTCGACCGCGGGCTCGCCCGGGGGGGCGTCGCGATGAGCCCTGCGCCGCCGAAGGGGATACTCGTCCTGCCTTTCTCAACGCTCAAGGTCGTCTCGACGGCACTCGCACATAAGTCGCGCTGGCACGGCGTCGTGCCGCTCACGCTCGAGGAGTTCACGTACGGCTTCGTGAACACGTTCACTCCCGAGGAGGCGAAGGCCGCATACGAGAAGTACTACGTCCCGGAGAGCGGTCAGATCTTCTACGAGGCGGGTTTCGCGAACTTCCATCTACACCCGCCCACGGAGCTTCATTTCAAGTACGAGGAGCGTGCACCGCTACTGATCATCGGCGCCGACCAGGACCACACGGTCCCTGCCTCGGTCTCGAAGAAGCAGTTCAAGAAATACGAGAAGTCCCCGGCACAGACTGACTACCTGGAGTTCGCCGGCCGGCCTCACCTGATGATGGCCGCCGAAAAATGGGCCGAGATCGCAGGGGCGATCGAAGGCTGGATCGCCGGCGTGCCCGAGAAGACGGGTGTCACGGCGCGCAAGGGACGGACCATGGTGAAAAGCGTTCGCGACGCGATGACCGAGGATCCCCGCTCGATCGGCGCATCGGAGTCGGTGGTGGAGGCCGCGCGAATGATGCGAGAGGAGCACATCGGCTCGCTCCCGATCACCGACGACGAGCAGCTCGTCGGGATGATCACCGACCGAGACATCACAACAAGAGTGGTCGCCGAGGCCGCAGACCCTAAGACGACGTCGGTCGGGGACGTCTATTCTCGGGACCTGATCAGTGTGGCGCCCGACAAAGACCTCGAAGAGGCGCTCCGGCTCATGGCCCGCCACCAAGTTCGGCGGCTGCCCGTTGTCGAGAACGGCAGGCTCGTCGGCATGGTCGCGCAGGCTGACATCGCCCTCAAGGACACTGAGAGGACCGGCGAGCTCGTCGAGGCGATCTCCGAGCCCTCACAGGGAGAGCGCAGGTAGCGCCGGGGACAGCTTTAGTTGATCGATCCCGCGACGGGCGATCGAGGCTGACCCGATCGTTCGCGCTACCGGTCGTGCTCAGAATGCGTTCGCGGCCGACTTCCACTCCTGGAGGCGCTGCGCGATGAGGTCAGCCCGCTCCTCCTCGCTCCCGCTGTCCAGCACCTCGAGATCTGAGGGGTCGGCTCGAAGGTAGACGCCGGCGGTTCGGGCATTCAGCCCGGGGTCGCGATCGGACCGTGTCGTCCAGTACCCGGTGGCGCGGTCGGCGCTCTCCACCCTGATCTCGCCGGTGCCCTCGAGTTCCGGGGCATTCGGATGCCGAGGCCGCTCCCCCTTCCAGAAGTAGAAGATGCCGGCCGGATCCCTGCGCTCCTTCGCAGCCTCGCTCCAGTAGCGGGCCGACAGGGTGCCGTCCGCCTGCCAGGCCCGGCCGTTCACGCTCAGGCCACCGTCGCGGTCCCGCGCGATGCGGAGGAGACTCACCGCCGACGGTTCTTCCTCGCTCCGCATGGTCAGCGAGAGCTGCCACCATAGCCCTTCGACCGGGCCGCGGCGGCCCTCGGTCTCGATCGCCTTGCGGAGCTTCTGGTTGATCGTGCGAACCTCCGCCGCGTTGGCGACCGGGTCGTAGCGGACAGAGGTCAGCCCGAGCAGGTCGCTCGGCAGCTTCGAACCCTCCGCGTGGAGGATGAACGTGCGCCGGATGCCGAGCGCGCCGCCGAACAGTCCGGCCTCGAACACCACGTTGTCGCGCGGCGAGGCCTGGCCGGACTGGGACGCATCCGTCGTCGTCCAGTCGTCCTGGGCGAACACGAACGCGGCGAAATCGACCTCCTGGGAGAGCTCGACGAGCCGGTCGAGCGTGGAGCGCCCCGGGTTGAACGTGGTCGTCCAGCGCTCGACGTCAGCCACGTCCTCGAGCCCGCGCGCGATCGACTGGAGCAGTTTCGCCTGCTTGCCCGACGATCCGAGAAAGATGCGCGGCTTGCTCACGCGTGATGCATGATGCCGGACATGGCGCACCGGCCACCCGGCGCGGCACTAGCCTTGCGAACTAGGCTGGGTGGCGTGGAGGACGACACCTGGCACGCGTGCTCGTCCTCGAGCCAGACGAGGAAATCCGTGAGCTTCTGCGAGAGATGCGTACGCGGGTGCATGAACACGTTGCATGATCTGGCAACAGCCGTCTATTAACCGGAGGGTTGTTGGTTCGAGTCCAACCCGGGGAGTAAAGAAAAGGCCCGCAAGCGCGGGCCTTTTTGTGTTTGTGGGAATCGGGCCGCTGGCCGAGGGCGAAGCGGAACGGGTTGACAGACGGCCTACTGGCGCAACGTCCGCAGTGCACGGCTCATGCTCGACTCTGGCCTCGGTACCTTCCGCTTGCCTGGCTGCACCGAACGAGCCGAGACCGTCCACCTGGCGCCTGAGCTCAGAGGCAACCACCCGCTCGCCACGCTCACTGGTGTGACGCCGCATGGTTGAGCTAAAACAGGCCAAGAAAGCTATGCGGCGTCCGTGGTGCTCTTCTCGTGGCGCGGGGCCACAATCTCGTCATCGTCGAGCTCAGCTAGACCAGGTGGATCGAGTCGGCAGAGACCGCCATCCATTGAGGTATCGCCGTCTGGCTCGGTCCGTTCTGTGAGTTCCGCCTCGCTTCTCATCTCTGCTGTAGGCATACCGCCCCAATGCGCTACTAAACCGGGCATCGCTGCCGACGACGACTGGCGGCCGAACAAGAAGCGGCTAAAAGTTCTTTACAAGCGCCTGCGATGCTCTTCCGAGGCGAGGCAGCCCCTCTAAGGGAAAGGGTTCGGGCGAGCGGCTTCGCCTCAGATCCGGTTGCCCGCCTTGGCTCGCCAAGCTTGAGACGCTCGTGCGGAAGGGCGGCGGGGGGCTAGGACGCTTCGGCGTCAAGGTTCGGGAGGTGGAAGCGAGCCTCTTACGGTCATTCGTCCCAGCCGGACGGATCGAATTCACGCTCGGCACACTCGGGGCAGAAAATCAGGACTTCCGTCTCAGATTCGCCCTCGACGCCAGCGAGAAGGTACGCCGTCCATCCGGTAGCGAACCGGTCGCTCTCGACGCCGCAATCGAGGCACCGGAGGACCGTTTCAGTTCGCTCCATCCTAGGGGTCGCTTGTCTCCCGCCAGGAAGCTAACGGAGTGGTGGCCGGGCGCATCTGGTTGCCGCGATCGTTCGTGGGCGCCGACCCGTCTCGGCGTGACCCCGGATCAGTCTGTTCCACATAACCGGACCCTTTCGTCTTCTCGACGACGAAAAAGCGATCGCACACCCAGACGGCCCGCTCGATCTGCGCCAGGTCGTGGTCGGGGACGATCACGAACTGATTGGGCCTCGAGCGCACGCGCTCGTACTCGGCAACCCAAAGCGGGACAGTCTTCGTGCACTCTGGATTGCTGCACTCGCATTGGAACTCGGTCATATCGGCCAAGTGGTCCAGCAGCATCTCGCGCAGCCGCTCGTTGACCTCGCGAAAAAGAACCTGGTTCCGCGCGAGCCGTTCAAGCGAAACTGCCATTGGAGGACCTCCCCTCCTGGATGGCTCGCCGGAAACGACCTCGGAGACGCCGCAGGACCAGAGCCCTAAGTGCGACGGAGGAAGGGAAGCGCCAAAAAGAGCGCGTCCGACGTTATGTGACCTCAGAGTCTACGCCCGTGGCGCGCAATTAGATAGTGGTAGCGCTGGAAGTTGCGCGTGGCTCCGGAGCGGGTTTAGGGCCGAGCCGCAACGCTTGCGGAAGGGCGGCGTCCTTACGTCCCCTTGAGCGCGAGCACGAGCCGTCGCAACGACGCCCGCGAGCAGCTTCTTTGGCGAGCGCTGGCCGTTATCGAGCGCATGACGGTCGTCACTGTCGACGGCAACCTCGACCGCCTGACGAAGCTTCTTGTTCTTGGCGAGCGCCTGAAACGACGACGTCGTCGTACCGAGTCTCATACCTGGATCATCTCGTGGCGGCCAATCAGTGCCCAAACGGACGAAAAACGGGCCGACTGGTGCCCCCCAGCACGCCGGCCCGTTTCTCACCTAGTACCCATTCACCGTCCGAGTCGATCAAGGCGAGCGGCCCCGGCTCTTAGTCGCAACTTGGGTCATCGCTGTCCTGACGGCCGTTCTTATAGGGCTCGCCGTTCTAGAGCTCGCCGGCGTTCTCGACGGACGCGGGGAGGTTTGCGTGCCCAATGATTTGCTACCGACCTGAGCGAATCTCAGAGCATGCGACCGTAGCGGAGACCGCATAAAAACACGGTGTAGACCTGACGGCTTCCCGGTCGATGCGGCTGTTAACCGGAGGGTTGTTGGTTCGAGTCCAACCCGGGAGCTTCGCCGACGTTACCGTGCGGGCGGTTGCCTGCGGAAGCTAAATGGCCAAGCTGATCTACTCGGTGATCACCTCGCTCGACGGATACGTCGCCGACGAGGACGGGAAGTTCGACTGGGCTGCGCCGACCGAAGACGTCCACAACTTCGTCAACGAGCTCGAGCGGTCAGTCGGCACCTACCTCTACGGACGCCGGATGTACGAGGTGATGGTCTACTGGGAGACCGCGAACGACGTCGCCGACCAGCCTGCTTACGTACGCGAGTACGCGAAGATCTGGCAGGCGGCCGACAAGATCGTCTACTCCAGGACTCTGGAGACGGTCGCGAGCGAGAGGACGCGCATCGAGCGAGCCTTCGACCCGGAAATCGTGAGGGTGGCGAAGGAAACAGCGGACCGTGACATCAGTGTCGGGGGTCCCAATCTCGCCGCGGAGGCGATCAGAGGGGGCCTGGTCGACGAGTACCACCTGTTCGTCACGCCTGTCTTGGTCGGCGGTGGAACCGCGGCACTTCCCGACGCCATCCGCCTGAGGCTCGAACTCCTGGACGAACGCCGTTTCAGCAGTGGCGTTGTGCATCTCCACTATCGCACCTCGTCCGGCGAACCCCGAGTCTTCTAGCCCTCGCGCGGTGTCCAGGCGCGGCCTAGCTGGCGGCGAGGAGCTGTCCTTCATAGCGCGCGTCAGAGGTCGCCTGGCCTAACGGTTTCTCCAGCTAAATCGTGGACCTACGCCACGCATGCGGCGGCGAAGTCGGCGCTCTTCTCACAGCACCGCGTGAGCGTGGCGATGAAGCCCCGTTCGCTCGGGCTGAACGGGCGGCGGGCAAGACGAGCGACGTACAGCTTCCGTTTGATTGGAGGGCGCCCGGCAAGCCGGAAGCTCTCGAGCTCGCCGCGCTCGACCTCCTCGGCGACGGCGTAGCGCGAGAGGAAGGCAACGCCGAGACCTTCGCGGGCGGCGCGCTTGATCGCCTCGCTCGAATCGAGCTCCCAGACGCTCGCAGGCCGCACCGCGGCATTGGCCAGCTCGCGTTCGGTGACTTGGCGCGTGCTCGAGTCCGTCTCGCGCACAAGGAGCGTTTCCTTGCTGACGGCGTCGGTCTTTGCCTTGCCGCTTTGAATCTTCAGCACCCCGGGCTTGGCGACCCCCACGATCTCGTCTGCGAGGAAAGGCTCGAGCTCCACACGGTCGTCCACGGCCGTCTCGCCGACGAGTGCGAGTTGTATCCGCCCTGCGAGGAGACGTTTGAGGATCTCTCCTGTCGCCGCGATCTCGACCTCGACGGCGACGTTGGGATGGTCGCGCCGGAAACAGCCGAGCGTGTCCGGGAGCAGGTAGACGCCGGGGGTCGTCGATGCTCCGATATGGATCGTCCCAGCATCGAGGCCGGCGAGCGCGTGAACTTCCTCCTCCCCCGCGGCGAGGGTGGCAAGCGCCTGGCTCGCGCTCGAGGCAAGAACGCGGCCCGCCTCGGTCAGGCGACTCCCGCGCCCGTTCCGCTCGATGAGCCGCTGGCCGGCAGCGGCCTCGAGCAGGCGCAGGTGCTCGCTCGCGCTCGACTGCCCGATACCGACGGCTTTCGCGGCGGCCGAGACGCTCCCGCGCCGCTCGACTTCGACCAGCAGGCGCAGGCGAGTGGAATCCCAGAGCAGAGAAAGCGTCTTATCGGCCACGGCGATGATCGGTATCGGTGATTTCGCCTAGCACGATAGAAGCGTACGGCCTACCGTTGAGTCGGGCAAATGATCCTTCGACCCTTCCTCTACGAAGAGACAGCCTGCGCGAGTTATCTCTTCGGCTGCCTCTCGCGCTCCTCGCTTGCCGTCGTCGACCCACATCTCGAGCTGGTCGAGGGCTATCTCGAGGTGGCAGAGCGGGTAGGCGCGCCGATCACGGCCGTCTTCGAGACGCATGTACAGGCCGACCATGTCTCGGGCCTCCCAGCGCTCGTCGAAATGACGGGGGCCGACGCCTACCTGCCGTCCGGCGCCGAAGTCGACTTCGAGCACGTCCCACTCGTCGACGGGCAGGTCGTCGAGCTCGGGAACACGATCGTCCGCGCGCTGGCGACGCCCGGGCATGCCCCTGCCCACCACGCCTACGTCGTCGCCGATCGCCGGCGAGGAACGGATGAGCCCTGGATGGTCTTCACCGGCGACGCCCTTCTCGTCGGGGACGTCGGCCGCCCAGACCTGCACGCAGGCGGGGATCCCGAGCCCCGCGCGCGCGAGCTCTTTCGCTCGGTAACTCGCCTGCTCGAGCTTCCGGATCACGTCCTCGTCTACCCGAGCCACTTCGGCGGGTCCGTCTGCGGGCGAGCGCTGTCTTCCAATCCGTTCTCCTCGATCGGCTTCGAGCGAACGCACAACACGGCGCTCGGCCACGCCGACGAGCGGGCCTTCGCCCGCGCGCTTCTCCTGGACCTGCCACCACCGCCGGCCGACCAGGCCGCGATCGTCGCGGCGAACAGGCGCGGGCTCGCGGCAACGCAAGCGTGAGCACGGCAGCCGTCCGTCTCGGCCTTCGGGCGAACGCCGGTCAGTTCGCTCTTCTCGTCGCTCTGAACGTCTTCGTCGGAGCGATGGTGGGACTCGAGCGGAGCGTTCTGCCGCTCATCGGCAAGGACGACTTCGGCCTCTCCTCGAAGAGCGCGATCCTCTCTTTCGTCGTCGCCTTTGGGATCGCCAAGGCGCTCGCGAATCTGGGTGCAGGCGGCTTCGCGGAGCGTGTGGGCAGAAAGCGTCTCCTCGTCCTCGGCTGGCTGCTCGCCCTGCCCGTGCCGGCGTTGATCGCGTTTGCGCCCAGCTGGTGGGTGATCGTCGTCGCCAACGTGTTCCTGGGTCTGAATCAGGGCTTCGCCTGGTCGATGACCGTCGTGATGAAGATCGACCTCGTCGGTCCGAGGCGCCGTGGCCTCGCGCTCGGGTTGAACGAATCTGCCGGCTATCTCGGGGTTGCGCTGACTGCGCTCGCCACGGGAGCGCTCGCAGCCACGTATGCACCGCGGACGATCGTGTGGGCCGGCGCGGCCGTCATCGCGGCGCTTGGAACCGTCCTCTCGGTCGTCTTCGTGCGGGACACCGGCGCGCATGTCGACGAGGAGCAGCGCAGGCAAGGCGCCGTGGAGCGGAGCAGTTGGCGCTCGGCGTTCGTCCGCGGGACGGCCGGAGACCCGGTCCTGCGAGCGTGTTCGCAGGCGGGTCTCGTCAACAACCTCAACGACGCACTAGCGTGGGGGCTCGCGCCCCTGTACCTGGCGGCGAATGGCGCCAGCGTCGCTCAGGTGGGCGTCGTGGCAGCGGTCTATCCGGCCGTCTGGGGGCTCGGTCAGCTGGCGGCGGGTGCGGCCTCGGACCATGTCGGGCGCAAGCCTCTCATCGCGAGCGGGATGTTCGTGCAGGCAGCTGCGCTCGCTCTCCTTGCCGCGGGCCAGGGGGCATTTGCCCCGGCTCTGGGAGCCGCGATACTGCTCGGCGTTGGTACGGCGCTCGTCTACCCGACGCTGATCGCCGCCGTCTCCGATGTCGCCCAACCCGTCGACCGAGCTCAACTCGTGGGCGTTTACCGCTTCTGGCGCGACTTCGGCTTCGTGGTTGGGGCGCTCCTGGCCGGCTTGCTAGCCGATGCATATGGCGCGGGGGCGGCCATTGTCGTAGTCGCTGCCCTCACGGCTGGCAGCGGCGTCTGGGTCGCCGCTACGAGGTTCGGTTCCCGGCCTGAACCGCTACGGAGAACAGCCGCCGAGCTTCTCGCCGACGCCCAGAAGCGCATCGCCCCTCGGCTCGGGCCGGGCGACGCGCTGGAGGCAATGCGCGAAGGCGCTGTCATCGTCGACCTGCGCTCGGTCGACGAGCGCCGGCTCGAGGGCGTGATTCCCGGCTCGGTGCACATCCCGCGATCGGTGCTCGAGTGGCGGCTCGACCGCGATTCCGGCTACTCGAATCCGCACGTGCGCTCCGGAGAGCGAGTGATCGTCTTCTGTGCGCACGGCTTTTCCTCGAGCTTCGCCGCCGCGACGCTGCGCGAGCTCGGGTGGCGGACCTCGACGGACATCGTCGGCGGTTACGAAGCCTGGAAAGCGGCCGGGCTACCGACGCGGGAAATAGATGAGGAAGACGAGGCGGCGGCGAACGGTCAACTACCGGGGATGGGACCGCCAGCTCATCCTGAGCGTGACTTGGAGGTGCCATGGCTGTCGACGTAGACATCGACGTCGAGGTGTTGAAGTCCGAGATTAAGAAGACCTACGCGCGGGTCTCCCACGAGCCCGAAGAAGACTTCATCTTCCCGACGGGGCGCGCCTGGATCCTTGACCTTGGCTACCCACCAGATCTTGTCGAACGAGTGCCCGAAACGGCGGCCGAATCCTTTGCCGGAGTAGCGAATCCCTTTGCCCTCGGCACCCTCGAGCAAGGCGAGGCCGTCCTCGACATCGGCTCGGGGGCCGGAAGCGATTCGCTCGTGGCCTCGCAGATGGTCGGGCCCGAGGGGAGCGTCACGGGGATCGACATGACTCCCGAGATGCTTGCGAAGGCGCGGTCCGCGGCCGCGGAGATGGGAGCGACGAACGTGGCGTTCGTCGCGGGAGAGGCGGAAGCCTTGCCGTTCGAGGACGAGAGCTTCGACGTCGTGATCTCGAACGGAGTCATCGATCTGACCCCCGACAAGGACGCGGTGTTCTCCGAGATCAATCGCGTTCTGCATCCCGGCGGCCGGATCCAGATCGCCGATGTGACGATCCAGAACCCCGTGTCCGAAGAGGGGCGACGGAAGATCGACCTCTGGACCGGCTGAATTGCCGGCGCTCTGCTGGAAGCAGAGTACGGACGGCTGCTCGAGCGTCATGGCTTCGAACGAATCGAGACAGGCGATCTCGTCGAGACCTACGCGAACTCAGTCTTCGAAGACACCAGGCGCAAAGCGGAGAAGTACGGAGCGCGCGGCACGACCGTGAAGGCGTACAAGAAAGGAGGGTAGGACCCGCGCGCGATCGATTGCCCCTGCGGGCATCATCTCGAATTGCAGCTGTAACCGGGTTTACTACCTCGGAGGCGGTGCGGAAAAACAGCGGAGACTCATCCCATGCGACTGCGCACGCGCGACGCGTGGCACGCTGAATGAACGCCCTCGACCTGATCGGTCAGGGCTTCTGGAACGCCTTCCAGATGGCGTGGGAGGTGGGGTGGGCGCTCGTCCTCGGCTTCCTCCTCTCCGGAATCGTCCAGGCCTGGATCCCCCGGGATCGTCTCGAGCGCACCCTCGGCGGGCGCGGGACGCGCACGCTTGCGCTCGCGACCGGCCTCGGGGCCGCCTCATCCTCGTGTAGCTACGCCGCCGTTGCGATCGCGAAGTCCCTCTTCCAGAAGGGGGCGAGCTTCACCTCCGCGATGGTCTTTCAATTCGCCTCGACCAACCTCGTCTTCGAGATCGGGATCGTCCTCTGGATCTTCCTCGGGTGGGAATTCACCCTGGCCGAGTTCGTCGGCGGCATCGTCCTGATCGTCCTCATGTGGATGGGGATCCGCTACTTCATCCCGCGCCGGCTCGAGGAGGAGGCGAGGGAGCATGCGGTCGCGGCGGAGACCGGCCACGAACACCACACGGCCGGCTTCGAAGGACGCTCCTGGCGCGAGCGCCTGAGCTCGGTCGACGCGTGGTCGGACGTGGCATACAACTTCCGCGGCGACTGGGAGATGCTCTGGAAGGAGATCACGGGCGGCTTCGTCATCGCCGGCTTCGTCGCGCTCCTTCCGGCCGCCTTCTTCAACGCCCTCTTCCTCACGGACGCGCCCGGCCCGGTTCAGACGATCGAGAACGTCCTGCTCGGGCCGATCGTCGCCTTGCTCACCTTCGTCTGCTCGGTGGGGAACGTGCCGGTGGCCGCGGTCCTCTGGGGTGGCGGCATCTCCTTCGCCGGCGTGATCGCCTTCATCTACGCCGACCTCCTGATCATCCCGCTCATCCTCATCTACCTCAGGTACTACGGCCGCACCGTCACCCTGCGCCTGGTCGCGATCATGTTCGCGGCGATGGCGATCGCGGCGCTCGCGGTGGACGGAATCTTCACGGCGGCCGGGCTCGTGCCGGAAGCTCGTCCGTCCATCGACTCGATCTCAGAGCGCGGGATCGAATGGAACTACACGACCTTCCTCAACATCCTCTTCTTCGCGATCGCCGCCGCTCTGATCGGCCTCACCGTGCGCCGCGGCGTCCGCGACCCGGTCTGCGGCATGACCGTCGACCGCTCGAAGACCGCCCATCGGTCCGAGTACGAGGGCCGGACTTTCTACTTCTGCAGCGCCGGCTGTAAGGCGCGCTTCGACGCGGCGCCGGAGCGCTACGCCGATGCGCCGGGCGCAGAGCGGCTTCCTGTCCACCCCGCGGGACAGCAGCGAAGCGCGAAGTAACCTGCGGGCGATGGCGGTTCCCGCTTCGACGTCCCTTGAGATCACCGGTCTCGTAGGTACGGAAGAACGGCGCCGCCTCGTCCGGCGCGCACGGCTCCTCGCCTGGGGTGGGATCGCGTGGCACTTCGTCGAGTTCGCGATCGCGCTTGCCGCCGGGATCGCCGCGTCCTCGATCGCACTCATCGGTTTTGGCGCCGACAGTCTGATCGAAGGCGCCGCCGGCTTCGTCGTCGTCTGGCTCTTCACCGGCGCTCGCCTGCACTCGCCGAGCGCCGAGCGGCGCGCCCAGCAACTGATCGCCATGAGTTTCTTCCTACTCGCCGCCTATGTCGGGGTCGAGGCGACCCGAACCCTCGTCGCAGGCGATCATCCCGAGGCGAGCTGGGTCGGCATCGCACTCGCGGCGGTGACCGCACCGACGATGCCGCTTCTCGCTCGCGCGAAGCGGCGGGTGGGCGACCGGCTCGGGAGCTCAGCGACCGTGAAGGAAGGGGCGCAGAACATGGTCTGCGCGTATCTCTCCATCGCGCTTCTAGTTGGGCTTCTCGCCAACGCCGTCGCGGGATGGTGGTGGGCCGACCCGGCTGCAGCGCTGGTCATCGCGGCGGTCGCCCTGCGCGAGGGGCGCGAGACCTGGCGCGGCGAAGGCTGCTGCGAGTCCTGCTAGACACCCCGCGGCGGGTTCACCTAGTGGTAACCGTGGACGACCGCGTGCCCCTTGCCGCGCCGGATCAACCACCGATTTACCATGAACGCGAACGGCCAGGCGATCACAAAGCCTCCGAGAAGAGGGATCCAGAACCGGGCATCCATGAGGCCCGCTTCCAGTGCGCCGGGAACGACGACGACCGTGAGATTGTCGACGAGCTCCATGATCGCGATCGAGACCGTGTCGGCAGCCAAAGCAATCGGGACAATCGCTGCGAAGGAGAGTCCGGCCCGCACGAGTGGGATGGACGTGAGTGTGTAGCCGAAGAGGAAAGCGAGGACGATGGCGATCGCAATCGACGCCGCGTTGCCCCACCCGAGGGCGGTCGCGATCACCATGCCGACGACCTCCCCAAGCAGGCAGCCGGTGAGGCAATGGTTCGTAGCGCTGGCGGCGAGCGAGTTCAGCGAGCCGTGCACTGTGTGTGCGTGGTCAGCCACCCCTCCACGCTACCCTCCTCTCCTGCGGCGATCACAGGCCGAGCGGACTGAGTACCAGCCGCGCGCACGCGATCGCGACGACGCTCGTGGCTATCCCGACGACCCACGCCCAGGTTCCTTCCTCGATCGGCCAGTCATGGATCGCGCGCGCGGGCCTGGCCATCTTTTCCCTTTCTTTCGCGTGCCGATAGGCGGCCGCCGAGGGAAAACGCCGTAAAACTGCGCGTTAATGCGGGGGATCAACGCGAGCAGTAGACCTAGAAGTCTGCTTCCGATGCGGGTTAGACGCTTCGCAGTTCCCTCTAGGCGAGGCGCCCTGATCCTGCTCGTGCTCGGCCTCGCGCTCGCGACTCCGAGCGCGGCACTGGCCAACGGCGACCCGGCGAGGGACGTCCTGGCGACGAGGGACGTGTTCGTGCCGGGGGAATTCAACTCCGCACCCCTGACCGGCCTTCTTCCGCCCGACCGCGTCGAGCAGCTTCGAGCGCTGGTCGCAGGCGCCAGGGCTCACGGATACCGAATCAAGATCGCGCTCATCTCGGCGCCGAGTGACCTCGGCCTCGTCTATCAGTTCTGGCGTCAACCGGGTCGGTACGCGAGCTTTCTCGGGAAAGAGCTCCGATCGTTCTGGAGTTACCGTGGCCGGCTCCTGGTCGTGATGCCGAACGGCTACAGCGTCTTCCACAACGGGAGATCGGTCGCGCGCGAGGAGAAGATTCTCGGCGCGCTTCCACCTCCGAGCGGGCCGCGCGACATCGCCCGCGCCGCTGAGGATCCCGTGCTTCGGCTCGCGGCCGACTCGGACGTGATGCTGACGCTTCCGCCGCTCCCCGCTTCGACGGAGCCGAAGGAGTCGAAGAGCCATCGCAACCTCGCCTGGATCACGGCAGCGGTGTTCTCGCTGATCGCCGCGGCGGCATTCGCCTTTACCTGGATCCACGGGCGTCGCCGCAAGCGCATGGAGGGCTCGAAGATCTAGACATTTATCCCGGGCGTGCTAGGGGTGCGCCGCGGGCACCCAGCCCGGCCCGCCCCAGGAGAGGTCGTACGGGTAGTGGTGGATCACGTGGGCCCAGATCGTCCATGCGATCCAGCGGCAGGTTCCGTAGAAGAACGCCGCGCGGTAGAGGGTGACGAGGCCCATTCGCGGGAGCATGCGATTCGCCCAGGCCCATGAGCGATCGGCCGGGAAGATGTACTTGTCGAAGTACTCGGTCGTGAGAACGCGCCAGGCGTAGAAGCCGTAGAGGATCCAGACGAGGTCCCACATCGAGCCCAGGCCGCTGAAGTACGCGGCCGCATCGGTCATCCGCCCGGTCTGGCCCGCGTAGGCCCAAGCGCCTACGTGGAAATGGAACGTCCACGGGAACAGGAGCATCGTCCCGACCGTGTCACCCGTGTCCGTGAGGGAATGTGCCCATTGCCCGATCAGGAAACTGACTCCCCAGATCTTGCTCCCGAAGACCTTCCAGAAGAGGAGGCACATCACGACCCCGAACAGGAGCGAGTGGGTGAAGCCGAACCCTGGCCAGCCGCGGTGGAACTGCACGGGATCATCGGCCTTGAGCTTGACGCCGAACACGGTGATCCCGTAGACGAACCACTTGGTCATCAGGTCCGGCGCGTACGAGCCGAGGAGAAGCGGCACGAACGCGATCTTCAGCACCAGGTGCCGCTGGAACGCGTACGGCTCGAGGTCGTGGGCGGCCCAGCTCACCGAAGCCGCCTCAGCGCGGACGGGACGAGCCAGGCCGCCACGATCAAGTAGCCCGCGGCGACGATCACCGAGAGCATGAAGTCGACCCAGAGGACGCCGACGACGATGTAGACGACCGCCGCCCCGAGGTAGACGAGCAGCGTGTTCATCGAGGATCGCGCAGCACGCAGTCACACGTCTGCTCACCGAGGATCAACAGACGTCCGCAAAGCGCGCAGACGCGCTTCAGGCTTCGCCTCTTGCGGAGGTTGGCGACGGCCCTAGGCAGGCTCACGGAGCCGGCGATGGCGATTGTCAGGAGGACAGCGGTGACATCGGGATCCGGCATTGAACGGAAGCGTTACACCATCTCGCTCCGTCGGTGAAGCGGATCGGTCAACTCCGAAAGGGGTAGGCGGTCAACTCCCCCGGAGGGGGGACGAAAGCCCGCCCCCGAGGCAGACTGGGAGCACGACGAACACCTCCGGGTCAGGCCCCGATGCGGCGGGGGCACCCCGGAAGGATTTACCCGAGACGGGGCTGGCGGCGGCCCCGTTTCTCTTTTAACCGGGGGCGAAGAAGAGCTGCCCTTCGCGGGTCGAAACGGTGAATGGGGCTCGCGACTCGCCTTGCGCTCGCAACCGCCGCGGTCGGTCTCGCTCTCGGGCTCTGGGCCGACATTCTCTTCCGAGGGCGGCCGCTCGGCTTGAACGTCCTCTTCTGGGCGCTCGCCTTCACGGCCGCGCTCGCTGCTCTGCTTCGAGTGGGTCGAGCCCCATGGCGCCAAGGACGCCGGTGGATGGTGGCCCCGCTCCTGCTCTTCTCCGCAGCTTTCCTCTGGCGGGAGTCGACGCTGCTCACGGCGGTCAACCTGATCGCGCTCGCGGGGGCGGTCACGATCGGCGCGCTCCGACGCACTGCACCGGCGGAACGCCCGGCGGTCCTCGACTACGCAGCCGGCGCCGTCGCTGCCGGTTCGGCGGCCGCGGCGGGCGCCGTTCGGCTCCTGCACGAAGACATCGAGTGGGACGAAGCGACGCGCGAGCTCCGCTCCGAACGGCCGCGCGCGATCGCCCGGGGGATCGGTCTGGGGCTACCCCTGCTCGCGCTCTTCGGCGGTCTCTTCATCGCAGCGGACGCCGTCTTCAAGAGCTTCGTGACCGCAGTGGTTCCCACCTTCGACCACCCCGTCGAGCACGTCGCGCTCGTGCTCGGAGCCGCCTGGCTGAGCGCCGGGCTGCTACGCGACCTGCTGGCCGCGCGCGAGGAGCAGCGACTCGTCTCTCCAGCCTCGATCGGGCGGGCGCGCATCGGGATCTCGTTCACGGCGACCGAGGTCGCTATCGCCCTCGCCGCGCTCAACGCGCTCTTCCTCGCCTTCGTGCTCGTCCAGTTCCGCTACCTCTTCGGCGGGCAAGGGCTCGTCGAGGCTCGCACGCATCTGACCTACGCGGAGTACGCGAGGCACGGCTTCTTCGAACTGGTCGCCGTCGCGATCCTGGTCTTGCTCGTGCTCCTCGGGGCGGACGCGCTTCTGCGTGGAAATGGGGCTCGGGGAGCGCTCCTCGTCCGCTGCCTCTCCTGGAGCCTCCTCGCGCTCGTCTGCGTGGTCATGGCCTCGGCGCTCCAACGGATGCGTCTCTATGAGCATGCGTACGGGCTGACTCAGCTTCGCGTCTACGCGGTCGGGATCATCGCGTGGCTCGGCGTCGTCTTCGCCTGGTTCGGCCTCACGGTCCTGAGAGGACGACGAGTCTCGTTCCCCCTCGGTGCGGTGGTCGCCGGCTTCGCGGCCACGGCGATCCTGAACGTCGTCAACCCGGACGCGCTGATCGCCCGGACGAATCTGGACCGCAGTCGGGTCGACGTCGCGTACGTTGCGGGCCTCAGCGACGACGCCGTGCCGGCGATGCTCGAGAAGCTGCCCACTCTCCGCCCCGACCTCCGCCGCGCTCTCGCCCTCGCGCTGCTACGCCGAAGTCCGAGCGGCGGCGACTGGCGCTCCTTCAATTTCGCGCGGTCACGGGCGGACGAGCTCCTGGCCGAGCACCACGACGCGCTGGTGTCGTACTCCAGTTAGTCGCCGACGACCTGAACGAGCCAGCGGCGGTCCCGCGAGCGATCGAGCTCGATGAAGAGCACACGCTGCCAGGTGCCGAGGCAGAGCTCGCCGCCGCGCACCGGAATCGACTCGCCCGCGGGCCCCATCAGCATCGCCATGCAGTGAGAATGGCCGTTACCGAATTCCATGTCCTCCGGGCAGACGTTCTCGGTGCGGCGGTCCCAGTCGTCGTGCGCGTAGTACTTCGTGCTCGGCACGAGGCGCCGCAGGAGGCGCACGAAGTCCTCGAGGAAGCCCGTCTCGAACTCGTTCACCCGTACGATGCAGGTCGTGTGCGGCGAGTAGACGCACGCGATGCCGTCGCTGACACCGCTCTCGGCGACGCACTCCTTTACCTCTTCCGTGATGTCGCGGATCTCCAGACCGCCCCTCGTCCTCAGACTGCGCTCTTGCTGGAAGACCTTCACGTCGCGATCCCACCTCCGCCGGTCGAGGGTCTACAAGATCCGCAGTCCGTATTTTTAGACGCCCTCGGCTGCTGTGTCCAAAGTGAACCGGCGATACCCTGCGCGGTATCGGGCCCGTAGCTCAGCGGTCAGAGCAGCGGACTCATAATCCGTTGGACTCAGGTTCGAATCCTGGCGGGCCCATTGCAGCCGCATGGTTAAGCGGCACCCGCATGGTTGCGTGGGTCACATGTGCCGTAGGTGCCGGAAATGCTCGTGCGGTGCTACCCCCGGAAGCTAGCGGTCAGTCCGAGCCTCCGCTCGTAGCCAGAAGGTAGACCAGGATCGCGAGTACCCAGAGAATGACGAGCGCGTCCGCTTGGCCGCCGCTTTATGTTGGTCACGGCTCGGTGGTCGTGACTTCAGCGCAGGAGCCCGCCTCGTCGAAGGCGGCCCGCAACTCTCCGTCAGCGTCCACCTGCCTGAGCTTCTGAACCGTCTCCGAAATCTGATCGCCCATGGTCACGAGCGTTGCGCTAACGGTCGAGACGGCACTGAGGGCCTCGCTCGCTCCGGAGGCGGCAGCGACAGCGTCCTGGATGCTTTGGAGGTTCTCTTCCAGGTTGGTTGCGAGTTCGTCGACTGCCGCTTTCGCCTCTTCGCCGCTCGCGGTGCCAGGCTTCCCGAGTGCTTTCAAGTCGTCGGCCAGCGTCTGCGTTGCGCTCTCGACATCGTCGGCTGCGCTCTCGAGACCTTCTTTCGAGGGGTTCTCCGTGAGCGAGGTTCCCGCCGACGCCACCGCGCCGTTCCACTTGGTCACGGCTTCGCAGACGCTGTTCGCCCAGTCGCTGGCCGCAGAGCCACCCGTGTTGTCACTGGTGCTCTCCTCGCCCCCGCACCCGGCGGCGAGGAGGGTGACGGCCAGCGCAGGAACCAGAAGTCGTCGCATGCCTCGGAGATGAGTCACCAAGCGACCCTTCTTCATGCGGCCAGGATTACAGACGGTCCTGACTCGCGTCAAAGAAGGGGCCGAGTAGGCGGGCACGGCTGGGGCGTCGAGAACGATCGAGGTTCGGACGGGAACGGCGAACTAGCTCGCCGTCCGCCCCTTCCGCAAGCGTCCAGGCTCCCGGTCAGGAACTCGCGTAGATCCATCCTGCCCCGATCACGACGAGCAAGCCGCCGAACCAGAGCCGCACGAAGAGCGGATTCGCTAGTGGACGGAGTCTGAACCGCGCATAGTTAGATGCCCAGAACCGCCACAGACGGTCGCCCGCGCCCCACACGTTCAGGCTCAACACGACTCCCGCTATCACGATCAAGGCCCCGCCTACACGCACGTCCTGAGCGACGGCGCGAGGCCGACTACCAGGAGCTCCTCGCCGCGTAGATACCGCTACGGCGATGTCTAAGAGCGCCGGCGTGATGCCTTAGACGGTGCGGGGTCGCCACGGCTCGTGCTCGTGGGTGAGCCAGACGAGCTCGGGGTCGAGCGCAAGGACCCGCTGCCGCCCTTCGGTGGGCGGCTCGTCGAACTCGCCGAACCACACCGCCACGTCGCCGCCGACGATGACCGGGCGCCCGCCAGTCTCGACGACGACCATCTGCATGCCGGGTGTGTGGCCCGGCGCCGGGACGAGTCGGAGCCCGGGC
>JBKPFG010000175.1:0-35718 GCA_046728735.1 Actinomycetota bacterium
TCCTGGGCGCGGCGATCCTGCTCCTGCTCTACGCTCTGATCGCCTCGCGGGGAATCAAGATCAACGCCGTCGCGCCGAGCCTGTTCACGGCGGCGACCGCGGGGGCCATCGTCTTCACCTTCCACGTCCAGATCTTCATCAACGTCGGCATGACGATCGGTATCGCGCCCGTGACGGGGATTCCCCTTCCCTTCGTGAGCTTCGGCGGAAGCTCGATGATCACCACTCTCGCGATGGTCGGGCTCCTCGAGGCGATTCACGTCCGCGGCCGGCTCGCGGCGCAGAAGTAGCGTGAAGCTGGGCCGCTTCCCCATCCACCCGGGAGCGATCTACGGGGTCGTGAAAGAGCTCCACGCGGCCGCCGAGGACTTCCGGCCGATCGTCCTCGCGGGCGCTTCCGAGCCCGCGAAGCAGCTGTTCGACGCCCTCGTTGCAGGCGGCGATCCCCAGGCGATTCGCGACCTCTCGGGCAGCGAGGTGTCGGCCTACGACATCGAGGGCGCGGGGCTCCTCCTCTATGCGGTCGAGGGAGGGAAGCCGACGCCCGAAGGCGAGGAGGTCCTGCGCCTCGCGGAGCGGAAGGGCGTCGAGGCGATCTGCGTCCTCACGGGCGCCGGCCCGGCGCCGGTCGATGTCCCGTACGTGCTCGCCACGAACGTGCTCCAGGTGCCCGCGGGCACTCCCGCCTCGGCCGTCGCCATCGCCGAGATGATCGCCGAGCTCGCCGACGAGCGCGCCTACATGTGGGCGGCGCGCTTGCCCGTGCTTCGGGAGGCCGTCGTCGAGCACACGATCGCGAAGTTCGCCCGCCAGAACGGCATTCTCGGCGTGGCCATCTTCATCCCGGGAGCCGACATGCCGGTTCTGACTCTCAACCAGATCCGGATGATCTTCCGCATTGCGGCCGCCTACGGCGAGGAGATCGACCGCGATCGGGCGCTCGAGATCCTCGCCGTTGTCGGCGCTGGCTTCGGCTTCCGGGCCGTCGCCCGCGAGGCCATGGCGTTCGTTCCCGGGGTGGGCTGGGCGATCAAGGGAGGCATTGCCTACGTGGGAACGAAGGCGCTCGGCAGGGTCGCCGCCGCCTACTTCGAGGCCGGTGGCCAGAGCAAGCTCAAGGAGGCGGTCGGGTCCGTCCGGTCCTGGTCCTAGCCTGTCCGCGCATGAGCGGCGAACAGAGGTTCACGGACGGCGAGGCACTGGCAATCGAGGAAGCTGACGCCTGGTTCGAATACCTGGAGGTGACCCGGGCGGAAGTGGACTCGGGGAAGTATCCCGAGATCGAGCCCTGGGCCTGGGCTCGCCTCAGCCAGCGTCTCCGAGCGGTGAAGCGAAAGCAGGCGCGGCTCCGCCCGGCGGCGGCGTAAGGCGCGGCTGCTACCCTGAGAGGGAAGCGCAAGGAGCACCGAGCCCGAATCGGGCGAGCGGGATCCCGCGCTGGACAAAGATGAGATTTGGCGCTGACACGCTGATGGGTCTGCCTGCGGGCGGCCTTCGCGTGCGCCCGAAAGGAGATCTAAAACGTGCGTTGGTTTCGGAAGCGCGGGGCCTCGGAGGAGGTGGCGCCGCCCGAGGCGGCGGCCGCTTCTCCCGCAGCGCCCGCGCAGGAACAGAAGGCTCAGGACGAGCCTGAGAAGAAGCCCCGGCGGCGGCGAGGCAGCCGCGGAGGCCGGGGTCGCAAGAAGAAGACAGAGACAGCGGCCGTAGCGGTCGAGCCGAAGCCCGAGGAGAAGAGGCCTCGGCGCAAGCGCCCTCCGGCGCGGAAGCCGGCCTCGACGGGTGCGCGCAGCGGGGCCGTCGAGAGAGAGAAGGAGATCCTCGTCTCGGTCGACGTCGGCGAGCAGCGGGTCGCCGTTCTCGAGGACGGGATCGTCGCCGAGGTCTACCTCGAGCGGCCGGGCCGGCGTTCGATCGCCGGCAATGTCTACAAGGGGACGGTCGACAACGTGCTTCCGGGGATGGAAGCCTCGTTCGTCGACATCGGCCTTGCGAAGAACGGCTTCCTCTACGTGGACGAGATCGTCGTCCCCGAGCTCGAGGGGCGCAAGCACGGGAGACGGATCCAGGAGCTCGTCGAGCGCGGCCAGGAGGTGCTCGTACAGGCCGTCAAGGATCCAATGGGGACCAAGGGCGCCCGGCTCACCACCGAGATCTCGCTCCCCGGCCGCTTCCTCGTCTTCGTCCCCTTCGGGGACGGAATCGGCGTCTCGCGCCGCCTCGAGGACGAAGAGCGCGAGCGGCTGAAGGCCATCTGCAAGGAGCTCGAGCTCCCCGAGGGCGGCTTGATCGTCCGCACGGCCGCCGAGGGAGCCTCAAGGGAGGAGCTCGAGGGCGACCTGGCGCTCCTCCAGAAGCTGTGGTCGACGATCCGGGGCCGCGCCAACCGCACGGAAGCGCCTGCGCTCGTCTACCAGGAGTCGGAGCTTCCGCTCAGGATCGTCCGGGACCTCTTCATCCGTAACTTCAAACGGGTCGTCGTCGACCACGACCGCACCTACCGGCGCATCGTCGGCTATCTGAAGCGCACCTCGCCCGAGCTCGCCGCGCGGGTCGAGCTCTACCGCGACAAGGAGCCGCTGATGGAGCGCTACGGGGTCGACGACGCGGTGCGCTCGACCCTCGGCAAGCGCGTCGACCTGCCCTCGGGCGGCTACCTCATCTTCGACTATGCCGAGGCGTTCACGGTCATCGACGTGAACACGGGCCGGTTCGTCGGCGCCCGCGGCAAGACGAGCCAGGGTCGTCTCGAGGACACGATCACGAAGAACAACCTCGAGGCTGTCACCGAGGTCGTCCGCCAGCTTCGTCTCCGCGACATCGGCGGAATCATCGTCATCGACTTCATCGACATGGCGAACCCGAAGAACCGCCAGCTCGTCGAGGGGGCGCTCAACCGCGAGCTCGAGCGCGACCGGACGAAGACCTACGTCGTCGAGATCTCGCCGCTCGGCCTCGTCGAGATGACGCGCCAGAACGTCACCGACGGGCCGCGCGAGATCATCACGGAGCGCTGCCCGACCTGCAAGGGGGATGGCGTGGTCGTCTCGATGGAGACGCATGCGGTCGACGCCGAGCGGCGCCTGCGCAGGTTGGCCGCGGAGTCGAAGAGCGAGTCCTTCCTCATCGAGCTCAACTCGCAGGTGGCGACCCTGCTCGTCGGCCCGGGCGGCTCGAGGCTCGAGGAGCTCGAGAAGGAGACTCGCAAGAAGATCGCGCTCAAGGGCAGGCAGCGCGCCGCGCACGATCACTTTGTCGTCCTCACCGAGGGGAAAGCCGCGGAGGTCGCGCCGCAGGCAGCGCCCGTCCAGCCCGGGCAGGAGCTCGAGGTCGAGCTCGAGGAGGCCCATCTGCACGCTGAGACCGACGCGATCGCGCGCCTGAACGGCTACGTCATCACCGTGGCGGGAGCGGCGGCGCACGTCGGCGAGAAGGTCGCGATTCGAATCGAGGATGTCGGCAAGACCTCCGCCCACGGGATCCTGCTCTCGGAGGACGGCGAGGGACCGAAGGCGAACGGCGAAAAGCCGAAGAAGAAGACACGGCGGGGCTCGCGCGGAGGCCGGGGTCGCAAGAAGAAGACCGCCACGGCGGCGCAGGCGACCGCCGTTGCCGAGCCCGAGACCGCCGTAGAGCGCGAGGCCGCGGCGGGGCCCGAGGGAAGCCACGCGCCTGTCGAGGAGAAGCCGAAGAAGAAGACGAGGCGGGGCACTCGGGGCGGCCGCGGCCGCAAGCGCAAGCCGGTAGAATCCGCTCCCGAAGCGGGCCAGGAGCGCCCGCTCTCTTAACGATCATGGCCGAAAAGAAGGCATATGCAGTGATCGCCGTCGGCGGCAAGCAGTACCGCGTCCGTGAGGGCGAGCGGCTGCTCGTGGACCGCGTCTCGATCGACGAAGGCAAGACCTTTCACCCCGATCTGCTCCTGCTCGGGGGCGAGGGCGAGCCCAAGCTCGGTGACAAGCTCAAGGGTCAGCAGGTGACGGCGAAGGTCTCGGCCCACGTGCTGGGCGAGAAGGTGATCGTCGGCAAGCACAAGCGGCGCACCGGCTACCGGCGGCGCAACGGCCACCGCAGTCGCCTCACCCAGATCGAGATCCAGTCGATCGGTAGGAAGGCCACGAGGGCTTCTACGGCGAAGAAGACCACCACGGCCACGGCGAAGAAGACGAGTACGACCACCACGAAGAAGAAGGCGGACTAGATGGCCCACAAGAAAGGCCTCGGCTCCTCGAAGAACGGTCGCGACTCCGAGTCGAAGCGACTCGGCGTCAAGGTCTTCGACGGACAGGAGATCAGGGCGGGCGCGATCGTCGTCCGGCAGCGCGGCACGCGCTTCCGTGCGGGCCCGGGCACGGGCGTCGGCCGCGACCACACGATCTTCGCCAAGCGCGACGGCAAGGTCGCTTTCCGCGACCGCATCATCTCGATCCTCTAGGGCGCCCATGTTCCACGACCGCGCCCGCATCGAGGTGCGCGGGGGCCGCGGCGGCGACGGGTCGCTCAGCTTCCGGAGGGAGAAGTACGTTCCCAAGGGCGGGCCGGACGGCGGTGACGGGGGCGACGGGGGCGACGTCGTCCTGGTCGCCGACTCCGACCTGCGCGACCTCTCGTTCTTCCAGCGCCAGCGCCGCTTCACGGCGGGCCGGGGCGCGCACGGCCAGGGGAAGAACAAGCACGGGCGCTCCGGGGAGGACGTGGAGCTGCGGGTCCCGGTCGGCACGCAGGTCTTCGACGACGAGGGACGCCTCCTGGCCGATCTCGCGCACCCCGACGCGCGGGTGACCGTCGCCCGAGGGGGAGCCGGCGGGTCGGGCAACAAGCGCTTCGCCACCCCGACCCACCAGGCTCCACGGATGGCTGAGATCGGAGTGGGCGGGGAGGAGGCCGTCGTCGAACTCCACCTCAAGCTGCTCGCGGATGCCGCGCTCGTCGGCTTCCCCAACGCCGGCAAGTCGTCCCTGTTGCGGCGTATCTCGAACGCCCAGCCGAAGGTGGCGGACTACCCGTTCACGACCGTCGCGCCCGTCCTCGGGACGGTCGAGTCGCCCGACGGGCGCCAGCTGACAGTCGCCGACGTGCCGGGGCTGCTCGAAGGGGCCCACCAGGGCGTGGGTCTCGGAGACGAGTTCCTTGCGCACCTGGAGCGCTCCCGGCTCCTCCTGCACGTCATCGAGGCGCAGGCCGAGGACGTCGAAGAGCGGTTCGCGACGATCGACCGTGAGCTACACGCGTACGGAGAGGGGCTCGACGAGCGTCCGCAGATCGTCGTCCTCAACAAGGTCGACCTCGGGCCCCAGGGGTTCGCGCTCGAGGATCCGCGCATCCTGGCGGTGGTCGAAACCTCAACCGTGACCGGTCGAGGAATCGAGGATCTCGAGCGGGCTTTGTTCCAGCTCGCTCCGGAAGACGCGCCAGCGTTCTCGGGAGGTGAAGAGCTCGCCGACTTCCTCGTCTACAGGCCGGCGGGCGTGCAGCGCAGGCCCTTCCGCATCTTTCGCACCGACCGGGGCTTTCGCGTGCGCGGCGAACCTCCCGAAGAAGCCCTGCGCGCGGCCGGGGTGAAGCCGGGTGATGACGTGGAGTACGAGGAGTGACCGGCCTCTACGGCGGAGTCTTCGACCCTCCGCACAACGGTCACGTGGCGCTTGCCAGGGCGGCGCTCGAGCATTTCGACCCGCAACAGCTGCTCGTGCTCGTCGTCGTCGATCCCGGCCACAAAAGCGTGGAGCTGGAGTTCGAGCAGCGCTTCACGCTGGCCCGGCTCGCCTTCGAGGGCCTGCCTGGAACCGAGATCCGCCCAGAAGGGCACGCGCGCACGGTCGACGCGCTCCGGAAGCACGACTTTGCCGATGCGATGTTCCTCATCGGCGCCGACGAGTTCGCCGCCTTCCCCACCTGGAAAGAGCCGGACGAGGTGCTGCGGCTGGCCCGGCTCGGCGTGGCGACTCGCCCCGGGTACCCGCGTCCGGCGCTCGAGGCGGTGCTGGCCCAGGTCGATCGCCCTGAGCGCGTCGAGTTCTTCGAGATCCCGGCCGTCGACGTCTCCTCGCGGGACGTCCGCAGGCGCGTCCGCGACGGAGAGCCGATCGCAGGGCTCGTTCCGGATGCCGTCGCGCGGGAGATCGAGAGCGCGGGGCTTTACCGGTGCTACCCTGATTCGAAGTGACCGAGGAGCTTTCGACCACCTGACGTCCCTCGAACAAGCACGCCGAATCGCCGACCTCGCGCAGGAGAAGTTGGCCCGGGAGGTCGTCATCCTCGACATGCGGCCCGTGTGCAGCTACACCGACTACTTCGTCGTCTGCACCGGGAACAACCCGAGGCAGGCCAAGGCGATCTACGACGAGGTTCGCGAGGGCCTCAAGCACGAGGCCGGCGCGATCCCGCGTCACGTCCACGGCGAGCGCAACGCGACGTGGATCCTCGCCGACTACCTCGACGTCGTCCTGCACGTCTTCACGCCGGAGGCCCGCGAGTACTACCGCCTCGAGGAGCTCTGGGGCGACGTGCCATCGGTCGAAGTCGCGGCGACCGCGAACTAGCGGAACACGACGTAGAGGACCACGAGGATCGCGCCGAGAATCAGCGCGTAGATCCAGAAGAGGTGCGCCCCTGCGAGGAAGGCGCCCCATTTGCGGCGCTCTCGCCGCTTCTCAGCGTCGCCCGTCTCCTCGACGACCGGGCTGTAGTCAGTCTTGTCGGCCACGGTTCGGTGGTGCCCGCCGTGCGCCGGGCGAAAACGGTTCCATCCGGGCTGCGCCCTATCCTATTGCCTATGTTGACAACAGACGAAAAGGGTGCGATCGCGGAGACGGCGATCACATTGGCCGCGATCAGGCTGGGGATCGGTGTGTCGCGCCCGGTTCGGGATGAGCGGTACGACTTGGTCTTCGACCTGTGCGATCGATTTGTACGCATCCAGTGCAAGTGGGCGTCTCGTTGCGACGATGTGATCGTCGTCCGGTGCTATTCATGCCGTCGATCAGCTGACGGCCTTGTGAGACGCATCTATGGTCGGCACGAGGTTGATGCGTTCGCCGCATATTGCGACGAGCTCGACCGGTGTTACTTCCTTCCCATCGAAGTGGTCCCACCGGGTGGCGCGATCCAGCTGCGGCTAACGCCGCCCAGGAACAACCAGCAGCGGGGGATTCGTGATGCCAGGCAGTACGAGTTCGCCGCTACACTGAACCTACAACAAGGGGCCATAGCTCAGCTGGGAGAGCGCCAGCGTGGCACGCTGGAGGTCACGGGTTCGAGCCCCGTTGGCTCCATCCCCAAGCCCGCACGAGCGGAGAGGCGGCCTAGACGGCCGCCACCTCCCGAACCTGAGTCAGCCTGAAGTTGTTGCCCGAGGGATCGCGGAACGCCGAGTCGATTCCGTAGGGCATCTCCGTCGGCTCTTCCGTGAACTCGACGCCGCGCGACTTCAGCTCCTCGTAGGCCGCTTGGACGTCGTCCGTGGCGAAGAACACCGTGCCGGCGAAGCCCTTGGCCATCAGGTCCTTGACCTGCTGGGCGGTGTCGGCGTCCATCACGGGAGGGCCGGGAATGGCCATCAAGACGATCGAGACGTCGGGCTGATCCGCAGGGCCGACGGTCAGCCAGCGGAAATTGCCCATCTCGGGGACGGTGACATCGCTGCGCACCTCCATGCCCAGCTTCTTCGTGTAGAAGTCGAGCGCCTCGTCCTGGTCATGCACCCACACCTGTGCGGTGGAGATCTTGTACGACATCTTTTCCTCCTAGGTCGTTGGCACGGCCTCCATCGTTGCTCGCAGCGGCGTCGCTGTCTTCTCGAAACGTGCGGTGTTGTGGCCTGGCGTACGCGCGTAGGACGCACGTCGGAATGAGCGCGTAATCCGAAGCCGGCGGGAACGACTCCCTGTAAGCGGTCGGTGACATGCCGTATGTCCGCGTGAAGCTCGTGGTGAAGGAGCCCACGCTCTGCAGGCCGACGGAGAAGCAGATTTCGGCGACAGACCGGTCGGTGTTTCGGAGAAGCGCGGCCGCCCGCTCCAGCCGGCGTGTGAGGAGGTAGGCGTGGGGCGATTCCCCGAAGGTGCGCCGGAACTCGCGGCTGAAATGGGCCCGGGACAGCTTTGCCGCGGCCGCCAAGCCGTCCACGGTCAGGGCCTCGGAGTAGCGTGAGTCCGCTAGGTCCTTGGCGCGGATGAGGTGCCGGGCGGGCGGGACGAAGGCCATCTCGGTCAGTATGCCGAGCATGACACAGGCGACTCTGCACACGAATCACGGGGCGATCGCCCTCGAGCTCTTCGACGAGGACGCGCCGAAGACCGTCGACAACTTCGTCAAGCTCGCGCGCAACGGCTTCTACGACGGAATCACGTTCCACCGCGTCATCCCCGACTTCATGATCCAGGGCGGCTGCCCGCGCGGCGACGGCACCGGAGGGCCGGGCTACGAGTTCGAGGACGAGCCCAACGACCACCGGGTCGTCAGGGGCGCGCTTGCGATGGCCAACTCGGGCCCTGACACGAACGGGAGCCAGTTCTTCATCGTCACGACCGAGGCGGCTCCATGGCTCGACGGCAAGCACACGGTGTTCGGGCAGGTCTCCGAGGGAATGGACGTCGTGGACGAGATTTCCGAGCTGCCGAGGGACGCCTCCGACCGCCCGCGCGAGGCTGTCACGATCGAGCGGGTCGAGCTCGAGAGCTAGCCGAGCTCGCGACTGAGAACCGCTTCGACCGCTCTCAGGGCGACTCGCGTGTCGTCCAGGGCGGGCTCTCGGGTCGTGAGCCGCTGAAGGGCGAGCCCGGGGAGGAGCATGACGCGCGTGAGCTTCCAGGTCGACGCCTGGACCACGCGCCAGAGCTCCATCGTCACAGCGAGCGAGAGGATCGTGACGAGGAGCGGCGTGTAGAGCGCGGGGGCGAAGGGCCAGGCGCGCTCGGCGAGCGCCGTGACGGGAAGGACGAGCGCGGCGAAGTTGGTGCCGCAGCGCGGCGAGAAGCGTGTCGGCCGGGCAGCCCCGGTCCACGTGTCCTCGAGGAGGCGTTTCTCAACCGCCGCGATCGCGCGATGCTCGGCGCCGTGCAGCCGGAGGGTCCGCCCCCGGAAGATCCAGGCCAGGAGGCCCACGGTGAGGAGACCCCACGCGGGCCAGGCGAGCTCGGCGGGCAGGAAGGCCAGGCCCAGGGGCGCGACGATGAGGGCGGCGAGAATCGAACGCTCTCGCTTCCGGGTGACGTCCGTGCGCCGGAAGATCGGGGCGAAGGCGGCTGCGAGCTTCAGCATCCCGCGCACGAGCGGAATTCGGTCGAAACGGGGAGTCGGCATCAGCCCCTCGCGCAGCGATCCGTCCAGACCGGCGAACGCCCAGTGCCGCTCGCTGACGATCAGGACACCGTCGGGTCGGGCCATGCCCCCGAGGCGTGGGAGCCTCTCGCGGGCGTCCGCGCAAGCCAAGAGGGGTGGGCATTCGCGCACCCCTCAACCGTGCCTGAAGCGGTCCGGACGGGCAAGAGCCGACCGGCCCGTTTCAGTGATTCCTTGGTCCTACCAGTAGCCGCGCGAGAAGAACCCGAGCAGTGCGAGGACCAAGATCACGATGAGGATGATCCAGAGGATGCTCATGCGTCGTCCGTACCCGGTTTCTCCAGCTCGAACACCCAGAAATCGCGCTGCATGACCGGGATGGAGACGTTGTAGACCGGTACGCGTCCGATGAAGCCCTCGAACGTCCCGGCGTGACCGTGCCCATGGAGGACGAGGTCGGGCACGTGCTCCGAGATCGGGGCGGCGAGGCGGTCGCTTCCCAGGAAGGCGTAGATCCCCTTGGGCTCTCCCTCGAGCGTCGTCGGGGTGGGGGAGTAGTGGAGCAGCACGACCCTGAGCGAGCACCCTGCGATCGCTTGCAGCCCGTCGGCGATCGCCTCCACCTCCCTGGATGTCTCCGCGTAGATCCGCCGGAGAAGCGGCTCGCCGAAGTCGGGGAGCGCCGAATCGGGAAACCCGCCGACGAACCCTTTCGTTCCGACGACCCCCACCCGCGTGCCGGCGGCCTCGGCGATCGTCCACGCCCGGTCGAGGAGGACGATTCCCGCGTCATCGAGCACCGTGGCGAGCTCGTCCGTGCGGTTCGCGTGCCAGTCGTGGTTGCCGAGCACTGCGATCACCGGCACGGCCAGCGCACGGCAGGCGTCCGCCAGCACCCGGGCGTCCTCGGGCTCTCCGAAGGTCGTCAGGTCGCCCGCGAGGAGCACCAGGTCGGCTTCTCCCTCGAGCTCCGTGAAGGAGGAGATGATCTCCTCGCGCCGCTCGGGCGAGCAGTGCACGTCCCCCGCCGCCGCGATCCTGACCGTGGCCCGTTTCACCGTTCGGCGTGGCAGGGTACCGGGAGGGCCGATGGCGAACGACGATTTCGACGCCATGCTGACGACGCTGAAGAAGGCGGCGGCCGCCCTCCGCGACGCCGATGTTCCGTTCGCGCTCGGCGGCGGCCTGGCGGCGTGGGTTCGCGGTGGCCCCGAGTCAGACCACGACCTCGACCTGATGCTGAAGCCCGAGGATGCGGACGAGGCGCTCGCCGTCCTCGAGTCCGCAGGGATGCGTCCCGAGCGGCCGCCCGAGCCCTGGCTCTACAAGGCCTGGGACTCGAACGGCGTCATGGTCGACCTCATCTTTGAGCCCGTCGGCCTCCCGATCACGGACGAGACGTTCGAGCAGGCGGAGACGATCGAGGTGGAAGCCGTGGCTATGCGGGTCATGGCTCTCGAGGACGTCTTCGTGACAAAACTCCTCGCGCTCGACGAGCAGGCCCTCGACTACAAGTCGCTCCTGCAGATGGCTCGGCCCGTACGCGAGCAGGTCGACTGGGCGGCGGTCCGGGAGCGGACCCGTGAATCGCCCTACGCGGCGGCCTTCTTCACGCTCGTCGAGGGGCTCGGTGTCGTCGAGTCTCCCAGCAGCGGATAGAAGGGGCGCCAGCGCCTGGCTCCGTCGGGAAGCTCGGGTGGAAAGCCTGCGGCGATGGCCTCTCCGGCCTGGCGCCAGAGCCGGACGATTTCGGCCCCCACGAGGTCGGCAGCCTGCTTGTAGCCCCGACCCGAGCGTGGAAGTCCGTCGAGGCCGATGGGGTCACCCCACACGACGGCGCAGGGCTGGCGGTTGTTCTTCGTCCAACCGAATGAGTAGATCCCCGCCGGGACGATCGGGACTCCCTCCTGCAAGGCGATCATCATCGCTCCGGGCAGCACCTCTCCGGGGTAGCCGAAGCGCTGGCGAGTTCCCTCGACGAAGATCCCCACCAGGTGACCGGCGCGTGCGATCTCTCGCGCCTGGCGGAGCGAATCGCGATCTCCCGCTCCCCGGCGGACCGGGAACGCTCCGGTCCACCTGAGCACGTCGCCCACGAAAGGCATGTCGAGGAGCTCCTTCTTCGTCATGTAGTAGATCGAGCGCGGGGAGAGCCCGCCGAGAAGCGGCGGGTCGATCGCGGACAGATGGTTGGCCGCGACGACGCCGCCCCCGGCCTGCGGCACCCGCTCCAGGCCGTAACCGAACGAGGGCGCGACCCACGAGACGAAAGGCGACACCAGGTGCCGGGCGTAGGGCCAGAGCGTCTCGGGATCCTCGTTCCAGAGCTTCGGAATCCCCAGGCGCGTCAGGAACACGGGGGCGAGTTTAGCGCTACAGTTGAGGCGAAATGGAGCTCGGCCTCAAGAGCAGCAGGGGGACCTAGCGAGCCGGCGGCGCCGGCCCGACGACTCGCCCCCGGCCTCTCGCAAGAGAGGCTTTTTCGTATCTGGAGGAATTTGACGTGGACGAGTACGACCCGAAGGCCATCGAAGAGAAATGGCAGCGCGTCTGGAAGGATGCGCAGGCCTTCCACGTGCCCAACCCGGGCGAGGCCGACCTGGGGGACAAGACCTATGTCCTCGAGATGCTCCCGTATCCCTCCGGCGAGCTGCACATGGGCCACGTGCGCAACTACATGCTGGGCGAGGTCGTCGGCCACTTCCGGAGGCGGCACGGGTACGCGGTCATGCGGCCGATGGGCTTCGACGCCTTCGGGCTCCCGGCCGAGAACGCTGCCATCACGGAGGGACGGCATCCGCGCGAGGTGACTGAGCGCAACATCGCGTCGATCAAGCGGCAGATGGAGCGAATGGGCTGGGCGATCGACTGGGACCGCGTGCTGGCGACCCACGAGCCCGAGTACTACCGGTGGACGCAATGGCTCTTCCTCAAGTTCTTCGAAGCGGGGCTCGCCTACCGGAAGGAGGCTCCGGTCAACTGGTGTCCCAACGATCAGACCGTGCTCGCCAACGAGCAGGTGATCGACGGGCGTTGCGAGCGCTGCGGCCACCTGGTGGAGGCGCGTCGCCTCGAGCAGTGGTTCTTCCGGATCACCGCCTACGCCGACCGCCTGCTCGAGGAGATGGAGCTGCTCGAAGCGTGGCCCGAGCGGGTCCTGACGATGCAGCGGAACTGGATCGGGCGCTCGGAGGGCGCCGAGGTGATCTTTCGCATCGAGGAGCTCGACGTCGACCTCCCCGTCTTCACCACCCGCCCGGACACGCTCTTCGGCTCGACCTTCTTCGTGCTGGCGCCCGAGCACCCGCTGATCCCCCGGCTCGCGGACGGGACACCTCACGAGCAGGAGGTGCTGGACTACGCGGCGCGGGCCGCCGCTCGGCCGACGGCTGAGCGGGCCGATCCCGAGAAGGAGAAGACGGGAGTCTTCACGGGGCACTTCGTCACGAACCCCGTCAACGACGAGCGGCTTCCGGTCTGGGTCGCCGATTACGTGCTGATGGAGTACGGGACGGGGGCGATCATGGCCGTCCCGGCACACGACGAGCGCGACTATGAGTTCGCGAAGCGTTACGAGCTGCCGATCAGGCCCGTCGTGGTGCCCATGGAGGGCGAAATCGAGAAGGACGCTGCCTACCTCGGACACTCGGAGAACGAGAAGCTGATCGAATCCGCGCAATTCTCGGGCCTGCCCGCTCCCGACGCGAAGAAGGCCATCGTCGAGTGGCTCGAGTCGCGCGGCAAGGGCCGTCCGGCCACGAGCTACCGGCTCCGGGACTGGCTCCTTTCCCGCCAGCGTTACTGGGGCTGCCCGATCCCGATCCTCTACTGCGACGAGTGCGGCATGGTGCCCATTCCGGAAGAGGACCTGCCCGTGCTCCTCCCAGAGGTTGACGAGTACCTGCCCAAGGGGCGCTCTCCGCTGGCCGCCGCGGAGGACTGGGTGCACACGACCTGCCCGCGCTGCGGCGGCGAGGCGCCCCGCGAGACCGACACGATGGCCACGGTCGTCGACTCGTCCTGGTACTTCATCCGTTACGCCGATCCGCACAACGACCGGGCGCCCTTCGACCGGCGGATCGCGGACTACTGGCTACCGGTCAATCAGTACATCGGCGGCGTCGAGCACGCGATCCTCCACCTGCTCTACGCGCGCTTCTTCACGAAGGTGATGAACGACCTCGAGCTGCTCGGCTTCCGGGAGCCTTTCGCCAGGCTCTTCACGCAGGGAATGCTCCATTACCACGGGGCGAAGATGTCCAAGTCGAAGGGCAATGTCATCATCCCGGACGAGTACGTCGAGCGCTACGGAGCGGACGCGTGCCGTCTCTACCTGCTCTTCATCGGGCCGGTCGAGCAGGACGCGGAGTGGCAGGACGCGGGCTTCGAGGGCGTCGTCCGCTTCCTGCACCGGCTCTGGCGCGTGGCCATGGAGCACGCGGGCGACGCGGCCGAGGCCGATCCAGGCGACACCCCGCTCGCTCGCAAGGCGCACGCGACCATCGACAAGGTGACTGACGACATCGGCCGCCGCTTCGCGCTCAACACTCCGATTGCCGCGGTGATGGAGCTCGTGAACGAGATCTCCCGCCGCCCCGACGATCCCGCTGCGCGCTTCGCGACGGAGACCGCCGTCTCCCTGATCCAGCCCTATGCCGCGCACATCGCCGAGGAGCTCTGGGAGCGACTCGGCCACGAGCGCCTCTGGGAGACGCCGTGGCCCGAGGCGGACCCCGCCCTGCTCGAGCGCGCCACCTTCGAGCTCGTCGTCCAGGTCAACGGGCGCGTGCGCGACCGCACCGAGGTACCCGTCGATCTCTCCGAGGACGAGCTCATCGACCGTGCCAAGGAGCTCCCTCGGGTTCAAAGCTACCTGGACGGGAAGGACGTCAAGAAGGCGATCGTCGTCCCCGGCCGGCTCGTGAATCTCGTCGTCTAGATCGGTGGGTAGGAGGGCTTGACGAAATATCGGCTGTGCCGCCGGAGGCGCGCTGACTCGCCCCAACGCATCCGCGTTCAGATAGACGAGTCACCCCCGTAGCTAGAGTCGGTACGAGGGCGCCCAGCGTCCGCAGCCCCAGAACGACCAGCGCGTCCCGGCGACGAGCGACATTCCGCCAATCCCTCCTAGATCCGGCGCGCGCCGTAACGTTCTGTCCCCGTGAACGTCACGGACGTTCTCCTCATCCTCTGGGTCGCGATCTTCGCCGTGCAGGGTGCCTACCGCGGCCTCGTCGCCCAGGCGCTCTCGCTCGTCGGGCTCGGCATCGGCGCGCTCGCGGGCTCCTGGCTCGCGCCGCAGTTCCTCCCGGACAACTCCCCCTGGATCGCGTTCGCGAGCCTTGCGGGCGCGGTTGTGGGCGCCACGTTGCTCGGCGCCGCCAGCGCGACGCTGGCGGAGAGCCCGCGGCGCTTCCTGACTTTCAGGCGAGGCCTACGGGTCGTGGACGGGGCGGGCGGCGCGGTCCTCGGTGGGGCCCTCGGCCTGGCTCTTGCCTGGCTCGTCGCGGTGGTCGCTCTCCACCAGCCTTCCCTCGGCCTGCGCAAGGACGTCCGCGAGTCGACGATCCTGCCGAAGCTGATGCGGGCGGTTCCGCCCGACCGCGTCCTCCAGGCCCTCAACCGCTTCGATCCCTTCCCCGAGCTGGCCCTCGGCGGAGCGCCATTGCCACCGCCCGATCCGAGCGTCCTCCAGAGCCCCGACGCGAAGGCCGCCGCGGGCAGCGTCGTCAAGATCCACGGCACGGCGTGCGGCCTGGGGACGCAGGGATCGGGGTGGGTCGTGCGCCGGGCGCTGGTCGCCACGAATGCTCACGTGATCGCAGGCGAGCACGACACGACCATCCTTGCGCCCAACGGGCAGACACTCTCGGCCAAGCCCGTGTACGTCGACGAGCAGAACGACGTCGCGCTCCTCCGCGTGCCCTCGCTCGCGCTCTCTCCGCTCGCAGTCGACCATAGGGACGATTTCCCACGGAACGTCGTCATCCTCGGCTACCCGCGGGACGGGGCCCTCACGGGGACCGCAGCGACGGCCGGTCAGCCGCGGTCCGTCATCGCGCCCGACGCCTACGACCGGCATGTGAGCGCGCGGATCGTGGTGCCGCTCAGGGGCAAGGTGCAGCCGGGTGAGAGCGGCGGCCCGGTGGTCGACTCTCGCGGGAGCGTAGTCTCGATGGTCTTCGCGGGGGCGAAGAAAGGCCCGAGCGGCTTCTCGGTTCCGGTCGAGCTCGTCCTTCGGGGCCTCTCCAGCTCGCTCGAGCCCGTCTCGTCCGGCCCCTGCGTCGGCTAGCGGCTCTCTTTCGCATTCGTTTCGGCGCATTTCCCGTCACATGCGCGCGTTCTCCATCCCCAGCCTGGAGCGATGCAGATGCCGCAGATCTCGCGCGGGCGCGCACTCGCGTACGTTGCCGCCCTGCTCGTGGCGCTCGTCGTCGCCGGGCGGCTCGCATTTCGCCACGGGGATTCGGGAGCCGCCGGCCCGGCGGTCGTCGCCATGCGGGCCGAGCCGGCCCCGGTGCGCAAGCTGCTCGTGCACGTCGTCGGCGCGGTCCGTGAGCCCGGGCTCTACCGGCTCGACGACGGAAGTCGGGTGGACGACGCGATCCGCGCCGCCGGTGGCCCGAGGCCGAAGGCAGCGCTCGAGCTCGTCAATCTCGCGGCTCCGGTAGCCGACGGCCAGCAGGTGATCGTCCCGCTGCGGGGCAAGAACGCGGCCGGCGGTGCCCCGGCCGCTCCGGGCGCGCCCCCTCAGCCCGTGCACCTCAACTCGGCGACGCTCGAGGAGCTCGACACGCTGCCCGGCATCGGCCCCGTGACTGCGCAGAAAATCCTCGACTACCGGACCGAGCACGGGGCGTTCTCGTCGGTCGATGAGCTCGATTCTGTGCCGGGGATCGGGCCGGCCCGGCTCGCCGAGCTGAAGAAGTTGGTCGACCTGTGAGCTTCAGCGGGCGCATACCGGCGCCGCATCTGCTCGCCGCAGCGCTCTGCATCGGGCTCGCCCTACCACTCGCCGTCGCGGCGTGGGGGACCGAAGTCCCCGTCGCAGCCGGAGCTCTCGGCGCTGTGGCTCTCGTTCTGCGCGCGGGGCGCACGGCACTGCTGGCCGCCGCCATTTTGCTGGCGGGCTGGTGGTTGGGCACGCTCCGGCTGGCTGCCCTCGACCGCAGCGCCCTCATCGCGGAGGTCGGTCGGGTCTCGAACGCTCGACTCGTCGTGACGGGCCCTGCGCGCTCGAGCCCGTTCGAGGTTCGAGTCCCGGTGCGCGTGCTGCGTTTTGGCACGACCTCGTTCGACGAGCGGGCGCGCCTCGACCTGCCGCGCGGGCGCGCTCCTCCGCAGGGCGCCATCGTCGAGACCGTCGCCGAGATAGGCCGGCCTCGTGGCCCGGATGAGGACGGGTTCGATGAGTCGTCATACCTGCGTCGGCAGGGCATACACGTCGTCCTCTCAGCGCGCGATTACCGCATCGTCGGTCGGAGAGGCGGCGTTGGGGGCGTCTCCGACTCTCTGCGTGCCTTTGCCTCCCGCGGGCTCGCTCCGGGCGTGGGAGGCGAGAGGCGAGCCGTGATCGCCGGAATCCTCCTCGGCGAAGACGAGGGGATCGATCAGGGGCTACGCGACAGCTTCCGGGCCTCCGGTCTCTACCACCTGTTGGCGGTTTCCGGGCAGAACGTTGCCTACGTCGTCATGGGCGCGACCCTGGCCGCGTGGCTCCTCGGCTTCCCGCGGCTCGTCGGCGAGGTTGGAGCCCTCTTCGCAGTCGCCGCGTACGTGCTGGCCGTAGGTTGGCAGCCGTCCGTCGTCCGTGCGGGAGTCGCCGGAGCGCTCGCGTCCTTGGCGTGGCTTTGCGGTCGAGCGCGGGACCGGTGGTACTTCCTGCTCCTCGGCGCGGCCGTGCTTCTCGCCTGGAGCCCGTACTCGCTCCTCGACGCCGGCTTCCAGCTCTCGTTCGCCGCTGTCGCCGCCATCTTCGTCCTCGTCCCGCGCCTGGACGCGAGGCTCGAGGGCTATCCGGTGCCGGCTCGGCTCGCGCCGGTGCTGACGGTGTCCGCAGGGTGCGGCGCCGTCACGGCGCCCATCCTGATGGCGCATTTCGGCAAGGTCCCGCTCTACTCGATCCCGAGCAATGCGCTCGCGGCGCCCGTCGTCGCTCCGATCCTCGGATTGGCGCTCGCCTGCTCGGTGCTCGATCCCGTTCTTCCCACGGCCGCGGCCGCCCTCGCCTGGATCAACGGCTGGCTCGCCGCCTACCTGGCGGGCGTGGCACGTCTCTTCGGAGGACTACCTCACGCGCAGATCGCCTCCTGGAAAGCGCTCGCGATGCTCGTTGGGCTCGTCGCGTTCGCGCTCGTCGTAGCACGCCTCCCGCCACCCCGAGGCAGGCGCGCCGCGGTCCTCGTCGCGGTCCTGGCTCTCTTGCTTCTCGGTTGGACGCTCAGGCCGAGCCATGCGCCCGAGCCTCCGACCGGCCTGCGGATCACGTTCCTGGACGTCGGCCAGGGAGACTCCGCGCTGATCGAGGTCCCCGAGGGCGCGGTGCTCATCGACGAGGGACCTCCGGAAGCACACGTGGACGCCCAGCTGAGAGGGCTCGGGGTCAAGAACCTGGCCGCCGTGGTGCTCACGCATCCGCAGCGGGACCACGTCGGAGGCGCCGCAGCCGTGCTCGACCACGAGCCCGTGGGCTTCGTCCTGGATCCGAAGATTCCGGCCGAGAGCGTCGATGAGAAAGCGGCTCTGGCCGCCGCGACCGCCCATCATGTGCGCCTCGTCCTCGCGCGCGCCGGCGAGACCTTCCGACTCGGGCGTCTGACCCTGCGTGTCCTCTGGCCTGCGGACGAGGCGGCGCCCGGTGCGGATCCGAACGACAGCCCGATCGTCATCCTGGCCTCCTACGGCACCACCGACGCTCTCTTCACCGCCGATGCCGAGTCGAATGTGACCCTCCCGCTGCGCCCTCAGGCGGTCGAGATCCTCAAGGTTGCGCATCACGGGTCCGAGGACGAAGGGCTTGGCGCCCTCCTCGCCCTGCTCCGGCCGCGCGTTGCGGTGATCTCGGTCGGGGAGCACAACGACTACGGGCATCCGGACCCTTCAACCGTCGCAACTTTGCGGAGCTTCCCGGGGCTGTCCCTCTACCGAACCGATGAGGACGGCCGTGTCACGGTCGAATCCGACGGCCGCGAGCTGATCGTGCACACGGAGAAGGGGTGATCAGCCAGGTCTTCCGAGGCAGGCTCGGAGCCAACCGCGCAGCCCCGGGGAGCCATTATCCTCGGCAGCATGGCCGACGACGCTCTCCGTCCCGCCTATCTCCTCCTCGGGAGCGACCGGCCCAAGATCGCACGGGCGCTGGGACGGCTGCGGGCGCGCTTCGGCCCTGAAGGCGTGGAGACGTTGGCGGCGGACTCGTCCTCAGGCGAGGACGTCGTTGCGGCGCTGAACGCGCTCGGGCTCTTCGGGTCCGGGCGTCTCGTCGTCGTCGAAGGGGTGGAACGGTGGAAGAAGGCGGACTCCGAGGCACTCCGCGCCTACCTCGCCCGGCCGGCCCCGGGGGCGGTGCTGGCGCTCGTGGCGGACGAAGCGCCCCGCGACTCGGCGCTCGCGGACGCGATCGGCAAGGGCGGGGACGTGCTCCGGTATGACATCCCGAAGCCGAAGGATCCCTCCGTCTGGGTGAGGGGGGAGCTCGACCGCCTGGGCGTCCAGGCGAGCGAAGACGCCTCGAGACGCCTGGTGGAGATCGTCGGCGACGACGTCGGCGTGCTCGCGATCGAAGTCGACAAGCTCGCCACCTGGGCCGGTGGAGAGGCGGTCGGGCCGCGTGAGGTCGAGCTCCTGGCGGTGCCCGCCGGGGCCGAGGCCCCGGCCTGGGCGCTCTCGGACGCCTGGGGAAATCGCGACGTCGCGGGCGTGCTCACCGCCTGCGAAGCGGAGCTCGAAGAAGGCGTGGAACCCTTCCTCATCGCGGTGCGTCTGGCTGCTCAGGTGGGGCTCGTCCGGGCGGTGCAAGCGCTGGCGTCCGAGGGTCTGACGTCGCGGGAGATCGCGGGTCGATTGAAGAAACACGAATTTCGAGTGCGCAAGGCGTTTGCGCACGCCGAGCGCCATTCGGTGGAGGATCTCGATCGGGCGATCATCCGGCTTGCCGAGGTGGACGCGGCTTCGAAGGGCGCGAGCCGTCTCGCGGCGGAGCTCGAGCTCGAGCGCGTCTTGATCGAGGTCACGCGCGCGCCCGAGGCCGCGCCGCGTGTGGCCAGCTAGCCCTTGCCGACGAGAAGTCGGTCGGCCTGCGACTTCTGCCGAGCGGCCTTGTTCGGGTGGATCGCGCGGCGGGAGGCCGCTCGGTCGAGGAGCTTCACCAGGGTGCGGTGCTCGGTCGTGGCTCGATCCTTGTCGCCGTCCTGGACTGCCTGCTCGAGCCGCTTGAAGATCGTCTTCGCGGACGAGCGGTAGCGGACGTTCTCCAGCCGCTGGCGGGCTGCGATCTCGACCCTGTGCTTCTGCTGCTTGATGTTGGGCATCGCGTGAAAAGGCCCGCGGATGCGGGCGTCCGCAATCGTAGCAGCGAGATCCGAAGCGGCGAGAGTCCAAATCTGCATGGGCTTTCCCCACCGGCTTGACAGACCGTGCGCCACTCGCGCGATTTCCAACGATACGCTGAAGCTGGAGGGAGGCTCGCGGCGGCCCCGGGGCCACTCTCCCTTCCGGTCGCTCGCCTATGCTCGCCGGGTGCAAGCCGACCAGGGGGCCCGGTGACCAAGCCCGCGCCCGCCCGGCGGTTGGCGTGGTCGACGGCGATCTTCTCCGCCGCCACCGGCCTCTCTCGCATCTTCGGCCTCGTCCGCGAGATCGTCGCCAAGAACTACTTCGGCGTCCGCGGGCCGATCAACGCCTTCGAAATCGCGTTTCTGATCCCGAACACGGTCCGCGCCCTCGTTGCGGACTCGGCCCTGTCGGGAGCGTTCGTCCCCGTCTTCGGCGAGCTCCTCGAGAAGGGCGACCGCGCCCGCGCCTGGCGTGTCGCCTCGACGCTCTTCTGGCTCATGCTTGCGGGTCTCGGCACGTTGACCGTGCTCTTCCTCCTGCTCGCGCCGTGGCTGATGGCTCCCTTCCCCTACGAGCAGGACCTGCTCGTCGCGCTCTCGCGGATCCTCTTCCCCGTCGTCCTCCTCCTGGGGCTCTCGGGAATCGTCGTCGGGATCCTCAACAGCTACGAGCACTTCACGGTTCCCGCGCTGACACCGGTCGTCTGGAACATCGTGATCATCCTCGGCCTCGTCGTCGGCGTGCCCCACGTCGACTCCGAAGAGGCCAAGCTCTATGTCTACGCAGGAGCGGTCCTCGCCGCTACGGCCGTGCAGTTCCTCCTCCCGCTGCCCTGGCTTCGGAATCTCGACGGCAGGCTGCAGCTCGTCCTCGACTGGCGCGATCCCTTCGTGCGCCGCGTGTTCATCCTCATGCTCCCGGTCACCCTCGCGCTCGGCCTGATCAACGTCAACGCGCTGATCGACGCCGTCTTCGCCGCCAAGCTGATCGACCCGCAGATCGCTCCCAGCGCGATCAACGCGGCGTTCCGCATCTACATGCTCCCGCAGGGCATCTTCTCCGTCGCCGTAGCGACGGTTCTCTTTCCCCGCATGGCCCGCCTCGCCGCCCGAGCGGACCTGGACGGCTTCAGGGAGACGGTGTCCGTCGGCCTGCGGCAGATCGGCTTCCTGCTTCTGCCCGCCAGCGCCGTCTTCGCCGTCCTCGCGGTGCCGATCGTCCGCCTCGCCTACGAGCGGGGAGCCTTCACGCCCGATCAGACCACGGTCGTCGCCGGGGCGCTCGCGGCCTTCACGCTTGGTCTCACGTTCAACGGGACGATGCTGCTGCTCAACCGCTCGTTCTTCAGTCTGCAGTCGCCCTGGGTTCCCACCGCGATTGCGCTGGGGAATCTCGGCTTCAACGCGCTGCTCGACTGGGTCCTCTATCGAGTGGGTGTCTGGGGCATCCCGCTCGCGACCTCGTTCGTGAACATCGCCGGGACGGCCGCGCTCCTGCTCGTCTTGCGGCGCCGAGCGGGACACATCGGCGGCCGCCGCCTGCTGGATTCGTACCTTCGAATCGCGGTTGCCTCGGCCGGCGCTGCGGGCATCGCGTACGGAGTCTGGTACGGGCTCGACGCGCTGGTCGGCCGCTCGCTCGGCGGTCAGATCGTCTCGGTCGGAGGCGGCATCCTCGCCTCCGTCTGCGTCTTCCTCCTGCTCGCCCGCGTGCTCCGCATCCGGGAGCTGGACACGCTCCTCTCGCTGCGGCGGCGGGCTGGTACAACGGGCTAGTGCCGCTCGACCGCATCCGCAACTTCTCCATCGTCGCTCACATCGACCACGGCAAGTCGACTCTGGCCGACCGCGTCCTCGAACTGACCGAAACGCTGTCCGAGCGGGAGATGCGCGAGCAGGTGCTCGACACCATGGAGCTCGAGCGGGAGCGCGGGATCACCATCAAGGCGCAGGCGGTCCGAGTCGTTTGGAAGGGCCATCAGCTCAACCTGATCGACACGCCGGGCCACGTCGACTTCACGTATGAGGTCTCGCGCGCCCTTCAGGCCTGCGAGGGGGCGGTACTGCTGGTCGACGCTGCTCAGGGCATTCAGGCGCAGACCCTCGCGAACGCGTACCTCGCCATCGAGAACGGGCTCGAGATCGTTCCGGTCGTGAACAAGATCGACCTCCCGCAGGCCGACCCCGACGGGACCGCCACCGAGGTGGCCGACCTCGTCGCCGAGGATCCGGAACGCGTCCTCCGCATCTCCGCGAAGACAGGAGCCGGAGTCGAGGACGTGCTCGACGCGATCGTGGAACGCGTACCCGCACCTCGCGGCGAGCCCGATGCGCCGGCAAGAGCGCTCGTCTTCGACTCCGCCTACGACCAGTACCGCGGCGTCGTCGCGTTCGTTCGGATGGTGGACGGTCGATTCAGGACCCGCGAGGAGGTGCGGGCGATGGCCGCCGGAACCCGCTTCGAGGCGGAAGAGCTCGGGTTCTTCTCTCCGCATCGCCGCCCCACGCCGACGTTGGAGGCCGGCGAGGTGGGGTACGTCGTCACGGGACTGAAGGACGTCAGCCGCTTGCGGGTGGGCGACACGCTCACCGCGGCCCGCAACGGGGCCACCGAGCCCCTGCCGGGCTACAAGGACGTCAAGCCGACGGTCTTTGCGGGCCTCTATCCCACTGACTCAGACGACTACCCGGATCTGCGCGATGCGCTCGAGAAGCTGAAGCTGAACGACGCCTCGCTCTTCTACGAGCCGGAGACGTCGCAGGCGCTCGGGTTCGGGTTCCGCTGCGGTTTCCTCGGGCTCCTGCACATGGAGATCGTGCGCGAGCGCCTCGAGCGCGAGTTCGACCTCGATCTGCTGGTGACCGCGCCGAACGTCGCCTACCGCGTCACGACCCGCACAGGCGAGGACCTCGAAGTCCACTCCCCGGCGGACATGCCGGGCGAGCTCGAGCGCGTGGAAGAGCCGTACATCCGCGCGACGACGATCGTGCCGAAGGACTTCGTCGGCTCCGTCATGGAGCTCAACAATGAGCGCCGCGGCCGCTTCGATCACCTGGAGTACCTGAGCGAGGAGCGCGTCCTGCTTTCGTACGACCTCCCGTTGGCGGAAATCGTCTACGACTATTACGACCAGCTGAAGAGCCGGACGAAGGGGTACGCGAGCTTCGACTACGACATCGTCGGCTTCGAGGAGGGCGACCTCGTTCGCCTCGACGTTCTCCTTGCCGGTGAGCCGGTCGACGCGCTCAGCCTCGTGGTGCACAGGCAGAACGCGCACCCCCGCGGGAAAGCGCTCGTCGAGCGTCTCCGCGAGGAGATCCCCCGGCAGATGTTCGACGTCCCCGTGCAGGCGGCGATCGGATCGCGGATCGTCGCGCGCGAGACCATCAAGGCCAAGCGCAAGGACGTGCTCGCCAAGTGCTACGGCGGCGACGTGACCCGGAAGCGGAAGCTCCTCGAGCGGCAGAAGAAGGGCAAGAAGCGGATGAAGCAGGTCGGCTCGGTCGAGGTTCCGCAGGAGGCGTTCCTCGCCGTGCTCAACCTGGACGGAGACAAGCGATGAGCGCGTCGCGGGGCGTCCGCCACCTCTACGTCCATCTTCCCTTCTGCGCGCACCGCTGCGGGTACTGCGACTTCGTCACGCTCGTCGGCAAGCGGGACGGGCATGGGGCCTACGTGGACGCCTTGCTCCGCGAGCTGGAGCTCGAGCGCGACGTCCTCGCCGAAGACGTCGAGACGGTCTTCCTCGGAGGCGGGACGCCGACCTTCACCGAGCCGCGCGAGCTCGAGCGGCTGCTGGAAGCGCTTCCGGCCGCGCGCGAGGTCACCGTGGAGGCGAATCCGGAGACCGTGACGGCCGAGCTCGCAAGGACGCTGCGCAAAGCCGGCGCGACGCGCGTCTCCCTCGGGGCCCAGACGTTCGACCCGACCCTCCTCGCCGTCCTGGAGCGGCATGCGGGCCCGGACGACATCCGACGCGCCTTCTACCATCTCCGTGATGCCAGTTTTGACAACATCTCACTCGATCTCATCTACGGCATCCCGGGCCAGACCGCCGCCGGCCTGAGACGGGATCTCGACCAGGCGCTGGCGCTCGGTCCCGAGCACCTCTCCTGCTACGAGCTCGAAGGCAAGGCCGGGACACGCTTCACCCACGCCTGGGGAGCGGAGCTCGCCAGGCAAGAGGCAGCCATGGAGGGCTACTTCGAGCTCGTCGTCGACTCGCTCGTCGGCGCCGGCTACCGCTGGTACGAGACCGCCAACTTCTGCCGCGACGGGCGGCGGGCTCAACACAACCTGGCGTACTGGCTCGGCCGGGACTACCTGGGGCTGGGGATCGGTGCCGTCTCGACTGCGGGCGGCTTGCGCTGGAGAAACGCGCCCAGGCTGGCGCCCTACCTCGGCGCTCTCGTCGGCGGCCGGCGGCCCCCTCGTGAGCTGGAGGAGCTGGACGAGCGCACGCGCGTCGTAGAACGGCTCATGCTCGGACTGCGTCTCGACGAGCCCCTCGCGTTGGACGAGGTCGAGGAGGTGGTCGACTTGGGCGCGCTCGCTCGTCTCGAGGAGCTCGGTCTCGTCGCGCGCGAGAACGGATCGCTCGGGCTGACCCATCGTGGACGCTTCCTCGGGGGCGGAGTGACGGCCGAGTTGATCGCGGAAATCCCTGCAAAAGAACTACAATTGAGGCCATGAACGACATCGGCGCGCCTGAGCTGACCCCTCGTCAGGAGGCGATCCTCGTGCGGGTGGTGGAGAAGTACGTGGAGACCGGGGCGCCGGTCGGCTCGAAGACGCTGGTCGAGCGACTGGGCCTCGAGGTTTCGTCCTCGACGGTCCGCACCGAGCTTTCCCAACTGGAGGAATTCGGGTTCCTCTCGCACCCGCATACCTCCGCGGGGAGGGTGCCCACGGACCTCGGCTATCGCTTCTTCGTCGACCGTGTCATCGAGTCGATCGAGCCGCGCCGCTCCGACGCGGAGCTGACCCTGGATCTCTCCCAGCTCCGGAGCGAGGTCGACTCCGCGCTGCAGGTGACTACCGATGCCCTCGCCGAGATGACGCACCTGCTCGCGCTGGTGTCCGCGCCCCCGTTCCAGACGACGGCGATCCGGCGGGTCGAGGTGATCCTGCTCCAGCCCCAGCTGGTCCTCGTCGTCGTGATCACGGCGGCCGGCGGAGTGACGAAGCGGCTCATCAGCTTCGGCGAGCCGGTCGACGCCGGCCTGGCCGAATGGGCGAGCGAGTATCTGAACGAGCGCATCTCAGGGCTTCAGCTGGGTGCGCGCCTGCTCCGTTCCCGCTTCGAGGACCCGGAGCTCTCGGTGCGAGAACGGGTGTTTCTGGCCGAGCTTCAGCCCGCCTTCACGGATGTGCTCGAGGCCGGCGAGCAGGCGCTCTTCGTCGGCGGCGCGGCCGGGGTGCTGGACGAGTTTCGCGCCGAGGACCTCGACGGCTATCGTCGGCTGCTCGAGGTTCTGGAGCAGCGGGCCGCGCTCCTCAGCCTCATGCGGGCGAGCCTGAGCTCGAAACGACCCTTCGTCCGCGTTGGGTCCGAATTCGAGGACCCGGAGCTCGCGACCGTGTCCCTCGTCGGCGCTCCTTACGGGCTGCAGCACCGCAACCTGGGGACGGTCAGCCTTCTGGGGCCGCTGCGCATGGACTACGTCAAGGCTCTCGACGCGGTTCGATCGGCAGCGCACGAGCTCTCGCGCTTCGTCGAGAAGGTCTACGAAGACTGAACCGCCTCTCGGCGGCCCGCGGTCCCGGATCCGTGGGAAACGGTCAGTAATCTAAGAACGTGGCCACGATCAGGCGCGACTACTACGACGTTCTCGGCGTTGGCCGGGGCGCGGCGGAGAAGGAGATCAAGTCCGCGTTCCGGGGGCTCGCGCGCGAGCTCCATCCGGATGTCTCCGGTGAGCCGGACGCCGAGGAGCGCTTCCGGGAGGTGGTCGAAGCCTACGAAGTCCTCTCGAAGCCCGAGACTCGCGACCTCTACGACCGGTTCGGCCACGAGGGTCTCCGGACCGGCGGCTTCCGGCCGACCCAGTTCGACTTCGGCAACATCGCCGATCTCTTCTCGGTTTTCTTCGGGGACGAGCTCTTCGGGATGCCCGGCGGCCGCACTCGGCGGTCCGGGCGAGGGGCGGATGTCCTGGCCGAGGTCACCATCGACCTCGGGGAAGCTGCCCGCGGGATCGTCAGGACCGTGTCTGTGCCGGTGGTCGTCACCTGCGCGACGTGCCTGGGGAGCGGCGCTGCGCCCGGGACGAGTCCCGAGACATGCGCGAACTGCGGTGGGACGGGCCGGCTTCAGTCCGTCTCGGCTTCCGTCTTCGGGCAGTTCATCAGGACACAGGCCTGCCCCGAGTGTGCGGGGAACGGGCAGGTGCTTCCGACGCCTTGCGAGGACTGCCAGGGCAGCGGCCAGACGCTCGAAGACCGATCGCTCGACGTCGAGATTCCCGCGGGGATCCACGAGGGTCAGCGCATCCGTTTGAGTGGCGAAGGTCACGCGGGCGGGCCGGGCGGCCGCTCGGGCGACGTCTATGTGCTCGTGCACGTGCGACCGCACGAGCGCTTCGTGCGCGACGGAAACGACATCGTCTCGAGCGTCGACGTCACGATGACGCAGGCGGCTCTCGGCACCCGTCTGACGGTCCCCACCCTGGACGGCGAGGTCGAGGTCGAGCTCGAGCCCGGAACCCAGGCCGGCGACGTGCGTGTCCTCCGCGGGCGAGGCATGCCGGTGCTACAAGGCTTCGGGCGCGGCGACCACCGGCTGCTCGTCAACCTCAGCGTGCCTCGCAACCTGTCCGGTGAGCAGCGGAAGCTCCTGGAGGACTTCGCCCGCTCGGAGCACGAGGACAACTACAAGGCCGACGGGAGCTTCTTCGAGAAGCTGCGCGCCGCATTCCGCTGAGCGCCTCCCAGCTCCGCCGTCTGTCGGTGCGTGTTCCGCTCGTCCGCGCAGAGGAAGCCCGGGCGGCGATGCTCGAGCTCTTCCCCGAGGGCTTCGAGGAAGTCGAGCACGACACCGATTTGGAGCTCGCCGCGTATGCCGGCTCGGGCGCGGAAGAGCGCTTCTGGCAAGTCTTCGGCCCCGGCGCCGCCTCGGATGTCGAGGCGGGCTGGCAGGAGGCCTGGAAGCGGTTCCATCGGCCGATCCGCGTTGGTCGGCTCTGGCTGGGGCCTCCCTGGGAGAGCCCCGACGCGGGCGCGGTGTCCGTCGTGATCGATCCGGGGCTTGCGTTCGGCACGGGGTCGCATGCGACGACGCGGCTCTGTCTCGAGCTCCTGCTCGAACGAACGGCCGGCAGCGTGCTCGATCTCGGGTGCGGTTCGGGGGTCCTCTCGGTAGCGGCCGCACAGCTTGGCTTCGCCCCGGTCACCGCGCTCGACGTCGATCCCCAGGCGGTCGAAGCTGCCGGAGAGAACGCGCGCCGGAACGATGTCGAGATCGAGGTGCGGCGGGCCGACGTGTTTGCCGACGAGCTTCCCCGGGCCGAGCTCGCTCTCCTGAACATCACGTGCGACGCAGCGCAGCTGATTGGCTCCCGTCTCGAGGCCGATGAGCTGATCGCCTCGGGTTACCTGGCGGCCGAGCGGCCCTCACCGGCGGGATGGGTGCATCTGGAGAGGCGCGAGGCCGAGGGCTGGGCGGCGGACCTCTTCTCCGCGGCCAAAGGGTAGACGGCCCAGAGGTAGCATTCGGTCGAGATGCACCTCGCGGGATGCGGGCGTTTCTGGCTCTGGAGCCTCGCGGGCGCGCTGGTCACGTTTTCGCTGCTGGCAGCCGCGTCCATCGGTTTCCTGGTGCTCCCACTCGCCCTGCTCGCGCTCCTCCTGGCGATACGCACGACTCGCGAGCGGGCAGAGATGCTCGGCGCCCTCGCCGGTGCAGGCGGGGTGTGCGGCGCCATCGCCTGGGATCCAGCGTGGGCCCGGCGGCTTCGACGGAGCGCGCTGGCTGATCGCGGGCGCGGTCCTCGCGCTCTGAGGCGTCGCCGGCTACGTGCTTCTCGGGCGACGGCCCGCGCCACGGGCCTAACCGTGCCGGTCGGCTAGCATCTCGCGGTCATGGCGCGCTTCAGCGTCGAGTTCCTCGGCTGCAAGGTCTCGCAGACCGATGCGCAGGAGATCCGGGAACGGCTGACGGTCGACGGCCACACCGAGATGGGGGGCGAGGCAGACGTCGCCGTGCTCAACACCTGCTGCGTAACGCACGAGGCTGTGCGCAAGTCCCGCCAGGCGGCACGCCGTGCCGCCCGACGGGCGAACCGGGTGTACGTCACGGGCTGCGCGGCTCGCTTGCCCGCGGCGTTCGACGGATTGCCGGCGAACGTCCAGGTGCTGGATGCCCCGAGCGAGCGCACGCCGGATCTCATCGCCCGAGACGTCGGGCGAATCGGCTGCGTGCGAGCGGACGTCGGGCTCGATCGGGTGCGCGCCTTCGTCAAGGTCCAGGACGGCTGCAGCTTCTCGTGCAACTTCTGCGTCATCCCGCAGGTGCGAGGTCGCTCGAGGAGCCGGCCGGCCACCGCGGTCCTGGCAGAAATCCGCCGCAGGGTCGCTCAGGGCCACCGCGAAGTCGTGCTCACGGGAATCAACCTGGGCTGTTATCGAGACCGGGGGGAGGCATTCGATTTTCCTCTTCTCGTGCGCGAGGCCGGGGCCACGCCGGGGCTCGTGCGCCTTCGACTCTCCTCCCTGGAAGTCAACCACCTGACCGACGACCTCGTCGCCGCGATGCGCGAGACGCCCACGGTTTCCCCGCACCTCCACGTCCCGCTCCAGTCCGGCGACGATCGCGTCTTGCGGCTCATGGGCCGGCGCTATTCGGTTGCGACCTATCTGCGGCGCCTGGCGCGGCTGGAGGGCTTCAACGTCACCACGGACGTGATCGTCGGATTTCCGGGGGAGGACGATGACGCGTTCGAGGCCACAGTGCGGACCGTCGAGGCCGCGGGGATCACCAAGGTGCACGTCTTTCCGTACTCGCCGCGACCTGGAACCGTAACGGCGGCCGACGACACCGTTCCCGCGCCCGTGAAGAAGGAGCGGGGCGCCCGTCTGCGTGCGCTCTCCGAGGAGTCCTGTCGCCGGAGTTGGCAGAGGAAGGTGGGAAGCGAAGACGTCGTGCTCGTCGACCGTCCAGGACGGGGCTACGGCAACGACTATTCGCCCTGGCTCGTGGAGGCGCCGGTGGGCGCCATCTTCTCCGCACGCGCGGCCAGGGTGACGTCGGAGGGAATCCATGGCGTCGCAGCCTGATTGCCTCTTCTGCAAGCTCGTCGCCGAAGGCGAGCACGTGAACGAGGCCGACGGCTTCGTGGCCGTCGAGGACATCAATCCCAAGGCTCCGGTGCATCTGCTCGTGCTCCCGGAGCGCCACGTGGATACCTTTCGCGACGTCTGCGCGTTCCCGGCCGAGGAGGCGAAGCGCATGCTCGAGTTCGTCGCGGCCACGGCGCGCAAGGCGGGGCTCGAGGACTATCAGGTGATCGTCAACGTGGGGCGGAGCGCAGGTCAGACCATCTTCCACCTGCACTGGCACGTCCTTGGCGGCGGGAGGCCCTTCGAATGAGCCTCATCGCCCGGATCGAGGACGAGCTCACGAGCGCCATGCGAGCGCGCGACCAAGAGCGCACGGACGTCTTGCGGCTGATGCTCGCCTCGCTTCGCGCAGCCGAGAAGGAGGTGCAGCGCCCGCTGAAGGAGGACGAGGAGTTGCACGTCCTCCAGCGGGAGCGCAAGCGCAGGATGGAGGCGGCCGAGGCCTTTCGCGGTGGCGGCAGAGAGGAGCAGGCCGCGAAGGAGGAGCGGGAGCTCGCAGTGGTCGAGGAGTTCATGCCGGAGCCGATCGGCGAGGCGGAGCTCGAGCGGATCATCGACGACGCGATCGCCGAGACGAGCGCGACGTCGTTGCGAGACCTCGGGCGTGTGATGGCGGACGTGATGCCGCAAGTCGCGGGTCGTGCCGACGGTTCGGTCGTGAGCCAGCTCGTGCGCGAGAAGCTCGCGTAAGCGCACGCTTTCTCGACATTCCGCGTCTCACCTGTGCGGTTTCCGACGTTACGCTTGAAAGCGGAGGGAGGCCCGCGGCGGCCCCCGGGCCCGTTTTACGGCAGGGCATCGAAATGGTCGCATTCGAAGGTCTCGGTGCCTGGGCAGGCTGCGCCGAGGTGAAAGCCGGAGAGCGTCTCGTAGTCGAACGGACCGTTGTCGACGCCGCCCTCCATCAGATACATGCCCCATGGCTCACCGTCCTCGAGCAGCCAGACGCGCTCGACGCTCCCGTACGAGATGCCGACGAGCGTGCGCACCACCTGGGTGATGACGCGCGCGCGATCGAGAGGATCATTGACGGTATCGAGCCCGGCGAGATCGGCGACGGCGCCTGTGCCGCCGTCGCCGCGGGAATGGAGAGAGATCAACGTCGTGCCGGGCGGGATCACCGAGGTGAGACCGGCGGCGGCTTCGTCCATGGTCGGCCCCCGAAGTAGGGCCTCGAGCGCTCCGCCTGCGGTCGACCCCCACGGCGGGGGCCTGCGCGGAACGATGTCGCGCCGCACGCCCAGGGAGACACTCCCGTCTTCGCCGAGGTAATAGAGCGTGACCCGCTTTGTCGGCGAAGCGCCTTCCACGGGCGCCTCAAGCGCTCCGCCGCACCCGGTCGCAACGCCAATGATCACTAGGACGGCCAGGGCGCGAAACATCGTCGCCTCTACTACAAGGCGACCGGCGGTCCAGGTTCCGCTGAATCGCTCACTAAACTCTTCTCACAGTTGCAGGAAGTCCTCTCTGTCTCCAACGAGGTCGCGGCCGAGCTGGCCACGATCGACGACGGCATCCTCCACGCGCTCCGCGATCGCCTCGGCGTTGCCCTGCGGTTGCGCGGGAATCGCCTCACGCTTGAAGGCGACGACCGCAAGGTCGGCGAGGCCCGCGCGGTCATCGACGAGCTCGTCGAGCTCGTGGAGGGGGGTCAGGCCATCGGCCCCGGCACGGTCGACGCAGTCATCTCCGCCATCGACGCCGCGCACGACCCGCGGGAGGTCTTCGAGGACGTGGTCTGGCGCCACCGCGGCACCAAGATCACCCCCAAGACGGTCAACCAGAAGGCCTACGTCGACGCCATCCGGAATCGCACCATCACCTTCGCGATCGGCCCGGCCGGGACGGGGAAGACCTACCTCGCCATGGCTCTCGCCGTCGCTGCCATGGCCGACCGCCAGGTCAGCCGCATCATCCTCACGCGCCCGGCGGTCGAGGCCGGAGAGCGGCTCGGTTTCCTCCCCGGAGACATGCTCGCCAAGGTCGACCCCTACCTGCGGCCGCTCTTCGACGCGCTCTACGACATGCTCGACGCCGACCGCCTCAACTCCTATCTGGAGAAGGGGACGATCGAAGTGGCGCCGCTCGCGTTCATGCGGGGACGAACACTGAACGACTCCTTCATCATCCTCGACGAGGCGCAGAACACGACCCCGGAGCAAATGCAGATGTTCCTCACGCGACTCGGGTTCGGCTCGAAGGTCGTCGTCACGGGAGACGTGACCCAGGTCGACCTTCCGCGGGAGCAAGCTTCCGGCCTCATCCACGTGCGCGAGATCCTCGGGACGATCGACGGCATCGAGTTTGTCGAGTTCGGCAACCAGGACGTCGTCCGCCACATGCTCGTCCAGCGGATCGTGGAGGCGTACAAGCGCCACGCCGAGGAGACGGGCACGCAGCGGCGTAAGTGATCCACATCGAGCTCCAGAACCGAAGCGGCGTCGTCGTGGATGCGGAGGGAGCCAGGGAGCTCTCGCGACGCGTCCTCGAAGCCGAGGGAATCGACGAGGGGGACCTCGGCATCGCCTTCGCTACCCCGAGCGAGATGCGCGAGCTGAAGGCGCGTCACCTCGGGATCGACGAAGCGACTGACGTGCTCTCGTTCCCCGTCGACGCGCGCGAGGAGCTTCCGGAAGGGGTTCCGCGCCAACTCGGTGACGTCGTTCTCTGCCCGCACGCCGTGGGCGACGACTGGCGCCGGCCGCTCGTCCACGGCCTGCTCCATCTGCTCGGGTACGACCACGGGCCCGAGATGGACCGGCGCGAGTCCGAGCTCGCCGACTAGCTCATGGCCGCGCGACGCACGCCCCCCGTCTTCCAGAGCTTCAACTACGCGTTCGAGGGGGTCATCCACGCCCTCCGAACGCAGCGCAACATGCGGATCCACTTCGCGGTCGCGGCCGGCGTCCTCGTGCTCGCGTTCATCTACGACGTCACCCGCCTCGAGCTGATCGCGCTCATGATCGCGATCGCGTTCGTCCTAATCGCCGAGATGGTGAACACGGCCGTCGAGGCAACGATCGACCTCTCGACTCCCTCCTTCGACCCGCTGGCGAAGATCGCCAAGGACCTGGCTGCCGGCGCCGTCCTCATCGCCTCCGTGAACGCGATCGCGGTGGGCTATCTGGTGCTCGCCGACCGTCTCGCCCGACCGAGCGCGAGGTTTGTCAACAAGCTCGGAGACGCCCCCATCAACATCACGCTCATCGCCCTCGTGCTCACCCTGATCGTCGTCATCGCGGTCAAGGCGGCCACCGGGAGAGGAACGCCGCTGAGCGGAGGCCTGCCTTCTGGCCACGCTGCGCTCGCGTTCGGAGGATGGACTGCGATCACGTTCATCACGATCGATCACCGTATCGTGGTCTCCTTCGTGGCCTTGATCATGGCCTTGCTCGTCTCCCAGTCGCGAGTCGAGGCGGGCATCCACACACCCTTCGAGGTCGTCCTCGGCGCCGTGATCGGTACGCTCGTGAGCCTCGTTCTCTTCCAGGCTTTCCGATGACCGACCAGGAGCTCTACGAACACGCAAAAGCCGCCGCCGCAGGCGCGTATGCCCCCTACTCGAGCTTCTTCGTCGGCGCGGCGGTGCTCTTGCGGGACGGGCGCGTCGTCACCGGCGTCAACGTCGAGAACGCCTCCTATCCGCTCGGCATGTGTGCCGAGCGCTGCGCGATCGCGCGCGCCGTCGCGGAGGGCGCCCGTCCCGGTGACGTCGAGGCCGTCGCCGTCACCGCCTCGCCGTGCGGTGGCTGCCGCCAGTGGCTGCTGGAGTTCGGGGTCGACCGCGTCGCCTTCATGCATGGCGGAGAGCTCCTCGTACGGCGTCCGCAGGAGCTTCTCCCGGACTCGTTCGAGCTTTGAGATCCGGGTTCGTCGCCGTCGCGGGACGGCCCAACGTCGGCAAGTCGACGCTCGTGAACGCCCTCGCAGGCGGCAAGGTCGCGATCGTCTCCGACAAGCCCCAGACGACCCGGCGGCGGATCGCGGCGGTCGTCAACGGGGACGACTACCAGCTCGTGCTCGTCGACCTGCCGGGGTTCCAGCGGCCGCGGGACCCTCTCACCCAGCGAATGCAGAAAACCGTGGACGGGTCGCTCGACGAGGTAGACGCCTACCTCTTCGTGCTCGCCGCCGACGAGCGCATCGGCGCTGGAGACCGCTTCGTCGCCGAGCGGGTCTTCGGGGCCGGGCCGCCCGTTGTCGTCGCCCTCAACAAGGTCGACCGCCTCGACCCGGGGCGCATCGCCGAGCAGATCGAGGCTGCCGCCGCCCTGGGAGACTTCCACGCACTCCACCCGGTGAGCGCCCTCCTGTCCGACGGCCTCGGGGCACTCGAGGACGATCTTGCGGCCTTGCTTCCCGAAGGGCCGCAGTACTTCGGCGAGGGCGAGCAGACCGACCTTCCGCTCGAGTCCCGCGTCGCCGAGCTCGTCCGCGAGCAGGCTCTCGCTCTGACGCGTGACGAGGTCCCCCATGCGATCGAGGTCGAGGTGGAGGAGATCGAGGAAGGCCGCGTCCACGCTCGGCTCTTCGTCGAGACCGAGTCCCAGAAGGGCATCCTCGTTGGGAAAGGCGGCAGCATGATCAGGGCGATAGGCTCCGGCGCGCGTCCCGAGGTGGAGCGTCTCCTCGGTCGCAAGGTCTTTCTCGAGCTCGTCGTGAAAGTGCGGCCGCACTGGCGGCGGGACGAGAGCGTGCTGCAACGGCTGGGGATCTGATGACTCTCGAGGCGAACGCATTCGAGGAACGGCTCGCGCGCTACCTCTACGAGCGCTCCGAGGAGGCGCGGGCTGTCCGAGTCGGTGAGAAGGAGACGAGCGAGCAGGCCGCGATCGTGGCTCGCTACACAGACCTCTTCAAGCGCGAGCAGCTCGAGGCGCTCTCGGACTCAGGCGACGAACGCACGTATCGCCTGCGGGAGGCTTGCCTCGGCGGTATCGTCGTCGGGGAGCTCGCCGAGGAGGCGGACCGGCTTGAGAACGCGATCCTCGCTGTCCGGGTGGAGTTCCGAGGGGACGAGCTACCCCTGCGCTCGGCCCAGGCCCAGCTCGCGCTGCTCGACGAGTACGCCGCGCGCGAGGAGCTGGGGACGCTGGCCGCGGACGCATCGGCCGCCTTCAACGACGAGCTTCTCGAGCTCCTGCGGGCCGGAGAGGCGCTCGATGCCGACCTCTCGGGCGACCCCGATCCGGTGACTCGAAGCGCCGCCCGCAAGCGGATCGACCTGCACGAGCTCTCCTCCGCCCTCAAATCGGCGGCTTTGGAGCAGGACGGGACGTGGGGAGACCTGCGCGCACGCTGGACCGACCGCATCCTCGGCGAAGGGCGCGACGACGAGCCGTCTTCCCATCACGTCGCCTACATCCGCCGGCTCTCCCCGCTGGCGTCGGTGTACACGAAGGAGCGTGCCGTCTCCGTCTGTCTGGACTCGCTGACGCGCCTCGGCTTCGATCTCGCCGCAGACGAGCACATCCGTCTCGACCTCGACGACCGGCCGCAGAAGAGCCCTCGCGCCTGCGTGATCGCCTCCGACCCGCCCGCGGTCGTCCACCTGATCACTCGGGCCTCGGGAGGGCTCCACGACTACCAGAGTTTCATGCACGAGGCCGGCCACGCCCTCCACTATGCGGGCTGTGACCCGGCCCTTCCCTACACCTTCAGGCGCCTCTCGCGTGACCACGCGCTGACGGAGATCTACTCCTTCATCCTCGAGTCGGTGACCCGCGAGGCCGGCTGGCACGCCGAGCACTTCGGCCTCGAGCCGGGCGACGCGGAGGAACGGGCGGATGCGACGCGATTCCTCGACGTGCTCCTCTTCCGCCGCTACGCGGCGAAGCTCTCCTACGAGCTCGAGATCTGGGCCGACTTCGCCCACGCGCCCGAGTACGCCCCCAGGTACGCGGAGAATCTCCGCGCGGCAACGGGCTTCCGCTATCGCCCCGACGGCTACCTCGCCGACATGGACGACGGCTTCTACTCGGCGGACTACCTGCGGGCGTGGATTCGCAGCGCCCAACTCAGGGCCCATCTGCGCGAAAACGTCGGCCAGGACTGGTGGGTGCGAAGCGAAACGGGTGATTTCCTCCGTGGCCTCTTCGCCGAGGGCACGAAGCCCTCGAGCGAGGAGGTGGCGGAGAGACTCGGATTCGAACCGCTGGACCTGCGCCCGCTTCTCCAGGAGACGGCGACGGCTTCCTGACTGAAGCGGGGGCATCATTTCGAGGGATCGTGGGTTCTGAACCCGAGTATCTCCGCCGATACAGCGGGCATGGATGACGAAAGCGGCATCGTCGAATCCGTGCACAGCCGACCCTCGGTAACGAACATCAACATCTTCGCGCTCGCCCCGGTGGCCGCGGCACAGGCCAACCCCGCTCGCCCGGCAATCGAGCCTGCTGAGTCGAGGGAGACGCTCGTCTCCCCGGAATGGCTCGAGCGGCGCAACAGGAAGCTCGACGTGCAGGAGCAGGAGCTCCGGCGCCGAGCGGCCGAGCTCGACGTCCGCGAGGCGGAGCTCGAGCAGCGCGAAGCAGAGTTCGAGGCCGAGGT
>JBKPFG010000273.1:0-6526 GCA_046728735.1 Actinomycetota bacterium
GTCATCTACCAGCTCACCGAAGACATCCAGCAGGCGCTCGTCGGCATGCTCGCGCCCGAGCAGGTCGAAGAGTCGCTCGGCGAGGCCGAGGTGCGGGCGCTCTTCCGGGCCTCTCGCCTGGGTGTGATCGCCGGCTGCTACGTCACCCGCGGCGTCATCCGCCGCAACTCTCAGATCCGCGTCGTCCGCGAGGGCGCCGTCATCTACGAGACGACGATCGGCAGCCTCAAGCGCTTCAAGGACGACGTCAGAGAAGTGCAGGAGGGCTTCGAGTGCGGGATCCTCCTCGAGAACTTCAACGACGTGAAGGAAGGCGACATCCTCGAGGCCTACGAGACCCGCGAGGTCGAGCGGACAGACCTGGACGTGAGCGGGAACGGCGGTGGTCCCGCCGAGCCCGAAGAGCCCGCCGAAGAGTAATCACCAGCCGTCCGCGCCTGCCAGGCTCGCGTCATCGCGACTTCGGGCGGCCGACGACCGCGAGCACGGCGGAATCATCCAGAGTCGGGAGCGGAAGTCACAATGCATCGAATATGGCCAGCGGATACGTCGGGATTCTCTCTTTCGAGCTCTTTTTCCCCGAGAACCACTCGCTCAAGGGCAAGCGGAAGGACCTCCTCTCGGTGAAGGCGCAGCTCCAGCGGCGCTTCGGCGCCTCGGTGGCGGAGGTCGACCACCACGACGTCTGGCAGCGCGCCCGGCTCACGCTCGCGTGTGTCGCGCGCGGGCACAACGAGCTCGTCGGGCTGCTCGACGGCGCCGAGCGCTTCCTGGGCGGCCAGGTCTTCGAGCTCGGGCCTGTTGAGCGGGAGATCGTCACGCTCGACTGATGCCCAGAACTCGACTGTCCTCGGCACATTGGGTCCTCGCTGGCAAGGGAGCCAAGCGCGCGACCCCGAGACAGTGCGAGGTGGTACGGCGAGGGGGAGCGCGCGCAGCATCCTGCAGCCAGCGAGGTCAAGCGCCAGGCGTAGCCGGGCTTCGCCAGGTGCAGCCGCCCGCCGGCCAAGGGGCGAGAGCATGCCTGAGCGCATGAGACGGGTCAACGAGGCGCTGCGGGAGGTGCTCTCGGAGGGGATCGGCGAGCTGAAGGATCCGCGCATCGGTTTCGTCACCGTCACGGGCGTCGAGACGAGCCCCGATCTGCGCCAGGCCACCGTCTACGTGAGCGTGCTCGGCGCGGAGCGGAAGCGCGCAGCCACGCTGGACGGGCTACAGTCCTCTCACGGAGTCCTCCAGAGCCGCGTCAACCGTGAGCTTCGTCTCAAGCGGACTCCACAATTGACCTTCGAGTACGATCCGACGATAGAGAGGGGCGTACGGCTCTCAAGACTCATCGATGAGCTCGCGCCAGACCAACACGACCCAGACTGATCTGCGGACGATCGCGGAGGCGATCCGCGACCACGACCGGTTCCTCGTGACGACCCACGAGAATCCGGACGGCGACGCCCTCGGATCGCTTGTGGCCACGAAGCTCGTGCTCGAGCAGCTGGGCAAGGACGTCGTCATCTATCTCGCCGGCGAGACGCCGCTTCCGCGCGAGTACCAGTTCATGGACCTCGGCGAGCTCCTCCGCAGCCCCCCCGCCGATGCGCGCGAGCGCGTCCTCCTAGCTGTCGACTGCGCGAACGAGCGCCGGCTCGGGCCGGACCCGTCTCTGATCGAGAATGCCCCGCTCGTCATCGACATCGACCACCACCACGACAACTCGCGCTTCGGGCAGCTGAATCACATCGAGGCGGGTGCCTCGTCGACCGGGGAGATCCTGCGCGGGCTGATCGCCGAGCTCGGCGTCCAGCTGACTCCGGAGATCGCGGAGGCGCTCTACATCGCGATCGTCACCGACACCGGGCGCTTCCAGTACGCGAACACGACCGCGAAGGCCCTGCGGCTCGCGGCCGAGCTCGTCGAGGCGGGGGCCGACGTGCACCGCGTCTTCCAGGGAATCTACGAGAACGTCGCCTTCGCCAAGCTGAAGCTGATCGCCAGGGCGCTCGAGCACGCTCAGGTCTTCGAGGGCGGCCGCGTCATCGTCTCCCATCTCGAGCGGGAGGACTTCGACGCCGCCGCGGCCGAAGAGCCCTACTCAGAGGGGATCATCGACTTCCTGCGCGCGGTCGAGGGCGCCGAGATCGCCGCCCTCATCCGCGAGCCGCCCACCCAGAACGGGCCCACCCGTCGCGTCAGCCTGCGCACGACTACCGAGGGAATCGACGTCTCGGAGATCGCGAGGAAGAGCGGCGGCGGCGGCCACCAGATGGCCGCGGGCTTCTCGAGCGAGTCCTCGGTGGACGAGATCACCGAGTTCATTCGCCGGGAGTACCTCGCTCAGGTCAACGGAACACCTCCGACTTGAGGCCTTCTCACGTCTCTGGGGCGTCCCTCGCAAAGGATGTGAGCGAGCGGGCCCGAGACAGTACAACCCGAGTACGGCGAGGGACCGCGAGTGAGCAATCCTGCCGCGAGCGGCGACAGGTGGGGCAAAGACGGGCTTTGCCCGGCGGTGCCCGCCGCCCAGGGGCGTCAGCTTGAACGGGCTCGTCCTGGTGGACAAGCCCGTTGGGCCGTCCTCCTTCGACATCGTCAAGAAGCTGCGATCGCGCTACAGAGCCAAAGCGGGACACGCAGGCACCCTCGACCCGCAGGCGAGCGGGCTCCTCCTGGTGCTCCTCGGCCCCTCGACGCGGCTCGCCCGCTACCTCGTCGGCCTCGACAAGCGCTACGAGACCGAGATCCGGCTCGGGTTGCGCACGACGACAGGAGATGGGGAGGGGGACGTGCTCGAGAGCACCGAGATCGCCCCGAAGGAGCTCATCGAATCGCTCGAGGGAGACCTCGAGCTCACCGTCCCTCAGGCCTCGGCGGTCAAGATCGAGGGCCAGCGCGCCTATCGCCTCCAGCGACGGGGTGTCTCGGTCGAGATGCCGACCAGGCGCTCGACCGTTCACGCCCTGCGCATCCGCCGCTACGCCCCTCCGCTCGTCGAGCTCGATCTCAACGTCTCCAGCGGGACCTACGTGCGGGCGATCGCCGATGCGCTCGGCGGCCATTGCCGCACGATCAGGCGCACCGCCGTGGGCCCGTTCAGGGTCGAGGACGCCGACGACGAGCTGGTGCTGCCGCCCCTCGCCGCGCTGGTCACGCTCCCCGAACGGGCCCTGACCGTGGAGGAGGCAGAGCTCATCCGCCATGGCCGCCCTCTGCCGGGAAGCGGGGAAGGCACCGTCGCCCTCCACCACGACGGTGAGCTCGTCGCCGTGGCCCAGGGGGACGGTGTGACCCTCAGGCCCGAGACCGTCCTGCCGGTTCCGTGACGCTTCTCCGCGAGGCCAACTTCCGCAGGCTCTGGCTCGGCCAGACGGTCTCGCTCTTCGGTGACCAGATCACGTTCATCGCGCTGCCGCTCACAGCAGTGCTCGTGCTCGATGCGAACGCTGCCGAGATGGGCTACCTCGGGGCGGCGGCGCTCCTGCCACATCTCTTCTTCTCGCTTCCCGCGGGAGTGTGGCTCGAGCGAGTGGCCAAGCGCCGGCAAGTGATGATCCTCGCCGACGTGGGCAGGGCCGCCCTGCTCGCCAGCATCCCGCTCACGTACGCGTTCGACTCGCTCACTTTCACGCAGCTCTACATCGTCGCGTTCGGAACGGGGACGCTCGCGGTGCTCTTCGACATCTCGTACATGACGCTCTACGTGGCCGTCGTCGAGCGCGAGGGATACATCGAGGCGAACTCCCTCTTGCACGGAAGCCGGTCCTTTTCGTACATCGCCGGTCCGAGCGTCGGGGGCGCGCTCGTGCAGCTCCTGAGCGCGCCCGCCGCACTGCTCGCGGACGCCATCTCGTTCGTCAGCTCGGCCCTGTTCCTCGGCCGCCTGGAGGCGCCCGAGCCTCCGCTCGAGCCGCGCACGACCAGGGCCTGGGACGAGGTCAAGGAGGGCCTCGCGTTTCTCTTCCGCAACTCGATCCTGCGGCCCGCGCTCTTCGGAACGGCGACGCTGAACTTCTTCAACTACGCCTTCTGGGCGCTCTTTCTCCTCTATGCGACCGACGAGCTGGGAATCAGGGCAGGGACGCTCGGGCTCGTGCTCGGCGCGGGCGCCTGCGGAGGGCTCCTGGGCGCCGTCGTGGCCGGAAGGCTGGGCCGGCGGATCGGTCTCGGTCCAGCCTTCATCCTCGGCATGGTGCTCTTTCCGCTCCCGCTCCTTCTCGTCCCTCTGGCGGAGGGACCGCGGCCCGCCGTGCTCGGCATGCTATTCGCCGCCGAATTCCTCTCGGGCCTAGGCGTCATGATCCTCGACATCAACGCGAGCGCCTTCATGACGGCTCTCACCCCGGACCGGCTCCGCTCGCGCACGACCGGAGCCTTCAACTTCGTCAACTGGGGCATCAGGCCCCTCGGCTCGCTCCTCGGAGGGGCGCTCGGGTCGGCTCTGGGCCTCCGCCCGGCGCTCTGGCTCTCGTCGGTTGCAGCCCTCGCCGGAGTCCTCTGGCTACTGCCCTCGCCGATCCCTGGGCTGCGCGACCTCCCGGAGGAAGCAACGTGAGGGTCGTGCGCTCCGCGGCCGAGCTGGAGGTGGCCGAGCGCGCGATCGCGATCGGCACCTTCGACGGAGTGCACCGGGGCCACCGCGCCGCGATCGAAGCCGCGCTGGCAGTCGGGCCGCGCTCGACGGTGGTCACCTTCGATCCGCATCCACGGCGGGTCCTCGGTTACGACGTCGAGCTCGTCACGACCCTCGAACGGCGCATCGAGCTGATCGAGGAGATCGGACCGGACGAGCTGCTCGTGCTCGAATTCACCCCCGAGCTCTCGCGGCTCGAGCCAGAAGAGTTCGTCCGCGAGGTTTTGGAGCCGCTCGGCGCCCGGGTAGTTGTCGCATCCGAGGGCTTCCGCTTCGGCAAGGCACGCCGCGGCGACATAGAGCTTCTCCGAGACCTCGGGCTCGACGTGCGCCTCGTCGAGCTGGTCGAGGGGGTTTCGTCCACGCGGATCCGCGAGCTCCTCCGCCAGGGAGACGTCGTGGGAGCCGCCGCCTTGCTGGGAAGGCCTCACGAGGTTGAGGGGGTCGTCGTCACGGGCGATCAGCGCGGTGGCACGCTCGGGTTTCCCACCGCCAACATCTCCGTCGAACCCGGGCTGCTCGTGCCGGCACACGGCATCTACGCGGGCTCGGCGCTCGGGCACCGGGCGGCTGCCTCCATCGGCGTCAACCCCCACTACGGTGGCAGCGAGCGGCGAATCGAGGCTTTCCTCCTCGACTTCGAGGGCGACATCTACGGCGAGAGGCTGCGGCTCGAGCTCTGGGAGCGCCTGCGCGACGAACGCGCGTTCGCGAGCGAACAGGAATTGGTCGAGCAGATTTCCGCAGATGTCGAGGCCGCGCAGCGGGCCCAACGGCCCGCCTCGCGCAAGTTTTAACCTGTTTCGAGCGTCTTTCCTAAGGCATGCAAGCGTTGTCGTCCATATCGACGGTTCGGTGCCTCGGTTGCGGGGCCGTCTACCCGAAACCGGACGGCGGTGGGACCTCCCAGTCCAACCCCGGCTGCCCACGCTGCAGCTACGTCGGCTGGGTTCCGGACGAGGAAAGCCTCAGGGAAGAGCTCGCGCGGATCCGCTCCGCCGGGGATCCGCTGCCCCGCCGCTTCTGGAAATCAGGCTGACGCCCCCGAAGTAGTGGTGGATCGTGCTGAAGCGCCGGACCTCGTAGCCGGCTTCTTCGAGTGCGCTGAGCGTCTCCTCCTCGAAGCCGGGCTCGACCCGCACGATCCGGCGGGCGGAGTGGAGCCGCGGCCGCTCGACGGCCTCCTGCAGCGTTAGCCCCTCGTCGAGGATCCCACTCAGCACCTGCACGAGAGCGGGACGCAGGCGCGTGCCACCCGCGGAGCCGGCTGCGATGGCCAGCTCTGGGCCGTCCAGGATGAGCGTCGGCGACATCATGCTCTCCATCCGTGCCCCAGGCACGAGCGGTTGTACCTGCAGATCGACCTCGCCCAGCATGCTGTTCAGGTGGATGTCGAGTCCGGGCAGGAAGTCGCCCGAGCCCAGGCCGAGGCTGGTGGTGAGAACGCACGCGTTCCCCTCGGGATCGGCCGTCACGAGGTTCGTCGTATCGCCGATTCGTTCTCCGTGGCCGGTGTACGGCCGGGCGACGAGCACCTCCGCCAGCGTGAGCGCGCGTTCGGCCGGGCTCAGCCCCCGCAGGGTAGGAAGGGCATTCATGGTCGCTGCGAGATTCGAGAGGCCTCCGCGCGTCAGCACCCTCAGGCCGAGGAACGAGGCTTCGAGGGGCTCCCGCCAGCGCGGCTCGTACGCCTGAAGGTCGTCTGCGGTGACGGGGCCGCTCCTCTCGTCCATGATCCGACGGAGCTCTCCTGCGATCGTCCCTGTGTAGAACGTTCGCGCCCCCTCGTCCCGGACGAGCTCGAGGGCTCTCGCTAGGCCAGGCTGCTCGAGCCGCTCGCCGGTTTGGAGAAGGTCGCCGCTCGGGGCGTAGATGCCTGCGCCTTCGCGAAGAGTCATCACC
>JBKPFG010000165.1:0-3476 GCA_046728735.1 Actinomycetota bacterium
GGAAACCCCTCTACGCACAGCTCTGGGAAGGAGTGCGAGCTGGCGAGGATGCGGTGGATGAGCTGCGCCGAACGTCCAGCGACGAGGTCTTCGCCTTCTATCGACGGATGAAGCCGTTCGTCTTCGCAATCGACCCCCGCATGAAGCAGACGGTCTACATGGAACGCCACGAATGGGAATCCGACGCACCTGCCCGCATGATCAACGCCGACGCGTCCCCGTATCTGGCGTTCGGGTGCAGTGCCGATGAGCACCCATGGGAGAGTGGGATCTGAAGAAGGCGTACACGCTGCACGAGATCTGCCTCTCAAGACGGGCGACTGGCGATGCCGACGGCGCTCGATACGGCCAGCGCTCGCCCGCGGAAACTGCTCGCCAGCGTCGTCCGGCGCTTGCTTCAGGGCTCGCGATCAGAGACTGCCGATGACCACGAGGAGCGCGATGACGCACGCGAGTCCGAGAGCAACCCCGATCGCAACGGCGCCTAGCTCCTCGTTCCGCATCTGATTCCTAGGACGATTAGGAACAGCCCGCGTCTTCGGGAACCCCGGCGCGGCGCCCTGGTGGGTCCGTCGAAGGCACTTGTCGCCTGGGCGCGCGAGGCGTAGAAATGCCGCATGCGGAGCCGCCGGCTAACGACCTGGGCTGTGGCGGCTGGCGTATGTGCGATCGCGGTCGTTGCCATTATCGCTGCGGTCAAGAACCGTGGGTCGAGCCCACGCGCCCACGCGGCTCCGGCGTCGATGACAGCGACGCCGCTTTGCGATTTGCGGCGGCTCTCATTGTCCATCCGCGCCTCCGGATTCTTCGTCCATGTCGCCGCCCTGAGGCTCCGCGGCACCCCGCCTTGCGATGTCGGACACCTCACGGTCACCGCGACGGTCGTTGATCGAAGAGGCGACCGTGTCCCTACTTCTGTCGCACCGCCCGGGCAGTACGCGGGCCAAATACACCCCGACGAGGAGATGATCGCAACGTTCCGCTATGACCCCCGATGCGGCCAGAAGCCTCCCCTCGCCGCCACCGTCGTCGCACAAGGCGAAATTGGATCGATCCGAGCTACGGCCCCGGTCCCCTTCCGATACGGGCTTAAACCTGGGCAGGCCCCCAGCAAGCGAAAATGCCGATGACGCCCGACGACCGAGCGAGTTGCTGCTCCTACCTTGGACGACGCAAGACGGTCTCCCGGACACCGGGACCACGAAACTCATCGATCTCGCGTGCGGCGCGTTCTGTACGCGCTCCGCTGGTCGCGCTAGACCCGAGCGCGTCCGATGGCTGGCAGCCGAAAGTGGCACCCGCCCTGGTTCCTTTCAGCGCGTCGAGGGCCGCTGGGAGTTGCTTGCGGTCCATGGGAGGCGCGCCGAGCAGCCTGACCTACGAGTAGCCGGTGGCCGAAAAGTCGCCGGTCCCTAATTCGCTAGCTGAGCTCCCGGCACCACGAGTGTCGGAAGGTCGTTTCCCCGGTAGCGATCGAGTTCGCCGCTGACTTTGCCCGAGCGAAGGTCGACTGCGACCGGTGACTGGCCGCCTCGCCAGACGTAGGCGTACGGCCCAGCCGTCTCAACGAAGTAGATCGGCTCGTTTTCGAAGAGATGGAAGCGCTCTTGGCCGTCGAGGCCGTACCCCGTCAGGCCCATGCCCCTCTCCTCGGTCGCGTCGGCCCAGGTAGTTCCATACGCGAGAAGCGCTCCCGCCGAGAAGGAGAACTGGCTTGCGTGCTCGTCGAGGATCCGTTTCGTCCATCGGCGAACGTCGATGAGCGCGAGTCCGGCTGGCGTTGTCTGCTCAGCGCCCTTCGCCGTTTGGTGGATGTCCTGGCCGGACACGGCGACGAGGTGTTCGCCAACCCACAGCGCCTGCCTCTCCGGGCCCTCTGCCGTCTTCGCCTCCGCTGCGGGCTCGAGCCAGTTCCGCAGGCGGCCGAGCAGCGAGACGGGCTCGTGCACGTCGTGGTAGCCCACTCGTCCGCTGGCGAGATCGACCTCGGCCACCGGCCCCGCCGCGGGAACGACGAGCGCGCGTCCTCCCGTGGGATCGACCGCGAGCCCTGGAATCGCGAGGCGCTGGGCGGAGCGTTGCGGGTCGATCGTCTCAAGCCCGGCGGGTACGTCGGCAAGCGCGATCGAGCGTTGGTCGCCGGCGCTGTCGACCAGGAGCAACCTCGCTGGGCCGATGCTGCCGATGGGCGCGAGCAGGAGAGCGAGACCGTCGTGCGTCCTGGCTAGCGCGACAAGCGTCCCCTCGATCGTCTCACGCGAGACGATTCGGCGTTCGAACGGATCGATGACGACGAGGGCATGACTCCACGCACCCCACTCGACGAGGGCGAGAATGCGCCGTTCCGTTGGCCAGGCGAGAGAGGTGACAGCCGGCTCCTCCGCCGGGCGGGCGAAGTCGCGCGGGAGCGGCAGGACCTTGTCGAGACGCATGCGGCGGATGTCGACGATGCGAATTTCGAGCGGTGCGGCGCCCGCCAGGGCGACTAAGGATTCGTCCGGCGAGAAGCTCCAAGCTCCGCCGTTGTGCCCGAGCTTCACCGGCTGTGAGGACGGCGCGAGCGAGGTCCGACTGAGCCGGCGGAGAAGGGTGCTGTCGTCCTCCTGCCAGACGATTCCGAGCACCGTCCCTCGAGGCGCCTGGGAGAAAGTACGCCCAGCTTCCTCGTCGCCTCTCGCCGAGCAGGCGGCAACGACACCTGCGAGCGCGAGCGCGACGACAGCAAGAGCAAACCTCATCCTGGGTCCACTACGTCTGTGCGGTCTTTTCGGGTCCACGAGCTTGACAGCCGCTACTCGCTCCCGTTGCGACCCCGGCGGGACTTCCCGAGAGCATCGCGCCGTATCGCAGGGGTGAGGGTTCCGGCGCTCTTCGCATCGCTGTCGATTGCACTCGCCGCCTGCGGTGGTGAGGGCGGTCGTGAGCCTGCCGCCGAGGGACTTACGGCCGCACGGACTGCGGCCACTCCTATCCTTGCCCAGCCGCCGCACCTTGGCGTGCACCTTGGCGTGAGCTGCCGCGGCGAGTCGAACGTGATCACGTGTGACCGGGTCGGGCTAGCCGTCGGGTTGTCGGCCCCGGCCATCGCACTGGAGGCATGGATTGGGGGTAAGCCGGTTGCGATGGCAATACGTCCCGACAGCGCGGAGCGTAAGGGGCAGGGAAGGTACTTCGAGGGCCACCTCCACCCGGCTGGCCTCTCCTCGCCCGGGCCGCTGCACGTCACTCCCGACGGGCCGAACGACTACTGGGCGGGGGGCAATCCGGTGACCGTTCCGGTTCGTTTTATCGCCCACTATTCCGACGGTAGTTCCGCGGAGACCAGGGTGCAGACCGAGCTCCAACCTGGTTGGGGCTAAGCCCCGGCCACGCCACCTTTGTGAATGAGGCGATGCTCTACGACGACGGCAAGATCGCCTGCGACGAGACGAGCCTCATCATCAGGCGCTACTACCCGTGGGGCGCCAAGACGATCC
>JBKPFG010000087.1:0-3168 GCA_046728735.1 Actinomycetota bacterium
GACGCCGTCTTCGGGGACCTCGTGGCCGGCGAGGAACCGCTTCCGGAGGAAGAGACCGAGCGCCGCCTGCAGAAAGAAGCTCTCGATCGCGCTCTCGAATCGCTCCCGGAGCGCGACCGCCGGGTCCTCGAGCTCCGCTACGGCCTCCGCGGCGAGGAGCCGCACACGCTCGAGCACATCGGCCGGCGGCTCGGCATCACCCGCGAACGGGTGCGCCAGATCGAGATCGAGTCGCTCTCGCGGCTAGCGTCGCTCCGCGAGATCGACGCGGTCGCGAGCAGGTAGAGCTCGTCCGTCGAAGAGGGCGACCGCCCTCTCCCCCAGTCTGGCCTGCACCGCGCGAAACGCTTCGCGAAGCTGTGGCGGCCGGGCGCTCCGGTGGCCATCCGAGGCAACGAGGTCGAAGACGCCGTCTGCGAGGAGATCCCAGGCCAGCGCCTCGATCTCCGCACCGTGGTAGCCGAGCAGGCTCGTCGCGTTGACCTGGAGCAGCCAGCCACGCTCGTGCAGGCCGGTTGCAAGGCCCGGATCGGCGCCCACGGCCTCAGATCGCTCGGGATGCGCGATCACCGGGATCAGCCCGCAGCCCTGGATGTGCTCTGCGAGGCTCTCAGCGAGGCTTAGAGAGCCGTGGAAAGGGACTTCCATGAGCACGGCGGGGAGACTGCCGAGCCGGTAGCGGTGCGGATCCTCGTCGAGGAGCGCCGCGGTCGGGGTGAGCTCGAAACCGAGCTGGAGGTCGAGCCCGAGCCGGGCGGCTCGGGGCGCCATCCCCGCGTGCGCGGCACACACGGCTTCCTCCCGCTCGGGGGTGAGCGGAAGCATCGGCCAAACGTGGGGCGTCGCGTAGAGGACGGAGGTTGCCGCCTCGACGGCTCCGCGACAGAGATCGAGCCCCTCCTCCTCGCTGCGCGCTCCGTCGTCCCCGGACGGGACCACGTGCGAGTGGACGTCGACGAACATTCGCCGAACGCTACCGGTCGGGGCCGGCGTTACTCGGCGCGCAGATAAAGGCGAAGATCGGGCGCTGCCGCCTGCAGCTCCCGCAGTGCCCTCGACTCGAGCTGGCGGACGCGCTCGCGGGTCACGCCGAGCTCGGCGCCGACCTCTTCGAGGGTCTTGGGGACGGCTCCTGTGAGGCCGAAGCGAAGCTCGAGCACGTGACGCATGCGCTCGGAGAGCTGTGCGAGCGCGGTCTGGAGCTCGGCGCTGCGAAGCATTTCGGCAAGCGACTCGTCCGGTCTCTCAGAGTTGACGTCCTCGATCATGTCGCCGTACATGGAGTCGCCGTCACCGACTGGCGTCTCCAGGCTGACCGGATCCTCGACGAGGTCGAGCAACTCGCGGACTCGCTTGACCTCGAAGCCGCTCTCCTTGGCGATCTCCTCGATCAGCGGCTCGCGATTGAGCTTCTGGGTGAGGATGCGGCGCGCGCGCATGACGCGGCGCACCTGGTCGACGACGTGCACGGGGAGGCGAATCGTGCGGCCCTGGTCGGCGATCGCCCTCGTCACCGCCTGACGGATCCACCAGGTCGCGTACGTCGAGAGCTTGTAGCCCATCTTGTAGTCGAACTTCTCGACCGCCCGGATGAGGCCCAGGTTCCCCTCCTGGATCAGATCGAGGAGCGGGACCCCCGAGTTGACGTAGTTGCGGGTGATCGACATGACAAGCCGGAGGTTGGATTCGATCAGCCGCCGCTTGGCAGCCTCGTCCCCCTCGTCTTTGCGCCTCGCGAGCTCGCGCTCCTCAGCCGGTGTCAGGAGCGGCCCGTCGCCGATCTGGCGCACGTAGAGCTTGAGCGGATCCTGGGTCGTCGCAGCGGCCCGGCGCTCCGCGCGCTCCTCCTCGTCCTCCTCCTCCACCGGAGCATCGAGCGTCCCCTCCCCGGGTACGAGCTCGAGCTTCGTCTCCTCGTCTTCTCCGGGAAGCGGATCAGGCTCAGGCGAAGGCAGTCTGCGGACAGGCCGTCCCACTCATGCCCTATCGGCCTCTGGCCATGGTGGCTTGAGACCCCACCACCGTGTTGAGGGATCGTGTCCGGGGTCAGCAGGGACGATTGTTAGAGTGGAGCTTCGTCTTGTGCGGGATCGCCGGATACAGCCTTAATCGCGAAAGCGCTGTCGACCCCACTCTTTCTGCGCAAACCTTGATGGCCGCGATCTCCGAGCGGGGAGCGGACGCGGCCGGCTACTGCTTCCGGGGCCCGGCGCTCGACATCCAGGTGCACAAGCGTCGGGCGGGAGCGAGCGAGCTGCTCGAAGCGATCTCGGTCCCCGCTGAGGCAACGCAGGTCCTCGTCCACGTGCGCGACTACACGAAGGGCCATCCCTCGCTGAACGCCAACAACCATCCCATTCGCCACGGCTCCGTGGTCGGCATTCACAACGGGATCATCAGGAACGACGAGGAGATCTTCAGCAAGTACGGCTTCGAACGGGCCGAGACCGAGATGACCGTCGACTCCGAAGCCATCTTCGCGCTCGCCGAGCGAGAGCGCAGCCGGGCGAAGGCCTTCGAGCGGCTGTACGGATCGATGGCGACGGCCTGGCTGGACGAGCGCGACCCGGAAGTGCTCTTCCTCGCCCGCGGTATCGGCCGCCCGCTCTGGATCGGCGAGGGACGCCACGAGCTCTTCTTCGCCTCGACGAAGAGCGCCCTCGAGCTGGTCGAGGGCTACGCGCAGTTGCGGCTGCGCAAGCGCGAGCTCGCCGAGGGCACGCTGGGCGCCGCCGTAGACGGCAAGCTCGTGCGCAGCGAAGCGTTCGAGCCCGACCGGAGCTTCACGGAAAAGCCGCTCCCCGCCGTGCGCGCCCCCGAGCAGCACCAGTTCTGCCTCGCGCGCCTCGCGGCGCTCGCGACGGCTGCTGCCGGACGCTGACGCGTCCATCGTCGCTCACGGAAGCTCCTTCCTCCACGAGCCGGCTGCGGACGAGGTACTGGAAGGTCGTCCAGGCCCCGCGGCGCCCACCTGCGAGCCGGTAGACCTGCCATTCGCTCGCGAGCCTGGGGTCGCGCCGGCGTGCTGCGGCCCAGTCCGCAAAGCGCGGCAGGCGCCTTAGGCGTCGCGCAAGGCGAACGCCGTCCTCGACGGCGCGCTCGAGGCGCTCCTCGCCGACCGGAACATCGAAGCCGGCTTCGCGAAGGGCGTTCCGCAGCGAGCCGAAG